>CAXQPB010000098.1:0-47226 GCA_964225545.1 Candidatus Nitrosopumilus sp. | reverse complement strand
GGGCTTTACGACCCGAAGGCCTTCATCACCCACGCGGCGTCGCTGCGTCAGGGTTTCCCCCATTGCGCAATATTCCCCACTGCTGCCTCCCGTAGGAGTCTGGACCGTGTCTCAGTTCCAGTGTGGCTGATCATCCTCTCAGACCAGCTACCCATCATTGCCTTGGTAAGCCTTTACCTCACCAACTAGCTAATGGGCCGCAGGCTCATCCCGTAGCGACAGCTTTCATGAAGAGGCCGCCTTTGGCCACAACCCCCGAGGAGGTCGTGGTCTTATCCGGTATTAGCTGACCTTTCGGCCAGTTATCCCAGACTTCGAGGTAGATTACCTACGTGTTACTCACCCGTGCGCCGCTTTACTAGCATCCCGAAGGAAGCGTTCTCGCACGACTTGCAGGTGTTAGGCACGCCGCCAGCGTTCGTTCTGAGCCAGGATCAAACTCTCCAGTTAAGCGTGAATGATGACCGAAGCCACCACCCACAATCGTGTCACTATCGTGACGAACGGAGGTTCGCTGAACGATTGCTGTGCATCGAGCCGACCGTATCCGTGTGCCCCTGAGGGCGACCTGGATTCGGCCGATTCGTCACTACCCAGTTTTCAAAGACCTGCTGCACTCGCCGCAGAGCCCGGTAGTTATAGAGATCGCGGTTGTGCGTGTCAACATCCACGCAAAGGATTAATCATTAGCTTGTGCTCAACCGATGATAAATCTCAGGCGAGCCAGCCGTCTCTTGCCCACTTGGAGCAGAGGCTCCCCCTCCGGAGTCACTGCAAACTCGACATCCTGCACCCGCTCCCCGCCGATTCGCACCGCCCCCTGGGCAACCAGCCGGCGGGCCTCCCCCGTCGATTTCGCGAGGCCGGCCTCTTTGATCACCCGGCAGATCCAGACCGGCTCGGAGGCCTCGATCGAGACTTCCGGGACCTCATCGGGCAGTCCGCCACGCTGAAACCTTCTCTGGAATTCGACCGCCGCCGCCGCTGCGGCCTCCTCGCCGTGGTAACGGGCTGAAATCTCTCGCGCGAGTGCCTTCTTGGCTTCCATCGGATGGATTTTCCCCTCTGAAAGTCCACGGAGATGTTCCGGCGTCGCATCGCTGAGAAGCGCGTAATACCGGCCCATCAGCTCATCCGATATCGACATCAGTTTGCCGTAGATCTCCGTCGGCGTTTCGGAGATACCAATCGCGTTGCCGAGCGACTTGCTCATTTTCTGGACGCCATCGGTGCCTTCCAGCAGGGGCATCGTAATCACCACCTGGGGCTGCGCCCCCCTGCCCCGCTGCAGCTCACGGCCCACGAGCAGGTTGAATTTCTGATCTGTGCCGCCGAGCTCGACGTCGGCGTTCATGACCACCGAGTCGTACCCCTGGACCAGCGGGTAGAGGAACTCATGAATACTGATCGGCAGATGCCCCTTGTACCGCTTCTCGAAGTCATCGCGCTCGAGCATCCGTGCGACCGTATACTCGCCCGCCAGCCGGACGAGGTCCGCCGCGCTCATGCGATCCATCCACTGGCTGTTCCAGAAAACCTCGGTGCGTTCGCGGTCCAGTATCCGGAAAGCCTGCTCCTGGTAGGTAGCCGCGTGCGCAGCGATCTCGTCGGTGGAAAGCGTCGGTCGGGTCTCCGACCGCCCGCTCGGGTCACCGATTCGGGCCGTGAAGTCACCGATCAGGAACATCACGTGGTGGCCGAGATCCTGGAAGTGACGCAGCTTGTGCATCAGCACCGTGTGACCAAGGTGAAGATCCGCCGAAGTCGGGTCGAAACCCGCCTTTACGCGCAGCGGACGCCCCTCCTCGAGTTTTCGTACCAGTCCAGCCTCGCTGATCAGCTCGGCGCAGCCCTGCCCGATGACCTCCAGTTGCTCTTTTACCGAAATCTTCATGTCTCCAGGCTCTCCGGGCCACGTACACGGTCAATGATCACGCTGACAATCGATAACCCGGTCCTCGGTCACAAGGTAATCGACCCCCTGGTCATGTCGGGCGACAGGAACCTGCTCGAACAGCTGGCATGAAAAGGCAACCCCGACGCGGAATGTCGGCATCCCGAGCCCTGCGAGTTCTCTGTCATACCAGCCGGTCCCTCGCCCCACCCTGTTGCCTGCGGGATCGAAAGCTCTTCCGGGGACCAGAACTACCTTGGCGCCTGCCGTGGGTCCTTCCGCGGACAGCGGCTCCATCGCGCCGAACGCTCCCGTCTCAACCGGCTCACCCGGTCGCCAGCACCGAAAACCCGGCGAGTCCCGCCCGGTCACGGGGAGATAGAGACGAGGCCCGTCCCCTGGCAGCTCTCGCACGAGCTCCTGGAGGTCAACCTCATCGGCAAGCGCTGAATAGAGCAGGATTTGTTCAGCCTGTCGGACCTGCGCCAGCCTCCGCAGATTCTCGCAGATCACCGACGAGAGCGATGCCCGCTCCTTATCGGCCAGAGCTGCCAGGCGCTGCCTGACAAGCTGCCGAAAGCTCTGCTTGGTATGTCCCAGTTTACGGCTCCGCCCGAGCCCATGCTGATCCCGGCACGCGTGCCGGGTCCGGGAAAGAGGCCCCCAGTCGCGCCGTTCGGACGTATCACTCGAACCCGGATAACCAGGTGGGGGCCTGGTGTCCCTCCGCCTGGACCGACGGCGCTTTCGCTACCGCCGGCGCGAAGAGAGATGAGCTCCCTTTTCGAATGCTTGCAGGCACGAGCGCTTGCGTCCTCTCACGTACGCACCAGGGGCCTCGTCCCGTAAAACTTACCCGCTCGCTCAGTCGGAGCCGGTCTGCTCGAGCTCCGCCTCGATGCGAGAGGATACCCGATCTATCTCGCCATCGGTAGCCTTGCCGGCCTCTTTGAGCTTCTCGAGGTCATCGGCGATCGCCATTGCGGCGGTGAGCGCGAGAGTCAGCGTCGTAACCCCCTGCTGCCCCTTGGAAACCTCTCGTATCTTGCGATCGACCACCGCCGCGAGTTTGCGGACATACTCGCCTTCTTCTTCACTTCGGATGGTGAGGCTCTGCCCCGCCAGGTCTACCGTTATTTCGTTCGCCACTTAAGAGATCCCATCCCAGTCGATGTCGAGCCGCTCGAAGCGCTTGATGAGAGCATCGACCGTCCGTCTCACATCACTCCGCTCAGTTCTGTATCTCTGCACCTCGCCCCGGAGTCGCTCGATCTCGGCCTCGTTCCTGTCGAGGGCCAGGGTCAGCTGATTCTGCCGCCGTGCCAAGGTGCGCAGCTCGCCCAGCATTCGATCAACGTCTTTTTCGAGGCGGAGTAAAGCCTTGTTTTCCATGGGCTTGGCTCGTGTTTCTTCAAGCAGCACTTCGCGAGAAGCGCGAAGTCTACGAGTCTGCCCGTGATGCTGTCAAATCCGGATGTGCACCCTCCGGCCTGCCGATTCCCCGACCGGCTATCGATCGATTTCGACGGATACGATCTTCGAAACCCCCGGCTCCTGCATTGTGACCCCGTAGAGCATGTCGCAGGCCTCCATGGTTCGCTTGTTGTGCGTGATCAGCACGAACTGCGACCGATCACACATTTCGGAAACCATGCCCGCGAACCGGCCGATGTTGGCGTCGTCGAGCGGCGCATCAACCTCGTCAAGCACGCAGAACGGGCTCGGCTTGAACAGAAACAGCGAGAAGATCAGGCTCACCGCCGTCAGCGCCTTCTCTCCGCCGGACAGCAGGTTCAGGTTTCCAACCTTCTTGCCTGGCGGTCTGACGTAAATTTCCACCCCCGTCTCAAGGAGGTTGGCCTCATCGGTGAGCTCCAGCCATGCCTTCCCGCCCTGGAACAGCTTGGGAAAGAGCTGCTTGAAGAGGTCGTTCACCGCGAGGAAGGTCTCGTGAAAGCGCTGGCGCGAAAGCTTGTTAAGGCGCGAAATCGTCGCGCGCAGGTCCTCGATGGACTTCTCGAGATCGTCCCGCTGCCCGGTCATCTCGGTGAGCCTGGTCTCGAGCTCCTCCAGTTCGGCAACCGCTCCGACATTGACGTTGCCGAGTCTACGGATGGAGTTGCGAATCCGCTCGAGCTCCGCCTGCATCTGTTCCGGCGTGAGGTCGGGGTCCAGAGCCGCGCCGGCTGCCTCTTCGCCGGCCAGCAACCGGGCGATGCCATGGGGCGAGAGGACACGAGGCTTCATCGGGACATCCAACCTCGCATGAACCTCTCCCAACTCGAGGCAAGACAGGCCCTGCCCCGAGCCTGTATTGCCGGCTGCGGCCGCGAGTTCCTCGGCTTCGATTCCCAGTCGCTCGCGCAGACCGTCTGCGAGGGCTTGCCGCTCCAGTTCGCACTCTTTCAGGGCGAGCTCGAGGCGGCTCCGCGATTCCCTTTTGATCTCGACTTCGGAGGAGATCTCGTCCAGCCGGGACTGTACCGTTCCCAGCGAGGCGCGCATCGACTCGGCCTCTTCCTGAAGCTCCGCCAGAACCCGCTCTGCGGCCTCCATCTCGGCGCGGACCGACTCGGGGTCGAGATCCTCGCGCGCAATCCGCTCCGAAGCCAGCTCCAGTTCTCCCCGGTCATGGGCCAGCCGGCGGCCCAGCGACTCGTGTCGCGAGGCCAGATCTTCGATTGCTGACCGCCGCGACTGCAGGCTGCCCTCACTGGCCTGCCGACGCTGCCGCAGCTCTGCTTCGGCGACCCGGAGCTGTTCAACGCGACGCCCCTTCTCGGCGCGGACCGCGGCTACGCGGTCCCTCTCCGCTTCCAGCTCCTCCCGGCGTGCGTCGGATGTACCGAGCATCGCAGCGGTCTCCTCCAGCTGCTGGGCAAGCTCGGTCAGACGCCCGCGGAGTTCGCCGTCTTCTTTCTCGAGCGCATCGACTTCCGCCTGGACGGACCCCCCGCGTTCTTCCGTGCGTGCGAGGTTCTGACGCTGGAGTTCGAGCTCGCCTTCGGCGGTGACGCGGTTGACCGTCAACTCGTGCATACGGCGGTCCAGACGCGACAGCTCCTCGCTGACCTCCTGAGCCTCGTGGCCGATGCGCTCGAATTGCTCGCCCGCGACTCGCGCCTTCTCCCTGGCAACCGCGAGGTTCTCCTCGACGCGTCGAAGTTCGGTCTTGCGAGCCAGCAAACCCTCCTCGACCGGACGCCCGCTCCCTCCGGTGATGATCCCCTGGGCGTCGAGCATCTCGCCCTCGCGCGTGACGAAGGTCACGTACGTCCCGTTCAACTTCCACTGATTGGTGGCGCTTTCGAGGTTATCCGCCACCACGACGCCGGAGAGCAGGCTCTTGACGGCCTCGCTGTATCCGTCTTGCGCGCTGATATGCTCAGAGAGCAGTGAGTACCCGGGAGGCGGGCTGTTGTGTCCGCCTGACGGAACCTCGCGTGGCGCCACGGGGATAAAACTGGCCCGGCCCGTTCGGGTCTCGCGGAGATAACTCGCACCAAGCACACCGGCATCGGCATCGGGCACAACCACATACTGGAGACGGTCCTGCATTACCGCCGCCACAGCCCGCTCGTACCCGCTCTCGATCTCGATCACATCCGCGATCACGGCCGTCGCGCCCGTACGCTCACGGCCCCCGTTGCTCATGAATGCACGAACGCCGTCGCCGAAGCCTTCGAAGTTTTCGCTCAGCTCACGCAGAGACTGAAATCTCGAGCCGAGCGAGGCGACCGCTGTCCTCTCGGTCTCGACCTCTCGCTCGACCTCCGCCTTCTTCGTGAGAACGGCGCCGAGACGATCCGACGCCGTCTCCTTGCCGCCGGACGTCGAATCGAGGTCCGCGACCAGCGCTTCGAGTCGGCCCTGACATGAGCCCAGGTCGCTGGTCAGACGCTGAGCAAGCGTCCCAAGCGAGTCCCATTCATCCCTGAGTCTCTCACGCCGCTGCGCATTCGTCTCGCGCTCGCGCTGAACTCCCGTGCGCTCGTTCTTCAGCGTGGCCTCGCGGGCAAGCCCCTCGACCAACCGCGCCTTGCAATCTTCGACCTGCCCCGAAAGCTCGATGAGCGCGGATTCGAGTTCGGAAGCCTCGCGCTCCTCCGCCTCCCGCGCGGTTGACGCGGCGTGAAGCTCGGATTCGATTGTCCGCTGCTCGGCGCGCAGGGCCTCCTCTTCGGTTCGACGCTCCGCGAGCTTGGTCTCGCACTCTCCGAGCTCCGTCGTCGCCTGCTCACACATGCGGCCGAGTTCCTCGACTCGGCTTTCGAGATACCGGCGCTCCTGCTCGAGTTCGGAGACCTTACCCTTCAGTTCATAGAAGGACTTGCGCGCGTCTTCGCCGCGAACCTCCGCCTCGCTCTGCCGGCGGCGGGCCTCATCGCGTTCGGCCGTCGCCCGTTCGCTTTCTTCGCGCAGAGCCGCGTCGACACTGAGAACCTCATCGAGTTCCTCGCGCAGTTCGGAGCTTCGGCTCTCCAGAGTATCGAGACGCTGGCCCGTGAGGGCCCGGTCGATCGCCTCTTCTTTTTCCTTCAGCTCGGTGTAACGGACCGCCCCTCGCGCCTGACGCCGCAAGCTGTTCGCCTGCCTCTCGAGCTCACTGACGAGAGCGTTCACGCGCAGCAGGTTGTCCCGCGTCCGCTCGATCTTGCGCTCGGCCGACAGCTTCCTGCTGCGGAAAAGAGTGGTGCCGGCCGCTTCCTCGATGAACAGGCGCAGGTCTTCGGGCTTGGCTCCGACGATCTGACCAACGCGGCCCTGTTCGATGATGGAGTACGCCTTGGTCCCGACGCCTGTGCCCAGGAAAAGCTCCGTGATGTCGCGAAGACGGCACGTACGACCGTTGATCAGGTATTCCGACTCTCCGGAGCGGAACAGCCGCCGGGTGACCTCGATCTCCGGAACGTCGCGCAGAGCCTGGGCGATGGAAGGCTCATCATCGGGTGAGTCTTCCTCGAGATGTTCGAGTCTACCGTCGTTGTCGAAGGTGATCGTGACCTCGGCCATGCCGAGCTGCGCGTGGCGGTCGTTGCCCGCGAAGATCACATCTTCCATGGACTGACCGCGCAGGTGTTTGGCGCTTTGTTCGCCAAGAACCCAGCGCAGGGCGTCTACGATATTCGATTTTCCGCAGCCGTTCGGCCCTACGACACCGGTGATGCCGCGCGGAAAATCGATCACCGCACGATCTTTACACGACTTGAAGCCGTGAAGCTGAAGTCGCTTGATCCTCAACTGCGACCACTCCCCATCCACTGCGATCCACCCAGCGAATCGCCCCGCGACTTGCCCCACCGGCAAGACAGTCGAAAGTATTTCACACCGCTGTTCGGGGAGTCAACAACGACGCGTGCAGTACGCGCACCCCCCATACGCGCGATGGCTCCGGAAGCAGGCATCATCATCATGTCCCGCGCTCCCCCGGCCGCTCACATGTCGGCGTCGAGTTCGACGTTCCAGTACGCGGAATCGATACCGCTGAGGAAGGGCTGCCACTCCCGATATCGGGCAGCGGTAAGGTTTCTCGCGATGAAAGGCGTCCACGAAGGCCTGCGCGGCGGCTTGCGCAATCGCATACCCGCCTGCTCGGGAGTTCGGCCCCCCTTTCGCCTGTTGCACTCGAGGCAGGCACAGACGACGTTCTGCCATGTGGTGAGCCCGCCGGCGGTGCGGGGAACGACATGGTCAAGGTTGAGTTCGCTTCGGGTCTTGGACTCGCGGCAGTACTGACAGGTGTAGCGGTCGCGAAGGAAGATGTTATTGCGGCTGAAGCGGACCTCGCGCCGCGGGACCTTGTCGAACGAGACCAGTAGAATGACCCGCGGGATTCTTACGACGCCGGAAACCCCGCCGACACTGTCCCGGTCGACGGTCGAGAGCTCCGACCAGTCCCGGAAATCGAAAGTCCGGTATTCTTCGTCGACGGCCCGGGCGACGCCCCGGTAGAGCAGCGAGAACGCCCTCCTCACGCTCGTGACGTGGATCGGCAGATACGAGCGGTTCAGGACGAGTGTCTTGCCGCCCAGCAGAGAGGACGAAAATGCGGCAGACATGGAGACGTGAGGCTATCAGCAACCCCCCGGCAGTCAAGGTCGATTGCTTCGTCGCTCTGTGGTACGGATAACCCGCTTTGCCCCCTGAAAGGGGCAACCGGTATCTGACCGCGCCGGGGGGATTGTCGGCGAACACCCGATCGGGTGTGCCGCCACCATCGAAAACCGTCCCCCGCAGGTCGCGGTGGCAAATTTGTACCAGCCGGAGAGGCCAGCGTGCGCAAGCAGATTATAGTCAATTCAACCCCTGCCGAGGTCCGGGTGGCCCTGCTCGAGAACGGCGTGCTCGCCGAGATCCACATCGAGCGGAGCTCGGAGGAGGCAGCCACCGGGAATATCTACAAAGGGCGCGTGCTGCGTGTTCTGCCGGGCATGCAGGCGGCTTTCGTCGACCTCGGGCTCGAGAAAGCGGCCTTCCTGCACAGCTCGGATGTGGTAACCGACGAAGAGCCATCAACCGACTCTGAGACCGGCGACGAGATCCAGTACGAGGATGGTCGAGGCGGGAGGCCGATCGTCCCGATCGAGAAAAAGCTGCGCAAGGGCGACGAGATCATCGTCCAGATCGCCAAGGAGCCGATGGGCACGAAGGGCGCGCGTATCACGTCTCACGTATCGCTCCCCGGTAAGTACCTCGTCTACATGCCGACAGGCAGGCAGATCGGCATCTCGAAGCGAATCGGGGATGAGAAAGAACGTCGACGATTGCGGGAGGCTGTCAGCTCCGCCAAGCCCAAAGAGGGCGGGGTCATTGTCCGCACGGCGAGCGAGGGGATGACCAAACAGGACGTCGGCGATGACGTTCGAGGGCTCGATAAAACCTGGCGTCAGAGCCGGGAGAAATCCGAGAAGCGCAAGGCCCCTGCCCTGCTGTACAGCGACCTCGACGTCGTCCTGCGCTGCATGCGGGACATGCTGTCCGAAGACGTCGACGATATCGTCCTCGACGTCGAGGCGGATTACGAGCGCACCCACGACTTCGTCGAAAACTTCATGCCATCACTCGCGTCACGAGTCCGGTTCTACGACGACGTGGAACCGATCTTCGATCGTTACGGCGTCGAGGACCAGGTCAATCGCGCCACCGAACCCAAAGTCTGGCTGAAGTCCGGTGGTTATCTCGTGATCGATCAGGGCGAAGCCCTCACGATGATCGACATCAATACCGGTCGTTTTGTCGGCAAGAAGAGCCAGGAAGAGACCGTTTACAAGACCAACCTCGAAGCCGCCGTGGAGATCGTAAGCCAGCTGCGGCTGCGCAATATCGGCGGGATCATCATCCTCGATTTCATCGACATGGAAGACCTCAAAAATCGCAATGAGGTCATGCGGACGCTCGAGGACGCGTTGAGTCGCGACAAGGCGCGCAGCAGCATCCTGCGTATCTCGGAGCTCGGTCTCGTGGAGATGACTCGCAAGCGGACGCGCGAGAACCTCGAGCGGCTGCTCTCCAGCCCGTGCCCCTACTGCGACGGGAGAGGCCGTATCAAATCGGTGACGACGGTCGGGCAGGAAGTGCTTCGCAAGATTCAACGCGCGGCAGCCCGCACCTCCGCACGAAAAACCCGTATCACCGTTCGCGCCAACCGCGATGTGATCGGGTATCTCTTCAATGATGAGGAAGAGACGATCAAGGCGTTGCAGACACGACTCGGACGCGACATCACGCTCAAGGTCGCCGAGAAGTATCACCAGGAACAGTACGACATAGTCGCCGGATGATGGCGTCATTCACCGTTCGAGCCATCGGCCGAGCAGCGGCGCTGACGCTGCTCGCATTGCCGCTCGGCCTCGCGGCCTCCCAGTCGGTCGCACAGGCCAAAACGATCGCCTTCACCATCACGACGACGGTGAGAAGCGGCCCGGACCTGACCGTGGAGGTCTACGCGAAGAACACCGGTGACGAGACCGCCTTTGCGGTGCGCCCGACCGCCGAGTTCGACGGGCAGCAGTCGCGGGCAGATTCAGAGGCGAAGATACTGCCCGGTGGTGAGCACACCTGGATGATCAAGGTGAGCGAGACCGCTCCGGGCAACGGCGCACACGCGATGCTGGTGCGCCTCAACTATGAAGACGCCAACGCCTACCCGTTCGAGGTCATCGCCACAGCGCCGTTCGATATCGGAGTAAAGAAAAAACGTCCGGTGAGCGGCGCATTCGTGGTGCCGGCGATCCCCGGGAAGACCACGAAAGATGGAACCCTGAGACTCGCGTTTCCCGAGGCCCGAGGCGGGAAGTACGAAGTGCGCCTCGCGCTACCGGCCGGCGTCAGCGCCGACAAGACCGAGTTTTCCGTAACGGTCGACGACCGCTCCCCGCTGCGACTGCCCGTCGAGATTCGTAACCGCTCTCTGATCGAGGACACGGTCGTCAACGTTTTCGCGCTGGTCAGCAGCCTGGACGAGACGACCCCGCAGACCGACATCATTCGCGGCAACGTCCGCATCGCCCGCGCAGAACCGATCATCAACACAGGGATGCTCGGTGCCGTCCTTCTGATGGCCGCCTTCTTCCTTGTCGTTCTCGAGCTGTTGAGCCGGCCGACATGGCCATGGCGACGGCATGCTTTGCCAGACGGTCCGTACGACGGCGCGATCGAGCTCGCACTGGCCTGTACGGTCTCGGCAGCGCTCGCCTACAACTACCCGTGGAAAGACGCGGTCCTCGCAGCCACCACCGTCGCGGGCGGCGACATGGGGTCGCTGTACTACCCCACCAAGCTCATGGCCGAGGAGATCCTGCCGCGCTGGCAGCTGACCGGCTGGACCATGGGGAACTACGCCGGCTTTGCGGTCTTCCACTTCTACTCGACAATCCCCTTCCTGCTCATCGTTCTGCTCGGAAAACTCTTCCCGATGCAGCAGACATTCAAGGTCGTCACGCTGCTGGGACCGACATTGCTTCCGCTCGCGTCTGCATATCTTTTCCGTTCCCTCGGGTACGGGCGCAGCGCAGCACCGATCGCCGCCGTCTCTGTAATCCCCTTCCTCTTTCAGCAGGGCAACTCGATGTGGGGCGGCAACATTCCGAGCGTTCTCGCCGGTGAGTTCTGTCACGCCATCGGAATCACGCTCTCGCTGGTCTACCTGGGGGTCCTGCACCAGACCACACTCGGACGTCGTCGATGGCCGCTCGCAGCCGCCCTGCTCGCGCTCATCGGACTCTCGCACAGCTTCGCCTTCCTCTCGGCGGTCTGGTTCACGCTCTTCTACGTCTGGCCGCGCGCAGGCGTATCCTCACGCTTCCGCCCCGTTCCCGCAGTCCTCGGTGTGACCTTCCTGCTCCTTTGCTTCTGGGGCTTACCCCTGCCCGGCAGACTGGTATGGACAACCGAGTGGAGCTTTATCTGGAACATCAAATCGTGGACCGAGGTGCTTCCGGAACCTCTGTGGCCGGCTGCGGCACTGTCCGCCGCGAACATCGTCGCCATGCTGTTGCGCTTCAAGGAGTACCGAGCCGACCGGCAGGGCGTCATTCTCTTCAACATTGCAGGCGCGCTGCTGCTTTATTTCCTCGTTCCCCTGCTTCACTTCCCGGACATCCGATTCATTCCAATTCTGCAGATCTTTGTAAGCCTCCTCGCAGCAGACATGGTCTACTGGATCGGCGGGATATTCCGGCATCGCCTCGTTTTCGCGACGTGCGTCGTGATCGCCGGACTTTCCTATGGACAGTCACACCTGGGCTACATCCCCTCGTGGTTGAACTGGAATTTCGACGGCTACGAGAAGAAGGCTCCGTGGCGCCTGTTCGAGCGGATCAACAATCACATCCGCGGTGACCTCAACGACCCGCGCGTGGTCTTTGAGCATTCGCAGGCGCACAACCGTTTCGGGACCTCGCGGGCGTTCGAGAACCTGCCCCTGTTCTCCGGCAGGTCGACGCTCGAGGGCGTGTTCCATCAGGCGGCAGCGACCTCCCCGTTCATCTTCTACCTTCAGTCCGAGGCCTCGGAGCGTGGTTCGGGGCCGTTCCGGCAGCACACCTACACCCGCTACAACGCAGACAAGGCGCTGCCGCATCTACGCAAATTCAACGTCAGCCAGATCGTCGTGGTATCCGACAAGGCACGCGAAGGTTACGAAGCCCACCCGGCGTTCGAGAAGACCTTCTCGTCGGGCCAGTACGCCGTTTTCGATATCCAGGGCGGCGACACCGGCTACGTCGAGGTCCCCGCGTATGAACCCGTTCTGTACGACGGCCCCGAGTGGAAGCTCGCCTTCTATCGCTGGTGGCGTCTGCCGGAGATCTTCGACGTCCCGCTTGTCCCGGCAGAGATGATCCCGGAGCAGCGAGCCCGTGAGTTCAGCCTGTCGACTCGCTCCATCCTCGACATCGAGAAGCGGCCCATCAACGCCGAGTGTGAAATTCGCACGCACCTCGAGCAGTACAGGATATCGTTCGACACGACCTGTCCCGGCAAGCCGCATATCGTGAAGATTTCCTACTTTCCACGTTGGGAAGCAGTCGACGGAACTCCGATCGTGCCGGTCTCACCGGCGTTCATGCTGCTTTATCCGAAGAGCGAGCACGTGGAGATCGTTTACGGGTACCGCTTCATCGATTGGTTCTCGAACGTCATCAGCCTCGCAGGGCTCTTACTCTTGCTCGCCTGCTTCGCGAGCCCTCGCATAGCGGACTCCGTCGAAAGTTGGATCGCTGCCCCCTTCCAGCCGATCTTCAATTTTAATGATCGCCACGGAATCGTGATCACGCTTCTGCTCGTCACCGCCTTCCTGGGGACAGCGGCTTATACCCGGGTCTCATTGCAGGCCCCGGACAAGGCATACCGAGCGGCGCAACAGGCCTATCGCGACCGCGACTTCGATGCCGCGATCGAGCAGTATGAGGCATGGACACAAGTCGATAGAGATACCTTCAAACAGGCAACGGCGCTCTATCAGCTCGGTGTGAGTTACGCCGAAATCGACCAGCCCGCAGCATCCGTCGACGTGCATGAGCGGCTGAGGTGGCAGTTTCCGAACGTGAACTACGGGCCGGGCACCCTGTTCCATCTTGCACGCAGCTACGACGCGCTCGGAATGAAAGACGAAGCTCGCGAACGGGCGGCCGAATTACTGGCCGAGCATGGTGAGTCGAACTGGGTCAAACGTCTGCGTCGCGAAAGACCCGGACTGCTCCCGGAACCCGCCCCGTCCTGAGCGAGCCCAGCGGCGCCTCAGGGCTTGCCGGAGACTGACCCGTCGCCAGCGCTGGGGTCCGGCGCATCCGACGACGCCGAGAGCAGACCCAGAGCCTCGAAGGATTCCACTGAGAAGGGCAACTCGCGACGCCCCTTGTTCACCGGCTCGAAGAGATCCGGAGCGTCGGGCCGCCGGAATCGTGCGTGAACCGCGTGAACAGGCTCTACGCGCACTGCCGAGTCAGGGAGACCCACAAGGTAGCGCATCGAAGCCTCGACCTGCTCCGGCGAAACCGCGCGGCCATCTTCGCGCCCCTCGCCGGGAGCGAGAAGCAGAAACCCCGAACTGGAAAGATTTCCATCCGCTGCGTCCGAACTCGCGGCCTCTGTGGCTGACTCGAAACCGACAACCGCCACTGCTGTTCCCGGCCCGGCGACCTCCACGACTCGCGCCAGTCGCTGATCGAGTTCGACATACGCGTCGGCGATCACCTGCCGACCGTCCGCGCTCTCTGCAGACGCCAGCGCATGCCGGATGAGCGCGATCGTTGAATCGAAGTAGACCATCAGCCGCCAGCCCTCACGACCCGCTGCCTGTGCCGCGGCAACGCCTCTGACTCGCGCAAGCTCACGGACATGCGTCGGGTAGTATTCGGCCAGACGTTCGGAGTCGCTCGCCCATGTCGGATCGTCAGCGATGTAGACGGCTTCATTCTCGGACGACGGAACTGCCGACACCCGGTAAACGGGACTCAGGAACACCTGATCGTCATCGAGACGATGGATATTGAAACGCCCGACGCGTCCATCCGGAGCCTCCTGCTCGACCTCGATCCAATCGCTGATTTCTCCCGGCCGCAGCCGCTCGGCAACTTCAGCAACTTGCGCTGACGCAGCGTCATGGGGCCAGTTCAGGTCTCCACGAACGAGTCGCTGGTAGCGTTCGACCACACCGACATTGTCCCCCACGAAGCCATGGAGCTCATGGGCACCGGCAAGGACGACCGCGCCGGGATAATCGGTCGGCTCGGCCCGGGGAACGTGGACAAGGATCAGGGAGTCGTTGACCGCGAGCGAATCCCAGAAGCGTGTGCCGCGGGAAGCCGACCCATCACTGCCGGAGGTCGCGCCGGCGAAGACCCGTTGCCAGAACAGGTCCGGCGAGCTGCCGGCGGCGGTGACAGAGCGCACGATTCCGCTGGAAATCAGCCGCGCAAACATCGGGAGATGTCCGGCCGAGATCTGCCGCTCGATCTCCGCGAGAGCCGCACCTTCGACCGCAACCATCAGAACGCGGTCATGGCGTTCGACGCCACGCGGTAGCAGAGCCACAACCACAAGGGCCACCGCCAGAATGCGCAGGAAAATCTTCAGACGTATGCCTCCCGAGTCTTCATCGATTGTTCGACTTCCGACACGCCCGTCCTTACACTGGATCGCCATCGCACTCCAAGCCGGCGGCGCGACGCTGTGACTAGCGCAGAAACACCCGAACTCTCCCGCCCTACGCACCCGAGATTTTCGGTGATCGTCCCCGTGTACAACGAGGAGGCGTGTATCGCCGAGATGGCCACGCGACTGGCCGAGGTCTTTGGCGGAATCGACGGCGAGTATGAAGTCATCTTCGTCAATGACGGCAGCTCGGACGGCACCCTGGGAGTGATACGCGGATTGGCGGCAGAAACCCCCTGCATCAAGTACCTGTCCTTTTCTCGAAACTTCGGGCACCAATTCGCGCTGACAGCCGGGCTCGATCACGCGCACGGCGACGCGGTGATCACACTGGATGGAGACCTGCAGCACCCACCGGAGCTCATCCCCGAGCTGATCGCGCACTGGCGCGATGGGGCGGACGTCGTCTACACCGTGCGAACCAGCAATGAGGGACACTTCGCCAAGGAGATCGTCTCCGCCGCCTTTTACTGGACACTGCGCAAGCTGACCGGCGTGGATGTTCCCACCGGCGGCGCCGACTTCCGGTTGATGGACGGCAAGGTCGCCGACGTCCTGCGATCCTGTCGCGAACAATTCGTTTTCGTGCGCGGGCTCGTTCCCTGGATCGGCTTCCGCCGGCAGGCTGTTCCCTATGCCGCGCAGGAGCGTTTCGGCGGCGAAACGAAGTACGTCACGCGAAGGATGCTCAGCTTCGCGCTCGACGGCATCTTCTCTTTCTCGATTATCCCGCTTCGGCTGATCTCGATCCTGGGAGCGGTAACGATCGGATTGGGGCTCGTTTACGGATTCTACACGATCGGGGTTCGCCTGTTCTCCGATGCAGCCGCTTCGGGCTGGGCATCCTTGATCGTCGTGATTCTGGTTTTCAGTGGGACACAGCTGCTGAGCCTGGGGATTCTCAGCGAGTACGTCGGCCGTATCTACGAAGAGGTCAAGCACCGGCCTCGATACGTCGTCGGCGAGATGAGCGAATCGCTGCGCGACGATGCACCGGGGTCGCCATGAACCGCTTCCGATCGATGCTGCCGGCTCTGGTGCTGGCGTGCTCGACAGCCTGCGGAGACGGAGTGATCCAGTTCGGACCCGACACCGACGCCGGTGGCGGCAACAACATCACTGTTTCGGGTAACATCTCCAGTGTAATCGTCGACAACGCGCTTCGAGATATCGTCGTCTTCGTCTACACCGACCTGTCTTCAAGCCTTCAACTGCCGCAGGATCTGCCAGGTCTGACATCCTCCGATTTCACGGCCGTACGAACCCAGGTTGTCGGATCCGGCGCCGCCCGCGCCTTTTCGCTCGACAACGTGCGCCGAGGCGTTCTGACGGTGATCTTTCTGCAGGATCGGGCGACGGACCCCGATGGCCAGGTTGACGAATCGGATGTTACATCCGGTTCCGTGGCTGTGTTCGACGGCGAGGGCCGCCTCAACTCCGTACGCGCGGGACAGAGCGTCAATCTCACGGACATCGAGATCGACTTCCCTGCCGCCGCCGCGATCGCCGACCGGATCGTCATCACGACGGCAGACGAAGCCGCGAGCGGAAACTGAAAGTCACGGCTCGGCATCCGCCGGGCCGTAACCGACCGACACGGATCGTCACATATACGAGCCGCCCGTCACGAGAATGGTGTGGCCGGTCACGTAATCGGCCAGCGGCGAGCTGAGGAAAAGGACCGGCCCGGCGGCATCGACAGGGCGACCGGCACGCCCGAGAGGGATCTGACGGATCGCCCCGTCGCGTATCTTTGTCGGAATGCCGAGCGTGACCTCGTTACCGTCGACCTCCGCGTGCTCGACGCGGTCTTTGGCCGCAGTCAGGCGCGTCTCGATGAACCCGTATGCCACAGCGTTCACGTTCACGTTGTAGCGCCCCCACTCTTTGGCCAGACTCTTCGTCATCCCCACGATGCCGGCCTTCCCTGCGGCGTAGTTTATCTGTCCGGCGTTCCCGGCCACTCCCGAGGTCGAGGACACATTGACGATCTTCCGACTTCTCGCCCCACCCTCGGCGGCCTCGGCTTTGGCCTGTTCGCGCCAGTGCATCGAGGCCTCGCGCAGAATTCGAAAAGGCGCGGTCAGGTGGCAATCCAGCATCGACTGCCATTGTTCGTCCGACATCTTGTGGATCAGTGCGTCGTTCGTGTAGCCCGCGTTGTTCACGATGATGTCGAAGCCACCGAAGGCGTCAACCGCCGTCTCGAGCAGTTTACGCGGGAAGGTGGCATCGGTAACGCTCCCTACCGCAGTCTCGCAACGCCCTCCCGCAGCCCGCACCGCGTTCGCCGCCTCCTCTGCCGTTTCTCCATCGAGATCGTTCACAACAACCGCAGCGCCGTGCGACGCCATCAATTCGGCGACCGCCCGCCCGATTCCCCGGCCCGAGCCCGTAACAACCGCGGTCCGTCCCTCGAGTAGTTTCGTCATGTCCTCTCCATCCGGTTCTCGGCGCTCACACTCCGAGAACGCCGAGTTTTTTCAGCAGAATGATCATCACGGCAACCGGCGCGATAAAGCGCAGGCAGAAATGCCAGGCGGCGAATCCCCGTGCATCGGACCCCTCTCCGGCGAACGCCGATCGTGCTTTGGCTGGAGGAATCATCCAGCCTGCAAAAATCGCGATCAGCACGCCGCCGATCGGCAGGAGCCAGTTCGTCGCGAGGCCGTCAACGCGGTCGAGGAACCCACCGACGGTGGCGGACGGGACTCCGAGCAGGAAGATGACCACGCCCGCCGCCCACGAGGAGACCCCGCGAGGAATCTCGAGCTCATCAACGAGGAAGCACACGACGACTTCGAGCAGAGAGATCGCGGAGGTCAGGGCAGCGAACAGAATCAGCGCGAAGAAGGCCGTCGCAAGCAGCGACGCGCCCGGCATCAGCGTGAAAACCTGCGGTAAGGTGATGAAGATCAGGCCCGGACCCGCGCCCGGCTCGAAGCCGAAGCTGAAGACGAGCGGGAAGATCACGAGACCCGCAAGAAGTGCCAATGCGGTATCCATGGCAGCGATCAGAAACGCCGGCCGCACCAGAGGACGGTCCGCGTCCAGATAGCTTCCATAGGTGATCATCGCGCCCATGCCGAGGCTGAGCGAGAAGAACGCCTGGCCGAGCGCGCTCAGCAGGCCGTCCCAGCCAAGCTCGTCGAAACGGGGTCGCAGGAGGAAGTCCAGTCCCTCGGCGGCCCCGGGCGAAGTGAGCGAGTATCCGAGCAAGACGAGGATCAGGGCGAAGAGCATCGGCATCAGGACTTTGCTGGCCCGCTCGATTCCGGCCTCGATGCCGCGAGAAACGACAACGATCGACGTCACCATGAAGAGCGCTTGCCAGAAGACCTGTCGTGGCCAGTTCGCGACGAGCGCGTCGAAGGACTCTTTCATCCCGACACGTTCGAGGTCCGCCAGCCCTCCCGTTGCCATGCGCCAGGTGTAATCCATCGCCCAGCCGGCGACGACGCCGTAGTAAGACAGAATGATGAATCCGGTGATTACGCCCAGTGCGCCGACCATCGGCCAGGCGCCGGCTCCCAGCAGGCGAAAGGCGCCGACGGGGTTGCGCCGCGTCGAGCGTCCGATCATGACCTCCGCGATCAGAAGGGGGACGCCGACGAGGGCGACAGCTGCAAGATAAGCGAGGACAAACGCGGCGCCTCCGTTCTCTCCCGTTCGGTACGGGAACATCCAGATGTTGCCGAGACCGATTGCAGATCCGGCAGCCGCCAGAACGAAGCCGACGTGGCCGGTCCACGATCCTCGAGATCCACCGTCTTTCATTGCCGCATCCCCCCCGCTTTGCGAGTAGCGGGACTATAGCGGCGCGGGCTCAGGAACGCGACGAATCGAGGATCAGCTTACAGGTGCGGATGTAAAAGCGAGCACGGCGGTACCGCCGAGAATCATCAGGATCCATGCGGCCCAGAAAATGACCGGGATCTTCTCCACAAGACGAACGGCTGTCGATGAAAATTGATTGTATGGCATGGCGAGAAAGAGCGTTGGTTTGTCGCTCGACCCACGACGCTGACCCCGAAACGCATGGTCGTCAAGACCACCCGGCCAGATCTTTGAAGGATTTTTTTTGACTGGTTCGCCCTACGTGGGTAACTCCTGCCTCCATGACGACACTCCACGCAGCCGGCGGTATAGCGTTCGATGTGAGCGGCGCGGGCGAGAGCGCCGTGCTTCTCGTGCACGGCCTCGGCGGCTCCAAACGCGCATGGCCCGGGGTTTTTCAGCCGCTCGCCAGGACCCATCGCGTCGTGGCCATGGACCTGCGCGGCTCCGGCGATTCCCCGCTCGGCGGGAAGCCGCTGTCCTTCGAGCAGCTCGCTGCTGATGCCGTCGCCGTGCTCGATGCCGCATCGGTCGACAAGGCCCATGTCATAGGGCACTCGCTCGGGGGTGTTGTGACACAGCAGTTACTTGTCGACCGCCCCGAAAGGGTCGCGTCTGCCGTGCTCGTCAGCACCTCGAGCAAAGTCGGAGACAAAGCTGCCGAGGGTTGGATGCGGCTGGCGGACGTTGTCGAGAAGCGAGGCTTGTCGGATTCGCCGTCATCACGCACACGGGCCTTCGCCGAGGGATTCGCCGACCGTCACCCTGAGCTCATCGACGAGATTGGCCGAATCGCCGCAGCGTCCGATCGACACGGCTACGCGGCGCAGGCTCGGATCGCCGCCCGCTACGACTACACGGAGTCTCTGGCGAGCGTTCGAACCCCGTGCATGATCATCCAGGGGCTCGCAGACAGGCTCACATCGCCGGGCGGCTCAGTGATCCTGAGCCGCGCGATCCGGGGCTCGAGGCTGGAGATGATAGAAGGCGTGGGTCACAACGCCCATATCGAAATGGGTCAGGCCTTCGTAGATCTGGTCAGGGAACAGATCGGCCCGGGGGCTGCTGACGGAACGGAGTGATCCGAACCGTCAGCGCCGCCGGACGAATCAGTTGGCGTCTTCGACGAGGAACTCGCGGAAGGCCTCGACCGCGTCGGCCTTGGCCTGCGCATTGACGATCTCGACACCGAGGTGCTCCTCGATCCAGACCGCCGCCTCCTGATCTGTAAGTGCCGTGCGGCTGACCGAGTACTGGTTCGCCGGCACTCTTCCACCGCCCATAACGTGGCAGGACGAGCAATCGAACATCTCTGCCGGCACCTCGCCCTTCGCGATCATGGGAGTGTGCGCTTCCTCGCGGGCCTCGATGACGACAGGTCCGAGCTTGTAGCCATCCAGAGCTGCAAAGTAATCGATGACCGTGCTGGTCTCCTCATCGTTCAGGCCGAACGTAGGCATCCTCACGTCGAGCCATGGACGCAGGCGCATCGGCCGTTTGAGGAAGTCGAAGAACCACTCCGGCTGCAGCTTCTTGCCTTCGCCTACGAGGATCGGCGGCGCTGCCTCCATGTCATCCTCGTAGTACTTCCGGATCGCTCCGTCGTGACCGTCGAAGCTGTGGCACCCCTGACAGTTGTAGTACGCAACAACCTCCCGACCGGCCTTGAGCGTATGCTCCTTGTGCTGGTTTTTCGGCAGATAGAGCGAGTTGATCTTACGGGTGCTGCGGCTGGCCAGATAGACGGTCAGGGCCCGGGCGTCTTCCTTGGCGAAGCCGAACTCGGGCATGTTCTGGTCAATCCGGTCGGTCGCGTACGTGCGCGGCGTGAGGATCTTGTTGATAGTCCAGTCGTCCCACGTATTCGGAATGTCGAGTCGATCGCCGAAGAAAAGTTCCTCGAGATGTTTGCCCGAAAAGTTGCTCAGCTCGACGCTGACACGGGACTCGTTCTCCATGCCATTGATCGTGTGGCACCCCGCGCAGCCGTAGCGGCGAATGAGCTTCTCGCCACGGTCGATGGTCTCCTGTTGCGCGATTCGCGCACGCAGCGCCGGGTCGATGGTCGGCGGCGCCTGCTCCTTCAGCGTCAGCAGGTAGGAGGTGATTGCCGCTGCCTCCGCATCGCTGAGACGAAGTCTCGGCATCCGCGCCGTCTCTGAGTACTCGCGGGGGTTCTTCAGCCAGTTGTAGATCCAGCGCGCGTCCGTCTTCTCGGCAATTCGAGCGAGGTTCGGCGCGGTATCCATACCGATCGCCACCTGGCTCGCATACTGACCCGGCTCGAAGCCGTGGCAGCCGAGGCAGCCGAGTTCACCGCTGAGTTCTTTCCCCTGCGCGACCAGGTCGGCGTTGGCAGCGCTCACGCCCTTCGGTCCCGGATGAATCGCGAGCCACGACTCCGAAGACGGTATCGAGCCGGACAGCACGTAGGCTGCGATCGCCTCGGATTCGTCGCGCGACAGGTAGAAGTGCGGCATCCGCGTGGTGGGCCGGAACGCATCGGGGTGCTCGATCCAGCTCACCATCCACTCGGGAGTGGTCTTGGCAGCGATCCGCTTCAGCGACGGGCCGGCCTTGGGAAGTTGTTCGAGCCCTTTGACCAGATGACAGCCGTGGCAACCGAGATCACGGAACAGCTGCTCTCCGCGAGCGACCACAGGGGCCCCCTTCATTCCCTGCGCGCTGGCGTGACAGTGAAGGCAGTTCGCCTGAACCTTGTCGTGTGTGTCGAGGAGCGGCTCTTCCCAGAATTTGACGAATCCGTGAGCGAGCTCCAGGGCATTGATCGAGGCTCCCTGTCCTCCGTGGCACGGTGTGCAGCCGAACTTGCGAACCTCGTGATTGTTTCCGAAGTAGTAGCTCCTATCCGGATGGGTCTTGAGCGGGTTCTCCAGATCTTCGAAGCCGGCTCGATCGATCGCGACGTGGCAGTTCTGACACCTCTCGACGCGGTCCACCCACTGGTCGAAGTTGTTCTTCTCGAACGCCGGCAGCACGACCTGATCCACCGTCGGAATGTGAGGAACCCTCTGTCCGAAAACCTCGAATGAGACGCTGTCGAGCTTCAGGTCGATCGCCTCGATTCCCTTACGGAAGGGACGCAGCTCATCTTCGATCTCGATTTCCCGCGACCGGACCTTTTCGATTTCGAGAATGATCGCGTCACGCGCCGCGATGGCCCCCTCGTACTCGGCCTGTTTGATGTCTTTTTCGCCTTCGAGCCGCTGGACCTCGGCTTTCTCCGCCTGTCCGGTACCGCCACCGTGGGTGGCGTGTTCGACCCAGTACCAGGCCTCCTCGATCTCGCCTTTTACAATGCGGAGGCTGAGATCGGTCTCCAGCACGGTGATGTTCGCGGTCTCGAGTTGCTTCTCGAGTTCGCGCAGCGCTTCTCCCTCCTCGCCTTTCCCTGCGAGGGTTTCGCGCGCGCTGGCGAGCTGGCCCTCCAATTCCAGGTATTCCGGCACCTCGGCGAGGCGCGTTTGCTCCGCGTCGAGTTCGTCCGTGAACTTGGAGATGGCAATCCTGTAGAAGTCGGTTTTCCACTTCTTCCACAGATGCCGGGAGAACGAGTCTTGCCAGATCGCCCAGAGCGAGCCCGCAAGCAGAATCGCCGTAGCGAGCAGAAAGACTGCTCCGTAAGACTTTTTCTCTTCGTTTTCCAGAAGGTCGGGTCTGTTAGACATCTTCTCGAACCTTGCTTGCCCCCGCGGCTGGCGGCGTTGGCTTCATACCCGCGTCTCGATCAGTCGGCCCGCGTAAAAAAGGCCGGCTCCCAACGCGGCGATCCCCAGCTCCCTCATAAGAGCGTCACCCTCGGTCATGCCGACGAACAGGCCGAAGCCCACCGCCGCCAGACCGGAGAGTTGCAGCCCTTTCGCGATGTAGAACCCCATGACGATAGACGGTCAGATGTTGATCCACGGTGTCACCATCAAGTACTTCACGTTGAAACCGAGCCTCAGCACCATCTTGATGACGATTGCCACCATGTTCAGAAACAGGAAAGACGTGAGCCCGAATCGGGCCGCGCCCCAGTCCTGCATCCACTCCACACCTTTCTTGCGAACAATCCACCAGTACATCGCTGCCGTTCCGAAAACGAAGTACCCGGCACAAATCGAGAACCCTACGAACGCCTGTGCCCAGTAGTCTCGAATTCCCATGAGATAGGGCAGATCGACCGCGGTCATCGCCACCACCTTATGGCTGTCCCACGGCTCCCACGGCCAGAACCAGTTCCATCCAGGGCCCCGCAGAAATGTCCCGACTACGATCAGCAGGATCCACAGGATGTGGAAGCCGACGAAGAACGTGATGATCTCGTACTTCCGCTCCTGATACGTGTAGTAGCCGTTGCCCGCAGGGTTCGTGTCGATGTAGGGCAGGACCATCAGGCCCACGATAATGAGAGACGGTGCGACCACGCCCGCGTGCCACGGGTCGAAGTAGACCAGAATCTCCTGCAGACCAAGAAAGTACCACGGTGCCTTGGACGGGTTCGGCGTTCGGGTCGGTGCCGCCGGTTCCTCGAGCGGAGCATCAACCAGCAGCGACCAGACGAGCATGAACGCGATGGTCAGAAGCAGGCACAGAAACTCCGCGCGCACGAGGTGAGGCCAGGTGTAGATCTTGTCGTCGCTCGGCCCGGAAAGCTTCGCCTGGGCCGCCTTTCGGGCGGCCGCAGCGACCGCAGCCGCATTATCCGCCGGAGTCAGTGCTCTGCCTTGCGCCATCGTTCCCCTCCTCCCCTCTTACAGCGGCGGTCCGGACAGGCCGTCGCGCCGGATTCGCCAGAAGTGGACAACCAGAAAGATTGTCGTCACGAGCGGAATGAAAACGCAGTGGAGAATGTAAAACCGCAGCAGCGTGTGCGGACCGATCTCTCCACCACCGAACAGAAACGCTCGAGCGTCGTAGACGGCGTTGACGCCCACGAACTCTCTGAACGGCCCCTCGTGTCCCAGCAGCGGAGTCGCCCGAGCCATGTTCGATCCCACGGTGACCGCCCAGATCGAAAGCTGGTCCCACGGCAGCAGGTAGCCTGTGAAACTGAGCAGCAGTGTCAGCACAAGAAGGATGACGCCGACGACCCAGTTGAACTCACGCGGGGGCTTGTACGACCCCGTCATGAACACGCGGAACATGTGCAGCCAGACGGCGATCACCATCGCGTGCGCCGCCCAGCGGTGCATGTTGCGCATGAGCATCCCGAACGGCATGTCGAACTCGAGATACTTCATATCCGCGTAGGCGTACTCGGCGACGGGACGGTAGTAGAACATCAGGTAGACGCCCGTCACGATGGTGATGAGGAACATCAGAAACGTGATGCCGCCCATGCACCAGGTGAATTTCAGACGAACTCCGTGCTTCCGGACCTTCGCCGGATGCAGATGGAGCCAGACATTGCCCGACACCGCCAGAATGCGGTTACGCGGGTTGTCCTCGTAACCATGGCGAAACATCGAGCGCCAGACCGGACTCTCGACGATCTGCTCTTTCAGCTGATCCCACTTACTCATGTTATCGACCCGGTGCCCCCGTTCCTTTTTCGTAGTGCTCGGTCCGATTCCTCACGACGATCTCATCGAAGACGTGGTTCGGCCGCATCCCTATCATGCCCGCAGGAAAGCCCCCGGCTTATCCCATTCACCCGTTTCCTGCCTGTACTTCACACCAACATCGACAACGACCTGGCCGTCGTCGGCCAGTGCCACACGAACCCGCTCGAGCGGGCGCGGTGCCGGCCCCTCGAAGTTCACGCCTGACAGATAGAAACCGCTGCCGTGGCAGGGGCACTTGAATTTGCTCTCTGCCTTCAGCCAGCGAGGCGTGCATCCCAGGTGCGTGCACTTCGCGTAAATCGCGTACAGGCCTTCCGTGTCGCGTACGATCCAGACTCGAAACTCGGCTTTGAACTTCTCGCTGACTTCGCCAAGAACGAAATCGTCGAAGTACCCCGCCTTGAAACTGGTATCGGGCTTGAACAAAACCCGCGGAAACGCGGACCTGAGCCCTGCCAGCAGTCCGGTCAGCGATACGATCGCGAAGCCGGTCCAACCAAGCCGTCCGAAAAAGTCTCTTCGAGACCACAGGCTCGCGGTCACTCCGGCCTGCGCCGATTCTGACCCGCCCGCGCTCTGCGCCATGTCCCCGTTCGCCATTTCGTCACCCGTGTTTTTGGAAGATCCGACCTCTTGGATCGGTTCCCCCTGCAGCGAGCGCCGCCTTGATTGGCCCCGCCTTCACTTGCCACCCGTTTCCAGCGCCTTCGGCGCGCCGCCAGTCGCTTTCGCGAACACGAAGGCCAGGACGCCGAACCCGCACATCGCGGCAGCCACGATCATGAGTCCGAACCCTACCAGCGGAAACACGATCACCAGCGGCAATCCGACCAGTGCCAGGAGCAGCCCGAGCCCTATCAAGTTCGCCGCGCCGCTCGTTTCCTTTTCCGGCAGGTCATCTTCGTCCCACGCCCCTGCGCCCGAACCTCCATCCTCCGAATCGTCGATCGGAGGAAGGCGATCGCGCACAAGGCTCACCGCAAACCCATGCAAGGCATCCCGGTCTTTCGGATCGCATTCGAGGATGACCTTGTCGATCTCCTCGGCAAGCGCGGCCAGTCGACGTTCTGCCGCCTCCGTCCGGTTCGCTTGCTGATCGTAAAGCGTAGACACCTGTCGAGGTTTCCGCCCCTTCGAACATCCCGGGTAGTACAAATGCGAAAGCCCGTCAAACCTCGACTTTCAGCCCTTCTTATACGTTTATACCGATAAGCTTATTGACGTGGCGGGCCGGGCCCCTGCTCGATTGAATCCGCTCATGAGGAAAGCCACGCCTCTTTTTTTCGGGGCCCTCGCAGGAGGCCTCTTGTTGGGGAGTCCTCTCCTTTGCCTCGGCTGCAAACAACCCACGGGGACGGCGCTCTGCGCACTCTGCGCGAGGGAAGCGCAGGTGGGCACGGCCTTCACCCAGGAACCCCTTGGACACCGTCGCCTCGCGCGCTACAGGGCAAATTCCGGCTGCGGAGAGCGGCGCATAACGGGCCTCGGCCGCGCGCTGATCGAATTCAAGTACCGCGGTGATCGGTCGGCGGGACACAGACTCGCGAAATTGTTTGCCCGGTATGCGCCCTCGCTCGATCGCGATGCCGACATGGTGGTCCCAATTCCGCTCCACGCACGGAAACTGCGGCTACGCGGCTTCAATCAGTCCGCCTGGATGTCGCGCGCGGCTGCCGGAGTTCTGGCAGTTCCGCACAGGGCCGATGCCCTTTTTCGTGTGCACGACATCGCTTCGGTTGCGCATTTAAGGGCCTTCGAGCGAGCGAGCGCGACACCGCCAGGCACGTTCCGGGCAAACCCCGCAGTGGTCGCCGGTCGGCACGTCCTGTTGATCGATGACGTCTTCACCACAGGCTCCACATCGAGAGCCGCCGATTACGCGCTTTCGCGCGCCGGCGCCCGCTGCGTGAAGCTCGCGGTTCTGCTGACTGCCTGAGCTGCGCGGGCATTACGCAGCGTCCCGAGCTAAGCCCTGCATCCATGAGCAACCGGGATCGTGAGCGCTGGGAGAGCAAGCACGCGGAGCCTCGCTCGGCGCCCCCGAGAGAAAGCCCCGGCTGGATCACTGCCGCAGGCGCAACGGGAATCGCCCTCGACATCGCCGCCGGCCAGGGGCGGCACACGCGACTGCTCGCAGACGCAGGCCTGGATGTGGTCGCGGTCGACATCTCCCGCAACGCACTCGGCCGTATCAGCGCAGCCGGAAACATCCGCTGGGGTACGCAGGGGCGCGGACGCGTGATGCCGATTCAGGCAGATCTGGATCACTGGCCGTTCGGGCATTCGGTCTTTGATGTCGTCATCCAGGTGGACTTTCTTTCGCGCGCGCTCTTTCCCGAAATCCGGCTCGCGGTGCGGCCCGGCGGTTTCGTACTCGTTGACACCTTCCGGCGTGGCGAGAGCGCACGCGGGAGAGGCCTCGCCCCGAGCAACCCGGAGTTTCTCCTGCGACCCGGCGAGCTGGATCGGGAGTTTGACGGGTGGGAAGTCATTCGAAGATCCATCACGGACGAGCCCGCGCCCCGCGAGGCGATGCTGGTCCGGCGTCCGCTGTGATCATTTTGACATCCTGCGTCCGCTTGGGTACTCGCGGCACATGTCGCCGCGCAGGATGACTTACCGCGACGCCGGCGTCGACATCGACGCCGCCGATCACCTCGTTTCCCGCATCGGCAAGTTGGCTGCGAGCACCCGATCGCCGGAGGTTCTCTCAGGCGTCGGCCTTTTCGCTGCCGCTGTAAAAATTCCCCGCGGGTTCCACGAACCGGTCCTCATGACCGCAACCGACGGTGTAGGGACCAAGCTGGCGCTCGCGCGTCTGGCGGGACGCCATGACACCATCGGCATCGACCTCGTGGCCATGAACGTCAACGACGTCCTGACGAGCGGCGCGCGCCCCCTGTGCTTTCTCGATTACCTTTCGGTCGGCCGCCTCGCGTCGGTCGATGCAGAGGCCGTCATCGCGGGCATCGCCGAGGGCTGCCGCCGAGCTGGCGCCAGTCTTGTCGGTGGTGAGACGGCAGAGATGCCCGGCTTCTATCGCGACGGTGAGTATGACCTTGCCGGGTTCACGGTCGGTGTGGTGGAAAAGCAGGCGATGCTCACCGGCTCTCGCATACGTTCCGGCCAGGTTGTCATCGGACTCGCGTCGAGCGGGCTTCACAGCAACGGCTACAGCCTCGCGCGAAAAGCGCTCGGCCTGGACACGGACAAAATCTCCGCCGCACGTCGGGCCCTCAAGCGACTCACCGAGCTTGGCCCCGACCCTCTCGCCATGCTTCTCGAGCCGACCACGATTTACGTCAAGCCTGTCCTCGCCGCGCTGAAGCGCTTCGACATCAGGGGCATGGCTCACATTACAGGCGGCGGCATCCCGGGGAACCTGGTTCGAATCCTGCCGCAGTCGGCGCGAGCGATTATCGATCGCCAGAGCCTTCCGCAGCTGCCCCTTTTCGAGGTCATCCGACAGACCGGAGGCATCGAGCAGTCTGAAATGGATCGAACGTTCAACTGCGGGGTCGGGTACACGCTTGTCGCTCCAAAGAACGAGGCAGACGAAATCTGCCGCTTCTTCCGCAGGCGTCAAATCGAGGCGAGCGTGATCGGAGTCATCAGGAAAGGCCGCAAGGGCGTCCAGTACGGCTGAGGGCATGAATGATCCTCTCAAGATCGGAGTGCTCGCGTCAGGCACGGGCAGCAACTTCGCCGCCATCGCGGCAGCGATTGATGCCGGACGAATCAATGCTCGAGCCTCGATCCTCATCTGCAACCGCCCGGGCGCGGGCGTGCTCGAGCTGGCGTCGAGTCATCATGTCCCAGCGCAGCTGATCGATCATCGCGGGTTCGACAGCCGCGAAGCCTTCGATGCCGCTGTTGCCGATGCTCTCGAAGCGGCCAGTGTGGAGCTGGTCGTAATGGCGGGCTTCGACCGGCTGATTACCTCAGCATTGCTGCAGCGCTTCCCGATGCGAGTCCTCAACATCCACCCGGCCCTGCTCCCTGCGTTCACGGGGACGAACGCGCAGCGCCAGGCCGCCGATTACGGGGTCCGCGTCACCGGCGCCACGGTCCATCTGGTCGACGAACACGTGGACCACGGGCCGATCGTGGTGCAGGCAGCGGTCGCGATCGGCCAGCAGGACTCCGGCGAGGAAGTCCAGAAACGAATCATCGAGGTCGAGCACCGCATATACCCCTTCGCGATATCACTCTTCGCCGACCGTCGCGTATGCGTGGACGGCCGGCGGGTGATCATCGACGGTTGCGAGAATCCGCCTCGCGCCAATCTCATCAACCCGCCTCTGCCCGAAGGGTTCTAGCGCGCATTCCGGTAGAAACGCTCAAGACGCTCCGCGGGGACGCCCCAGAGGTACGCGAGCTTCATAGCCCACATCAGAAGGACTGTGCGAAAAACGCCGTCGCTGCGCCAGCGCCGCGAAGAGGTAATCATGCGGCCGTGAGGGATCGCCATCGCCGCCTCACGCTTCAGACGTCTGCAGATCTCGACGTCCTCGAACAGGG
This sequence comes from Candidatus Nitrosopumilus sp., assembly GCA_964225545.1. Lineage (GTDB taxonomy): Bacteria > Desulfobacterota > Binatia > UBA1149 > SPBQ01 > SPBQ01. The sequence goes on along the minus strand of CAXQPB010000098.1, from coordinate 18,750 downwards.
ACTGTTCCGCAAAGCCTCCGATTCGGTTGAACAGGCCTCGAAGCACGAAGATGCCCTGATCGCCTGTCGCCCCGCGGGAGATTCGGGAACGCACCGAGATGAGCCGGCCGATCAGGCCAAGCAACGGCCCTGCCGGTCGCAGCTCCACATCGAAGCGCCCCCACCCTGCCGCCGACCGGTTCAGAGCCCGAAGCACGTCATCGCGGTACCCTGCTGGCAACAGCGAATCGGCGTGCAGAAACAAAAGCACATCCGACGTGGCAAGCCGGCCGCCGACATTCTGCTGGGCACCTCGCCCTCGCGCCGATTCCACCACACGCGCGCCGCAGCCGAGCGCGACTTCAACCGTACGATCGGTACTTCCCCCATCAACGACGAGAATCTCGTCTGCTCCTGCAGCAGACTCCAGGGCCTCCGCGATAACACATTCCTCGTTCAGGACAGGAATCACGACGGCGATGCTGCGCGGTGCTGTGGACATTTCAGCCTGGGATGTCGCCCGGCTTCCCGCCGGCTGCACTGACTGGTAGCATCACTACGTGGGCACCTCGCAGAGGAGACAGTGGTTCGCCATCGCAGCGATCGGTCGCGACCGTCCCGGCATCGTCGCCGATCTCAGCGAATGCGTGTTCAATTGCGGCTGCAATCTCGAAGACGCCAGCATGACAATGCTCGGCAGCGAGTTCGCGACGCTGATGCTTGTAAGCGGAACCGAGCCCGATCTCGCAGCGAAACTCGCCGACACGACCAAACGTCTCGAGTGGGAGCGCAGCCTGACCATCTTCGTGCGCCACCTCGACGGCGAACCGGCTGTCGAAGCGCCTGGAGCGCAGGAACATTCGCTCAAGGCGATCGGCATCGATCGCGCGGGAATCGTAGCCGGGGTCTCGCGGTGCCTTGCCGATCACGAGGTGTTGATCGACGACCTGCGTGGGCGCGTAGTCCCCATCCCTCAAAGCGGCACGCCGCTCTACGAACTTTCGCTGAGGATGAGACTGCCGGCGGGGCTGAAGGCATCTGCGCTCGAGGACGCGCTGGCGGTGGTCGCGGAAAGCCTCGACGTCGAGATCTCCCTGGATTCTCACACCGACTGAACCACCCGCCCCCGGGGTGCAGTCAGGCCAGCCTTCCGGGCCGGAACAGGACTTTGCTGTCGGCAACGACGAGTTCGTCCCGAACGTACATCTGGACCGCACTGGTCAGCACGTCCGCCTCGAGTTCCTGCCCCCTTCGCTTCACATCATCGAGCGTGTCCTCTCCAACCGCGATGTGAAACACGTCCTGCAGGACGACCGGCCCCTGATCGAGGTCTTCCGTGACGAAATGAGCCGTACACCCGCAGACTTTGACCCCCGCCTCGTACGCCTGTCGGTACGCATTCGCGCCGGGGTAGTACGGAAGCAGCGAAGGGTGGATGTTGAGGATGTGACTCGAGTAAGCCTGAACCACCTCAGGAGGCAGGATTTGCATGTAGCGGGCCAGTACCACCAGGTCGACACGAGCCTCGTGCAACTCACGAAGCAGAAACTGGAAGTGAGCGGTCTTGTCGTCCGAGGGATGGAAGCGAAACGGGATATTGAACTGCTCTGCCAACGGCGCCAGCGTCTGGTGGTTTGACAGGACCACCGCCAGGTCGGCGTCGAGCGACCCGTCACGGTGCGCCCGGGCGATCGATTCGAGGCAGTGCGGCTCGCGCGACACCAGAACGGCCACCCGCTTGCGGGTACGGTCGCCATGCAGGCGCACTGTGATCTCGACCTGGGTCTCGCGGCCCATTTCTTTCAGATCGAGAATCAGCTGGTCGAGACTCGCCGTCAGATCCGCCAGATCCACGAGCATGGTCATGATGAAGAGCCCCTCCATCACACTTTGCTCGATATTCTGGATGTTTACATTGTGCGCGGCCAGATAGGTCGAGACACGTGCAACGATCCCCTTCTGGTCGTTGCCGATGACTGAGATTACCGCCGGGTTCCCCGCCTGCATGGGTGGAAACTATCGAAGCAGGTCGGGCTGGGCAAGCTGGGTTCCGGCACCGACCGACCGCACACAGTGGTGGGGGGGGAACGCGGTCGGCCGGTGCCGGTGGTGGTTCGGAAGGAGGCCCTTTTACTTGATCTGGCCGCGCCATCCGCGGCGATCGTAAATACGCTCACGGCGCAGGCCAGCCGGCTTGCGGCAGGGCTTTCCGCCCAGCGCATCACGTTTGAGCTTGCGCAGCCCGCCGCGAATGTAATCGGGGTCAATGCACAGACAGGTGCAGATGTTCTCGAAGGAGAACGGCCAGTCGGTGTCATCGCTGGCCACCCAGCGGTCGACCTCGTGGAACTGCTGCCGGAGCTCCGCCTTGGGGGAGTTAAGACCCCGCTGGAAGCTCACGAGGGCCTCCTCGAGAACGGCGAGCATGAGCCGGTTCCTGGGGCTCGCAGTGAGCTCGGGTCGGTCCTGAGAAAGATCTGCTAGTACGTTCGTCCCCGTCATGTTCCTGCCTCCTTGGTGACACCTGCAAAGTCGTCCGAGGTGTCGTTCTCTGTGTGTGAAGCATATGGACCGTGACGGTCGACGGTCAACGAAATGTCGGACCGAAATAGCTGAAAACACAGGTATTCCAGAAGCGCACTATGACCGGTGGATGGTCGATTGAGCCTTCAGACTCGCCCGTCAGACAGCGGATTGAGAGTAAGCTGCAGCGAATGCTGCGCGCTTTGTTGGTGCACCGATACGTGATTTTGGATAAGCTTCTAAGAACTTGAGCGCGACTCAGTTTTCATGCTGCGTTGTGCCATTCGCTCGAGGCCCCGTCCCGGCTGGCTTAGCAGGAAGATCGGATGAACCCGACGTTTTGTGAACATCTGGACTAGAACGCGGGGTCTGATTCCCGGAACCGATGGATCGCTACTTCTCCGCAGTCGAGCGCCACTTCATGACAGCCGCCCTTACCATGTTACGAGCGTTACGAGCGTTACGAGCGCCAATCGGGTGGGTGAGATCGCCGATTCGCACGCTCATGTGGGCCTCGCTGATCCTGCTGGCGACTTTTTTCTATTCCCCCACTTCCGCTTCGTGTGACGAAGTAACTCTCGAACTTGCGATGAGGCAGTTCCGGACGGCCGAGCATTCCGGGCCGGGCACGCCGCTTCGAATCGCCTCCTATATAGGCGCCGAACGAATGGCCGAGGAGCTCGTCGCGCGTGACCCATATGAGGCGCAAGCTCACTTCCTGCTTTTCGCTGCCCGAGGACGCCGTCTTGTTGAGGAAAGCGGGAGACCGACAATCGGAAATTTCTGGAAATTCGCGGGCCTGGGCAAACACCTCAAGCGAACTCTGGAGCTCGACCCGCGTCACGCCAACGCACTGGCCGCGAAGGGCGGTATGCTGCTGGACCTGCCGGGCTTCCTGGGCGGCGATGTCGAAGCCGCGCGCAAATACCTCGAAGACGCGCTGGAACTCAATCCGACCGGCCCGGGCACCCGCCTCACCCTGGCGAGGGCTCTGGCCCGGCAGGGGCTCGACGGCCCTGCCCGCGAGCAGGCGCTGCTGGCGGCCCACTACGCGTGCCTGCGCCGCCGCCAGAGCACTCTTCGCGAAGCAGAGCAGTTGCTGGCCACTCTCGGCAGCGGTGCGCTCTGAGGCCACTGGAGGGCCCCGTATGTCCCGTCATGAATCCTTCTCAAAACTGGTCGATACGATGCACCGGCTCAGGTCTCCGGGAGGATGTCCGTGGGACGCCGAGCAGACCCACTCAAGTCTGCGTCAGTACCTCCTCGAGGAGGCCTACGAGGTCGTCGACGCCATCGAATCCGGCGTGGACGATGAGCTGCGCGAGGAGCTCGGGGACCTCTTGCTGCAGGTCGTTTTTCACGCCGAGCTGGCCACGGAAAGGCGAGCGTTCGGGATCGACGAGATTGCCGAGACGGTCAACTCGAAGCTGATACGCCGCCACCCCCACGTTTTCGCGGACGCCTCGGTCGACTCCAGTAAGGACGTGGCAGCCAGCTGGTCGAAGATCAAAGCAGCCGAACGGGCGGAAAAAGCAGGAGGAGAGCGTCGGCCTTCCTCACTTGACGGGGTGCCTTCCGGGCTTCCTGCGCTGCTCCGCGCCCATCGCCTGGGCGAGCGGGCGTCGGAAATCGGACTCGACTGGAAGACGCCCTCGGGAGCGAGGTCCAAAGTTGACGAGGAGCTCTCCGAGCTCGATGAGGCGGTAAGCTCCGGGGATGACGATCGAATAGCGCATGAAATCGGGGATGTCCTGTTCTCGCTGGCCAGCTACGCGCGGCTGCTCGGACAAAACGCAGAGACCGCGCTCCGAGCAGGGCTTTCCCGATTCGACGCGCGGGTCCGAAAGGTCGAGGCCGAGTTTGAGGCCGCCAGCGGCGACCCCTCGGAGGCGACCGCGGAGGAACTCGACGCAGCCTGGCAACGTGCAAAGCTCGGCGAGCCTGCTGGAGACTGACAGGGGCGCGACGAGTTCTACCGACCGGGTGTCAGGCGGTCTGCCGCAACCGGCGCGCAATCGCGTCCACGAGCCGACGCAGCTCAGGGTTTCCCAGCGCCAGCGAGGCTGACAGATAAACCGCCGCGCCACCGGCAATCGAAACCAGAAGGCCGAGCCAGGATTCGGGGGCCCCCGGTCCAGCCCGAACAAGCAGAACAAGCACCGCCACCATCACCGCAGCGGCGACTGCGTCGCGGCAGAGCGCGTGGACGAGCGGTCGCCCTGATAGCGCCGGAAGGCGTCGCCGCGCACAAAGGAAGAGGAGCCCCGCGTTGACAGTCGCGGCGATCGCCGTTCCCAGCGCGAGCCCGGCGTGGTCCAGATCCGCGAGGCGGACGCGTGCCCCCAGGTCGGCAACGAGGCGGGCCCCGGCCCAGCCCGCTCCCGGATCGGTCGGACCCATCAAGGCCAGATCCGCGACCGCGTTGACGACCAAAGCCACCGCGGCGATCGCGACGGGGATACGAGGACGCTGCAACGCATAAAAAACCGGGGCGAGCACACGCACGGTAGCCACACCGAGCAACCCGAAACAGTAGGCACGCAGCGCCCACGCCGTCATTGCTGAGTCGGTCGCGGAAAACTCACCCCGCTCGAAAAGCACCGTCACTATCTGCGGCGCGAGAATCCACAACCCGACGGTGGCCGGCACGCAGAGTGTCCAGACCAGGCGCAGGGCGTAGGAAACGCTGTCGGCCATCTCATCGAACGAACGGGCAGCGGCTTGCCCGCTGAGGCTCGGCAAGGCCGCGGTCCCGACAGCGACGGCAATGATTCCAAGCGGAAACTCGAAGACGCGGTCGGCGTACCACAGGTAGGAGACGCTGCGGTCGGGCAGCAGCGAGGCGAAGACTGTGGCGACCAGGATGTTGACCTGATAGACCGCTGCGCCCAGCAGCGTCGCGACCATCAACACCGCGACCTTCCGGGCCGCGGGGTGGCCGACCGAGAGCATCTCCCTGAGCCGGACCCCGCAAGCGCTCAGCGAAGGCACCTGGACCGCGAACTGACAAATCCCCCCGATCACCACCCCGACGACCAGAGCGAAGACAGGTTGCCCAAGACGCGGCCCCAGCAGCAAGGCACACCCGACAATGGAAACGTTGAGCAGAACCGGCCCGATCGCGGGAGCCGTGAAGCGGCGGAAGGTGTGAAGGCACCCCATCGCCCACGCCGCCATCCCGACCAGCAACAGGTACGGGAACGTCCAGCGCGTCAGCGCCACGGTCAGTTCGCGTTTCTCGGGGCTTGCCGCGAATCCCGGCGCGAATACGTCGATGATCGGCCCCGAAAACGCCATCCCGAGCGCCACCAGCACGGACAGCAGCAGCAGCGCGGAACCACCGACAGCGGCTGCCGCCCGGGTCGCGCCTTCATCGCCCTGCTCTACCCGGTACTGCGTGAACACGGGCACGAACGCGGTGCTGGTGGCACCCTCAGCGACCACGCGCCGCATGAGATTCGGGATCCGGAAGGCCACAAAGAACGCATCCGCTGCCGGCGACGCGCCGAAAAGCGCTCCGATGACGATATCGCGCGCGAGTCCGGCAACCCGGCTGACGAATGTCAGACCGCCAAGCAGTCCGGCAGCGCGCGTGATCCGGCCCTGTTCGCCGGTTGAATCCGCGCCGCCAGCCGCGACGGCCTCCGCTCCGGCTTGACCCCCATCGGGCGCCTTGTTAGCTTCCACGGGTGGCACCCGTACGGCTCGACCGCCGTTCGGCGGTCGAATACGACTCAGAAGGACCGAGAACTTGGCAAATCACCCTTCGGCGCTGAAGCGCCACCGTCAGTCGCGAACGCGCCGCGAGCGCAATATTCCCGCAAAATCGCGGATCAGAAACCTCATCCGACAGGTGAATGAGGCTGTCGAGGCCGGAGATAAAGCCGCTGCGGAGACGCACCTTCGGGAAGCGACCGTCGCACTGGCCAAAGGCGCGAGCAAAGGCCTCATGCACCGATCGAACGCCGCACGCCGCACCGGTCGACTCGCTCGCAAGGTCGCCGCACTCTCCTGACACTCTTCCCTCCGCGACCCGCTGTCGCGGGTCTAGCGTCTCAGCGCCCCTCGATCATCAACTGGTAGACCGTTCGCGCGAGGTCTTCGGCGAGCGCGCGTCGTGCGTGGTGGATGCGCTGCTCCCCGATCTGCACCGTATCGAATTCCTGCAGAACCTCGGGCTTGAGGCGCTCCGTGGACTGGAACGATGAGCTGCTCGTAACCACGGCACCCGCGACCGCGCCGTGCTGACGCGACGCCGCGATCCTGTCATGCTGCCAGATCAGCTCCCCTGCGCTATCGCTCAGCGCAGCGTCGATCCGCAGCGTCGTTTCGTAGTCCAGGACATCATCGTATTCATCGAACGCGACCGGGCGGGTCAGGCTGGAGATGATATCGACCCGTAACACGGCGTCGGCCTCGGATTGCCGCTCTGCCAGAGAGAAGCGGCCGTCCGTCCTGACAACCCGCCTGAGCTCGCGGCCGAGTGCGTCGGCGATCACCGGGTCCGCCTTTCGCTCGCCCCCGGTCAGTACGTACAGCTGTCGGACATCGGAGGGAACGGCCGGAGCGGAATCGATCAGAGCGTAGCCACACCCCGATACGACCGTGGCCAGCGCGACGAAGGCTGCCGCCAGGCGTCCCGTCATATGCCGGCGATCCTCACACACGCGGCAATCGTCGCAATCACGAACATCACGCCGCATTCGGCTATTTTGCTTAGTTTCATGACTACACCACGATATTCACCAGGCGACCGGGGACCACAACGGTCTTGCGCGGCTCGCGCCCGGAGAGCTCTGCGATAACGCGCTCCTCGGACAGCGCCGCCGCCGCGACCGCCTCCCGGTCCGCGTCGGCAGCGACGGTCACGCGAGCGCGCACCTTACCGTTGATCTGGACCGCGATCTCGACCGAGTCCTTCACCAGTGCGGACGGGTCGTGATCGGGCCACGGCACGTCTTCGAGCGCAGGCTCGCCGATGCGGCGCTCCCAGGCCTCGGCTGCAATGTGCGGCACGAATGGCGCGAGCAACCGAAGGACGGTCGCGACGGCAAAGTCGACAGCCGCTTCACCCGCAGACTCGCCGCTCTCGCGCCCGCGGTAGATCTCGTTGACCAGTTCCATGATGGCCGCCACCGCCGTGTTGAAGTGCATCCGGTCGCCGATGTCATGCGTGACCCGTGCGATCGTCTCGTGGGTCATCGATCGCAGCGCACGGTCGGCAGCCGGCGGCGTCTGTCCATCGCTCCGGTCGCTCCCATCGCTCCGGTCGCCGGGATCTTCCCAGCCGGCGCTGCCGCAGCGCGGATCCGCCACCGCCAGCCTCCAGACTCGCGCGATAAATCTGTAGGCCCCCTCCACACCGCGCTCACTCCAGTCGAGATCCTTCTCGGGCGGCGCGGCAAACATGGAGAACAGCCGCGCGGTGTCTGCACCGTATCTCTGCACGAGTTCGTCGGGGTCAACCACGTTGCCCTTCGACTTACTCATCTTGGCGCCGTCCTTGATCACCATTCCCTGCGTCAGCAGCCGCGCGAAGGGCTCATCAAGTTCGAGCCATCCAAGGTCACGCAGGACCCGTGTGAAGAAACGCGAGTACAGAAGATGCAGGACCGCATGCTCGACGCCGCCGATGTACTGCGTAACCGGCAACCACTCTGCCAGCGCCGCGGGATCGAACGGAGCGTCCGCAAGGTCCGGCCGGGTATAGCGCAGAAAGTACCAGGAGGACTCGACGAACGTGTCCATCGTATCGGTCTCGCGTCGCGCAGGCGCCGAACAGCGCGGACAGTCGACGTTCACGAAGTCCTCGAGCTGAGGCAGCGGCGAGCCTCCTCCTTCCAGCAGCGTGACCTCGGTCGGCAGCACGACGGGCAGCTCATCCTCGGGCACAGGGACCACGCCGCACGCGTCGCAGTAGACAACCGGGATGGGAGCCCCCCAGTATCGCTGGCGCGAGATACCCCAATCCCGAAGCCGGTAGTTGACGACCTGCCGGCCCTTGCCGCCGCGCGTGAGCTCTTTCGCGATCGCCTCGCGGGCATCCGCGCTGGTCTTGCCGGAGAATGCGTCGCTGTCGTGAAGAACTCCGTCGTCGGTGAAAGCCTCCGTCAGCACTTCGGGCAATTCGGCGCCGTCGGCCGGACCGATCACACGGACCACCGGGATCTGGTAACGCTCGGCAAACTCGAAGTCGCGCTGGTCATGGGCGGGCACAGCCATCACCGCTCCGGTGCCGTACTCCATGAGCACGAAGTTCGCCAGATACACCGGCACCTGACTACCGTTGATCGGGTTTACCGCGTGGCAGCCGGTGAACACCCCTTCTTTGCCCTGCGCTCGCTCCTCCGGCGTCTGCCGGGCGATACGCTCAATGAATTCCAGAACGGCTGCCTCGTCTCCTCCCCGGCTCGCAAGCTCGCGGGCAAGCGGGTGCTCGACCGCCAGACTGACGAACGTTGACCCGAAGAGCGTATCGGCCCGCGTGGTGAACACGGTCAGACTCCCTTCGTACTCGCAGAGTTCGAAATCGACCTCTACGCCGGTACTGCGGCCGATCCAGTTCCGCTGCATCGTGACGACTTTTTCCGGCCAGCCGTCAAGACCGTCGAGACCGCTGAGCAACTCATCGGCGTAGCGCGTGATGCGCAGGAACCACTGATCAAGCTCTCGTTGCCGGACGGGAGAGTGACCACGCCAGCACTCGTCACCGTCGACCTGTTCATTGGCCAGGACCGTTCCGCACTCGTCACACCAATTGACCCGGGCGGACTTTCGGTAGGCGAGATCGCGCTCGAGCATGCGCACGAAGAACAGCTGCTCCCACCGGTAGTAATCCGGCTCACACGTCGCGAGCTCCCGGTCCCAGTCATAGCTGAAGCCCATCCGGCGCAGCTGCTCGCGCATCGTGTCGATGTTCTCGCGCGTCCACTTCGCCGGCGGGACCCCGCGCTTGATCGCCGCCTGCTCGGCCGGAAGGCCGAACGCATCCCACCCCATCGGATGAAGAACCTTGCGGCCACGGGCAGCATGAAAGCGCGCCAGAACATCTCCGATCGTGTAGTTGCGGACATGTCCCATATGAATGCGCCCCGATGGGTAGGGGAACATCTCGAGGAGATAGAAAGGCTCGCCCTCACCCCGCGCACGAGCTGCGCCTGTGCGCGCCCACCGGTCCTGCCATGCGAGTTCGATCGCTTTCGGGTCGTATGCAACGTCCTTGCGGCTGCTGTCGGTCATAGTGCTGCGTTACCGTATTCGCTCCGGGTCCAGCGGAAGAGCCGGGTCGCAAGGCCGCGACCTGTCTCTCTCACGACCGGCCCTCGATCAGGCCCCGGTCGCGGGCTACACGATCGAGGATTCCATTGATGAAGGAGGCGGACTGCTCGTCCGAGAATCGTCGGGCGATCTCCACCGCTTCGTCAATCACCACCTCGGCCGGCGTCGCCGGAAAATGAATGAGTTCGCACACTGCCACTCTCAAAATGGAGAGGTCGAGCCTCGCGATCCGATCAAGGTGCCAGTTGCTTGCAGCGGAGTCGATCAGGCTGTCGATGGACTCCCGGTCGGCGCTGGCCTGGCGCGCGAGCGCCTCGGCATGGAGGCGCACTTCGTCACCGGGGTCCTTGCGCGTGGTCCAGTAGGTATCGGCGCACTCGTCCGCCGACTGACCGGAGATCTCGATCTGATAAAGCATCTGGAGCGCCGCCTCCCGCCCCTCTCGCCGTCGTCCCATACGAAAAGCGGCTTCAGGTCTGGCGCCGCGGCTCGATCCGAGCCAGCTGGTCGAGCGTCTCGATAATCGTGTGAACTGCTTCGTAGCCCTTGTTTCCGACTTCGCCGCCTGCCCGCGCGAGAGCCTGGGCGATCGTCTCTGTCGTCAACACCCCGAAGGCGACGGGGATCTCATTCTCGAGAGCCACCCGGAGGATTCCAGCCGCCGCCTGATCGCAGACGAAGTCGAAATGAGGTGTCTCGCCGCGGACGACAGCGCCGAGACAGGCGATGCCGTCATATCGCCCCGACCGCGCGAGCTGCTGCGCAACCAGAGGCAGCTCGAAAGCGCCGGGAACCGGGTACACATTTTCCTCGGTCGCATCGACGTCGAGCTCGCGACACGCCGCGAGCGCGCCTTCGAGAAGGTTGTCGGTCACCGCCCTGTTGAAGCGACTGACCGCGATCGCGATTTTACGCCGGCTCATGATGGTTCCTGTCCGCGCTCGGCGCCCGTCGACTCCAGCTCTTCGGGGTCCAGCAGGTGGCCGAGCTTGCTGCGCTTGGTGCGTAAATACTGGACGTTGTCCGGATGCGCGGGAGCCTGGATTCGCGAGCGCTCCGCCACCTCGAGACCGTAGAGCTCGAGCCCCTCTATCTTCTGCGGATTGTTGGTCAGAAGTTTGACCCGTCGGATACCGAGATCCTTCAGGATCTGCGCGGTGATTCCATAATCACGCAGATCTTCTTTGAACCCGAGCTCGAGATTGGCCTCGACCGTGTCGCGGCCTGCATCCTGCAGTGCGTAAGCCCGTATTTTGTTCGCGAGTCCGATCCCCCTGCCTTCCTGGTGCATGTACACGATAGCGCCTCGCCCCTCTTCTGCGATACGTCGCATCGCCAGCTCGAGCTGATCGCCGCAGTCGCAGCGCGTAGAGCCAAGCACGTCGCCGGTGAGGCACTGGGAATGAACCCTGACGCTGACCGGCTCGTCGCCGGAGAGATCTCCCACAACCAGCGCCATGTGCTCGTGGGCATCAATGTCGTTGCGATAGACGATCGCCCTGAAGTTCCCTCCGGTCCGGCTCTCGATCTCACGTTCGGCGACCCGCTCAACGACCTGTTCCTGCCTGAGTCGGTCAGCGACCACATCGCTGACACACAGGACCGGCAGGTCGTGTGTCCTCGCCATCTCCTCGACGGCACTCCGATCGGCGACCCCTCCGTCGTCATCGAGGATCGTGCACAGCGCGGCGGCGTCGCCGTCACCGGCCATCGTGACGAGATCGACCGCCGCTTCCGGCAGACCGCCGCGCACGAGGACGCCTCCGCTTCTGACCATGACCGGGAATACGTGCCCCGGCATGACGATGTCGTCGGGCCCCGCGCCCGGAGCGCTCGCGACCTGAATCGTACGAGCCCGATCCGCAGCGGAGATCCCCGTGGTCACTCCGGTGCGGGATTCGATGGACGCGCCGAACGCCAGCCGTCGCGAGTACGCCGTATCGCCGACCATCATCGGTATGCCGAGTGACTGCATCCGTGTCTCGCTCATCGCGAGGCAGATCAGGCCGCGGGCGTGGGTGATCATGAAGTTCACCGTGTCCGCGTCGACTCGCGTCGCGCTGCTGCAAAGGTGGCCGCCGATCTCCGGGTGGGCGTCATCGTACAGAACGACAATCCGCCCGGATGCGAGCACTTCGGCCGCGTCAGCCGGCCGAGAAATCGCCTGTGTACCTGTTGTGTCCATTGGCTTCATTCCGAGGCTGCGTCCTCCGTCCCGCCCGGATCGAACGAAGCGATCCAGAGCAGGTCCGGCCCGCATCTGCTCCAACGCGCCGAGGCCGGTCTCAGGGCCTCTGCAGGGCTGGTGACTCCCAGCGAACCGATCATCGGGACCCCGTCGCCGCCGATCAGCCGCGCATTGTAAAACACCGCCAACTCATTGACCACGCCGGCCTTCAGAGCAGAGGTCGCGACCGTGGCGCCGCCCTCGACGAGCAGCTCGTGGTGACCTCGCCGGCCGAGTTCGCCCAGCACGGTCCGCCACATCGAGCGCCCGCGTTCATCGGCAGGCAGATCGATGATCTCAGCGCCCGCCGCTTCGAGTGTCCGGCGCTTTGTTGCCGTCTCCGTGGCGCCGGTCGCGGTAAACAAAAGGCAGCCCCCCTCCCCCTTCACCACCCGTGAATCGGCCCGGACCTCCAGGCGCGCGTCGAGCACCACGCGCAGCGGGTCGGCCCCGTCAGCATCGCGGACGGTCAACCGAGGATCGTCTGCGAGCACTGTCCCGGCCCCGACCAGAATCGAGTCGCTGCGCGCGCGCATCTCGTGGACGCGGCGTCGCGACTCCTCCGAACTGATCCACTTCGACTCTCCGCCGCGAGCCGCAATCCGTCCGTCCATGCTCGCGGCGAGCTTCACTGTCACGTGCGGAGTCTTTGTCGTCATCCAGTGGCTGAAACCCCGAAGGATCGACTCTGCAGCCGCCCGGCGAACCCCCGTACGAACCTCGACCCCTCGCCTTCGCAGCTCTGCCACCCCTCCCCCGGCAACGAGCGGATTGGGGTCTTTGCAGCCCGCGACAACACGGGCGATACCGGCTTCAACAAGAGCATCGGTGCAAGGACCGGTCTTTCCGTGGTGGCAGCAGGGTTCAAGCGTGACGTATGCAGTCGCACCTCGCGCACGATCTGCCGCGTCGCGCAGCGCGACAACTTCCGCATGCGGGCCGCCGGCGGGTCGGGTATGGCCGACCCCCACGATCTCGCCTTCCCGTGTAATTACGCAGCCTACGGCCGGGTTCGGCGCCGTTCGTCCGAGAGCCTTGCCCGCCTCCTCGCACGCAAGCGTCATCCAGCGTGCGTCGTCTTTCACTGGTCGCCGCTCCGCCCCCGCTCCTTGACCAGGGTTTCGAGCGCGCTCATGAACTCATCGATATCGCGGAACGATTTGTAGACCGACGCGAAACGCACATATGCCACGTCGTCCAGATCCTTCAGACTGGAGACAACCGCCTCGCCCACGACAGAGCTCGAGACCTCGGCCGCCCCGGCCTCCTGTACCTTGCGCTCGACAGCGTCAGCCGTAGCCTCGATCGAATCGACTGAAACCGGACGCTTCTCGCAGGCCTTGCGCAGACCGGCGAGGATCTTCGACCGCTCATACGGTTCCCGGGTCCCGTCTTTCTTGACGATCATGGGCATGGCGACGTCGACTCGCTCGTAAGTCGTGAATCGCCGCTGACATTCCAGACATTCGCGGCGTCTGCGGATGACGTCGCCATCGCCGCTGTCGCGGGAGTCGACCACCTTGCTGTCATGGTGTCGGCAGAACGGGCATCTCATGATTCCGACCCCTACCCGCTGCCTCGCGGCGATCGCTGGATATGCGCTTTGCCGCGGGAAATCCGCCCGAACGTCGTGCGGAGCGGCTGGCGCTAGTGATGATTCTCGATGTAGCTGACGATGTCCTTGATCGTGCGAATCTTCTCGGCTTCCTCATCCGAGATCTCGAGATGATATTCCTCCTCGAGAGCCATGATGAGCTGGACGATGTCGAGCGAGTCGGCGCCGAGGTCCTCGAGGAAGGATGACTCCAGTGTCACCTGCGAACGATCGAGGGTGAGCTGGTCACAGACGATTTCGATCACCTTTTCCTGTATTACCGACATTTCGTAACCTCCGTTACCGCCTCGGCCCGCCCCTCTGCGGCGGCGTTTCGCCGTCGACACAGAAGTTGCTGGACTGCTCCCCATTTGCCCGCCGCCTCGGCGGATTATCGAAGACGGGGGTCTACTATCACGCTGTTACCGCCGTTCAAGAAGTCCGGACGGCCAGGCGTATGACGCCGCGAGTCAGCGGCGCCCGTCCTCGCTACTCGTCCTCGTGGTTGTGTGCGCGCTCACGATCGACCTCGACCACCTGCCTGCCGCGATAGAAGCCGCAGGACTGGCACGCCCTGTGCGGAAGCGTTCGCGCACCGCAATTCGAGCAGACACTCGAAGCCGGCGCCGTCAATGAATCGTGCGAACGCCGTCGGTCTCGCTTCGCTCGCGACGTCCTTCTCTTGGGTACCGGCATCCGTCCTTCCTCCGTGCGTCTCTAAAGTGTTTCGCGCTGCCGCGTCTTCTTTGTCGTCGGTACGCGATCTATCCGTCCGCGCTGTCCGTTCCATCAGTGCCGCAATGGCACGTTTCCTGGTTGAGGTTGGTGCCGCATGACGAACACAAACCTCTGCAATCCGGCGAGCATAGCAACGTCCCGTCCAGTCCGAGGACAGCCTGCTCGCAGGCGAGTCGCCCCAGATCGATCTCTTCGCCGTCGTAATGGTCGAGGCCGGTATCGTCGTCCGGTTCCTCACCCCGCGCGGCTTTGACCAGCAGGAAGCGAAACTCCCGCTCCAGTGGCCACTCGAAGTCGTCGAGACAACGTCGACAGGTGCACTGCACGCCTGCCGAAAGGGTCCCCGCGACGTACACGTCCGAGCCATGACGGTAGGCCTCCGCCTGCACCTCGAGATCTCTCTCGAAACGCTGCTCGCCCCAGCCCGGACTCGCGGCAACCACAGCGTTCAGCTCGGCTGCGGCCATCGCAAACTCGACCGTCCGCAGTTCCTCGGTGAGATCGGCAACTCTGACGATCAAGCTACCCCCCTCCCCGATTGTCCCGGTTGTTCGGTCGTCCAACGTCGCATCGTGACCCCCTGAGCGCCCTGACGCGTCGTTCGCGAGCCCGAGAATGTAGTGCGACTGTTCTCCCAAGGCAAAGATTTCGGGGCGTTGCGGCAGCGAAAAGCACCCCGGCGCGATGGTTAATCCTGCGAAGCCCCACCCTTCCCCTTGACCAGCGCTCTTTCGAGCCGCGAGAGCCGTCTCAACATTTCCGGCAGACGCCTGAGCGCGATGCTGTAGCGGCGCCAGAGCGAAATATCGGTGGCGGGCGACCCCGCAATGGTAGTGCCGGCCGCGACATCTCCGACAATCCCCGACTGTGCTGCGATCCGGACGTCGTCTCCGATCTCGATATGCCCGCCGACTCCTACCTGTCCGCCTGCCATCACTCGCGCACCCACCCGCGAGCTGCCGGCCATCCCGAACTGGGCCGCCAGCATGGCTCCCTCCCCGACCGAGCATCCGTGGGCGATCATCACAAGATTGTCGAGCTTCGCACCGTCGCCGATCGCGGTCTGACCGATTGTCGCCCGGTCGATCGTCGTATTCGACCCTACATCGACGTTGCTCCCGACCCGGACGCTTCCGATCTGAGGAATCGGCACCGCCGGCCCGTCCGGCACGGGAACGAAGCCGAAGCCGTCCCCTCCGACCACCGCACCAGGCTGCAGAACAACATCGTCGCCGATTTCGACCCCCTCGCGCACGACCGCGCCGGCATGGGCCGTGAAGCGAGCTCCGATCCGAACCCCCGGATAAATGACCACATGCGGATGGAGAACTGCGTCATCTCCGATCACGACGTCGGCGCCGACAACGGCAAAAGCTCCGACGCTGGCGCGTTCTCCTATCCGAGAGCCAGGATCTACGACCGCGCAGGCGTGAATCCCCGCGACGGCGCGTGGCCGCTCGTCGAACAGCCGGAGAACGCGCGCAAACGCCAGGTAAGGGTTTTCGACAAAAAGGACATCGCTACGGCCGGGATCCTCACCTTTCGCCAGAATGACCGCCCCCGCAGCACTTCGCGCGAGCGCACGTCGATACCGAGGATTCGCCACGAAGGAGATCTCGTCCGGCTGCGCGCATTCGACCGGCGCTGCCGCACGAATCTCCCGATCCGGGTCTCCGCTGAGCTGAGCCCCGATGGCTTCGGAGATTTCGCTCAGTTTCCATTTTCGGCCTTCGGGCACGCGCCCGTTTAGCCGAGCCCCGAGGGCAGGACAACGACACGAAACAGGGTCCCCGTTGCCTTTCTCGGTTTCCTCCGCAAATATCCCGCGGCTGCACGACTGATGCACTGCGCCAGAGCGGCCAATGACCCCGGATGCTCCGGGCTGTTCCCCGAGGTAGACCCGACAGAATGATCGAGCTCGATTTTGAAAAACAAGGTGGTCTCGTACCGGCGATTGTCCAGGACGCGGACGATGGCACGGTCCTGATGGTTGCGTACATGAACGAGGCGTCTTTCAAGCACACCCTCGAGACCGGCAAAGCCACCTACTGGAGCCGTTCGCGCAACGAGCTGTGGGTGAAGGGCGAGTCGTCCGGCAACGTCCAGGAGGTCGTCGAGGTCCTGGTGGATTACGACGATGACACCGTCCTGCTGAAGGTCCGGCAGGGCGGCGGCGCGGCCTGCCATGTCGGTTATCGCAGCTGTTTCTACCGAACCGTCCAGGACGGCGAGTTGAAGGTGAATTCAGAGCGGGTCTTCGATCCCGACGAGGTCTACAAGAAATGAGCAACGGCGACTCAACCAACGTCCTCAAACTCGGGATCCCGAAGGGCAGCCTCGAGCAGACAACGATCGAGCTGCTGCGCAAGTCCGGATGGAGAGTCTCGACGAGCTCGCGCAGCTATTTCCCCACGATCGACGACGATGAGATCACCTGTTCCCTCGTGCGAGCCCAGGAGATGTCGCGTTACGTCGAACTCGGATCGTTGGACTGCGGCCTGACAGGGAAAGACTGGACCCTCGAGAACGGATCCGATGTCGAGGTGGTATGCGACCTCGTGTACTCCACGGCCTCCTTCCGACCGACCCGGTGGGTACTCGGCGTGCCGAACGACTCGGATATCTGTGGCCCGAAAGACCTCGATGGCAAGAGAATCTCCACCGAGCTGGTCGGCTACACGCGGCGTTACTTCGAAGAGATCGGCGTGAAGGTCGATGTCGAGTTCTCGTGGGGAGCGACGGAGGCCAAGGTTGCTGCCGGCCTGTGCGATGCGATCGTCGAGGTAACGGAGACCGGCAGCACGCTTCGTGCAAACGGCCTGAAGATCATCCATGAGTTCATGCAGTCGAACCCGCAGCTCATCGCGAATCCGGCTGCGATGAAAGACCCGGTAAAGCGGGCCAAGATCGATCAGATCGCGACGCTCATGCAGGGCGCGCTGCGCGCGGAAGCTCGCGTCGGACTCAAAATGAACGTCAAAAAGGAGATGGAAAACACCATCACCTCTTTGCTGCCGAGCATCACCGCACCGACGGTCGCCGACCTGTACGGGACTGAGTGGGTTTCGGTCGAGACGGTCATTGAGGAGTCGGTTGTCCGGGACCTCATTCCCAAACTGATCGAGGCCGGCGCGGTCGGAATCGTGGAGTATCCGCTGAACAAGGTCATCTGACCTTCGAGACCCTTGCCCCGCCTTATCCAGCGCGCGGTCATTCCACCTGTGTCGTTGCCCGCGATGCACTGACGATGTCACCAGTCCTCCTGCGCCGACCTGGCGCAGGAGGACAAAGATGATCTCGAAGCCAATCCCGATCGGGTCTGCGACCGCGGCCCTTGTTCTTGCCTTGCTGGCACAGCCGGCAAGCGCGCATGCTGCCGACGCAAGCCGTTGCGGCAACGCGATCGCGACCGCCAGCTATCGCATTCTCAGAACCGACAGCCGCACGCTCACTCGCTGTGCTCTGGCGATTCTTCAGCAGCACTCGGCGAGTGAGATCGAGGAGCGCTGCGGGCAACTTAGAACGCCGGGGCTCCGCGTGGACCGTCTGGACGTGCGCTCGCGGGGTCGAATTGCGCGGCGTTGTTCGGCCGAGTTGCCGGCGTGGATGCCGATGCGGTGTCCAGGCCCCGGCCCCTTCGCCGGCTCCGACCAGCGCGACGGCGAGGCCGTGGCCGAGTGCGTCGTGATGTCGGCACACTGCGCCGCCCTGAATTCGCTCGACTCGGTGTTCACCGACGCCATCGGCACCATCAACGCCCAGCGCCCGGAGAATCTCGCCTACCCTTTCAATGGAGACCCGCGCAACACATTCCTCGCGTGCGGAGAGGAAGTTCCGACAACGACCACAACAATGGAGGTCCCTTCATCGACTTCGACGTCGACCACGCTCCCGCCCACAGGCGAAGCTCGGGTGATCATCACGGAGATCATGGCGAACCCCGCAGCCTTGCCTGACTCCGAGGGCGAGTATTTCGAGATCGTCAACGACGGCACCGCGGCCGTCGATCTCGCCGGACTCGAGATCAGCGACCTTGGCTCGGACAGCTTCACCGTCGACGAAAGTTTCATCGTCGCGCCCGGCGATCATGCGGTATTCGGCAAATCCGAGCTCGCCGCTCTCGGCACCGGGGACTTCGTTTACGGGTCCGCGATGAGCCTGACCAACTCGGCAGATGCGATCATCCTCTCCCTGAACGGAACGGTTCTCGATCAGGTGTCGTACGATTCAGAATTCCCGGCCACCGCGGGCCGCGCGATGGTTCTCAAAGACTTGTCGTCGGAGTCGAACGACTCGGCTCAGGCGTGGTGCCTGAGTAACACGCCAATGGGCGATGGAGATTTCGGGTCACCGGGCAGCGGCGACAATACCTGTCTGCCCTGATCCGGCGACGCAAAGAAAGAATCGGGGG
>CAXQPB010000097.1:0-4252 GCA_964225545.1 Candidatus Nitrosopumilus sp. | reverse complement strand
CCAGCCGCCGCTCGCGATTATCGCGCCGGGAGCCGTTTACCGAAACGACGACGACATTACCCACTCCCCGATGTTCCACCAGGTCGAAGGCCTTCTCGTTGATCGGGGCGTGACCTTCGCGCATCTGAAGCATGTACTCACCGTCTTTCTGCGTTCGATCTTCGGTGAGGATCTGCCCGTGCGATTCCGGCCGAGCTACTTCCCGTTCACAGAACCGAGCGCTGAGGTCGACGTAGGCTGCGTGATCTGCTCGGCGTCGGGTCGTGGTGAGGGGGAAGGCGGCGTCTGCCGTGTCTGCAAGGGAACGGGCTGGCTGGAAATTCTCGGTTCGGGGATGGTGCATCCGGCCGTATTCGAGCACGTCGGCTACGACCCGGAGGTTTACTCCGGGTTCGCTTTCGGTCTCGGCGTCGAGAGGATCGCGATGCTTCGCTACGGCATCGGCGATATAAGACTTTTTTACTCGAACGATGTGCGTTTTCTCCGCCAGTTCTGAATCAGAGGGCCGCGTCCTCCGGGTGACCCGATCATGAAACTGCCGCTGGAATGGCTCCGCGACTACATTGAAGAAGTGCCGCCGATCGACGAGCTCGAGCGGCGGCTGACCATGGCGGGTCTGGAGGTGGAAGAAGTCTCCGCGCCCGATCCTCGCATGGTGGAGAATCTTCGGGTTGCGCGCATCGATGAGATGCGACCGCACCCGAACGCCGATCGCCTGAGCCTTTGTACCGTGGACGACGGCGAGGGCCCGCGGCCGATTGTCTGCGGAGCCCGCAACATGAAGGCCGGTGATCACGTCGTGCTTGCGCTGCCCGGGGCGGTTCTGCCGGGCGGCTTCAAGATCAAGAAGTCGAAGATCAGAGGAGAGGCCTCGGCCGGCATGCTGTGCTCGGCCAGCGAGATCGGCCTTGGCGACGACCACTCCGGCATCATGATCCTCGGAGACGGGGTAGAGGCGGGCGCGGACGCCGCTCCGTTGCTGGGCCTTGCCGATGCGGTGCTGGAGATCGGGATCACTCCGAACCGTGGAGATTGTCTGAGCATCCGCGGGCTGGCGCGCGAAGTCGCCGCGACATGCGGGGTTGCTCTGACCGAGCGCTTCTCGCGGCGGTTCGAGGCGCCGGGCGGCGACTCGCAGTTCGCCGTCCGCATTGACGCTGCCGACGACTGCGCGCTCTACCATGGAATCGAACTCTCCGGTGTTCGCGCAGGCCCTTCTCCGAAGTGGGTCGTCGGACGCCTCGCTGCTGCCGGTGTCAGGGCGATCAACAACATCGTCGACATCACGAACCTGATACTGATCGAGCTCGGGCAGCCCCTGCACGCATTCGATGCGGATCTGCTGTCGGGCTCGACGGTTGCGGTAGCGACCGTCACCGAGGCCTTGAAGATCGAAACCCTCGATGACGAGACACGGGAGCTTTTGCCGGGGGATCTCGCGATCTGGGATGCTGAGGGGCCCGTCGCGATTGCCGGCGTGATGGGCGGCGCACGGACCGCCGTGCACGCCGAGACAACTCGTATAGTCCTGGAAAGCGCGTTCTTCCGGCCCGCCTGCGTGCGCTCGACGTCGCGCCGGCTCGGGTTGATCTCCGAGTCCTCGTACCGCTTCGAAAGAGGTGTCGACCCCGCCGGGGTCGAGCGCGCGATGCTCGCGGCGGCGGAGCTGATCGTCGAACTTGCCGGGGGATCAATCGAGGGCGGTCCCGTGCGAGCGGGGGAGGGTGTCACTCCGACGCCGCCGATTCGCCTGCGCACCGAACGGGTCGGTTCGCTGCTCGGTATCGAGATCGAAACCGATGAAGCCGCAGCGCTTCTTGCTACCCTGGGCGCGGAGGTCGAGAGAGACGGTTCGGACGTCGTGGTCACCGTGCCAAGTCATCGTAGTGACATCACCCGCGAGGTCGATCTGATCGAGGAGGTTGCGCGGATACGTGGGTACGACTCGATTCCTGAGCAGGCCCCGACCCGCGCGATGCAGGCCACGACGACGCCGGCTGTCAGGTCGCTCCACGCAAGACTGCGCGCGAGTCTCTGCTCGCATGGACTCACCGAGGCCGTCGGGCTCGCGTTCTGTGCAGGCGAGCAGAACAGCCGCTTTCCAGGGCTTCACGGCGTTGATGCGACCGCGATCCAGATCCGAAATCCGTTGAGCGTCGAAACCACGGAGCTTCGGCGCAGTGTTCTTCCATGTCTGGTTGCGGCGCATGCGCTCAACGCCCGAAACGGCGTCGAAGCAACGGATCTGTTTACCATCGGCCGGACTTTCAGCAGGGCCGGACGCGGACAATCCGGCGCTGACGACGGGCTGTCGGACGAGCTCGAGGTTGTCGGCGGGCTGTTATGGGGGCCGAGGCGATCGCGGAAGCCGGGGGCCGATGGCAACGCGACGGTCTGGGATGCCAAGTCCTGCGTCGAGCGAATCGCTGCGGAGGTCGGCGCTGCCAGCGCGCTGCGCTTCGAACCCGTTACCGATCGGGCAGAGTATCATCCGCGTGCCGCCGCGCGTGTGCTCGTCGATGGCAAGCCGGTCGGGGCGCTCGGGATGATCCACCCGGACCTTGCCGAAGTCGCTGAAATCCCTCAGGAAATCGGAATTTTCGAGGTTGACACTCAGAAATTGCTTGAGTATGCTCCGCCTCGTTCAGGGGTACGACAGCTCCCAAGATACCCCGCTTCGAGCCGCGATGTCTCGCTTCTGGTGCCGGACTCGCTGCTTGCCGGAGCGGTCATCGACGCTGTCGAAGCGCTGAACGAAGGACTCATCGAACGCGTAGGCGTGTTCGACGAGTACAAGGGAGCGGGAGTGGGCGAGGGGTACAGAGCGCTCGCGTTTCAGATCGTCTACCGATCGTCTTCCGCGACGCTCACTGACGACGAGGTGACAGACCTGCATCAGCGGGTCATCACGCACCTGGTCGATACCCTCCCGGTCACTCTTCGCGTCTGAACAAGCAAGTGAAAGGGGCAAAGTGAGCATGACCAAAGCCGACATCGTGGAACGGATTTACGAGCGCGTCGGTTTCTCCAAGAAGGAGGCCGCCGATGTCGTGGAGTCCATCTTCGAGGTAATCAAGAGGCGGCTCGAGGAAGGCGAGAAGGTCAAAGTATCCGGCTTTGGAAACTTCGTGATCAACGAGAAACGTCCCCGCAAAGGCCGGAACCCGCAGACGGGGGAGGAGATCATCATCTCCGGGCGGCGAGTTCTCACGTTCAAGCCCAGTCAGGTCCTCAAACGCACCATCAACCTGTCGGAACCGCCTCAAGCCTCTGCATCCTCCGACAGTATTTCATCGTAGAGCGACGAGGGATGGAGCCGGGACCGGCAAGCGAGATCCCTCCAGACAAACTCTATTTCCGCATCGGTGAGGTCGCGAAGATCGTAGGTGTCAAACCGTACGTGCTGCGCTACTGGGAAACCGAGTTCAAGGTCATTCGGCCTGGTAAATCGCCTTCCCGACAACGTCTGTATCGACGCAAGGACGTCGAGACTTTGCTCCGAATCAGAGCGCTGCTGCACGACCGACGCTTCACCATCGAAGGGGCGCGCCAGCAGCTCAGGCAAGAGGGAAACTCCTCGCGTTCCTCGCGCGGCACGAGCCCGCAGTCGGCGATCGGCGGCCTCGAGCGGCTGCGCGAGCTCCGCGACATCCGAGAGGCTCTGATCAGCCTTCGGGACTCGCTGCGCTGATCACCCGCGCGCGCCCTCGGCTGCCGGCGGCGAGCCGGTTCCGAGAATTGCCCGGCGCGTCGATTCCACGTCGAGCCCGAGGGCATCGCATACGTTGTTGAAGGAGAAGGCGGACTCCCAGTCACGAAGTCGGAGCCAGTAGTCGGCCTCGCGCTGGAGAATGCGGGGGTCGATCCGCCGCCGGCGGGCGCGGCCCCGGTAACACTGGATCGCGTCCTCGAGGACCGCGCGCATGAGCGCCAGTTCGGGGGCCGGGAGTTGGCCATCGGTAAGGATTCGCGCGAGCCGGGCCGGCGCTGCCGGCGGTGGTGTCGATTGGGACGGGGACAGGTGGTCTCTGGTCATGTCTGCGCCCGAAGCACGTGGTGTGCCGTTTCGCGAGTTGGATCGCCTGGATCCCGTGCGTGGGTGTTCTTCGTGACAAAACTGAGGTTTCGCAGGTCCGCCCCAGCCCCCGTCGCCCTCCGCGGCGGCCCCGCGCCGGGCGCTGTCGAGGCGGCGAGGCCGTCGGTCACGTCACGCACGCGACGGCTGCCCGCTCCCGCAGCCGGGCGGCATGCG
>CAXQPB010000096.1:0-2626 GCA_964225545.1 Candidatus Nitrosopumilus sp. | reverse complement strand
TCGCTTCGGCCATACGGTGAGTATCCTCTCGCTTCTTCACCGCGGTGCCGCGATTGTTGGCGGCGTCGAGGAACTCACCGGCGAGGCGGTCGCGCATCGTCTTCTCGCCGCGCGATCGCGACTGCGCGATGATCCAGCGAATCGCCAGCGCCATCTGGCGCTCGTTTCTCACCTCGACAGGCACCTGGTAGGTCGCACCACCGACGCGGCGTGATCGCACCTCGACGGAGGGCATCACGTTCTCAAGCGCCTTCTTGAACACGCCCAGACCGTCCTCGCTGGCTCGCTCCTGCACGAGGTCGAGCGCACCGTAGAAAATCTTCTCCGCAGTACTTTTCTTGCCGTGAAGCTGCATCGAGTTGATGAACTTCGTCACGACAACGTCCTTGTACTTCGGGTCGGGCAGGATCTCCCGTTTTCTGGCTGGGCCTTTTCTAGCCATCGTTCTTCAACCGCCTGATCTCGCTCACCCTTACTTGGGTCACTTGGGTCACTTGGGTCGCTTCGCGCCGTATTTCGAGCGGCGCTGTCGTCGTTCGGTCACGCCGACCGTGTCCAGCGTGCCGCGCACGATGTGATACCGAACGCCGGGCAGATCTTTGACCCTGCCGCCGCGGATCAGCACCACCGAGTGCTCCTGCAGGTTGTGGCCGACACCAGGGATATAAGCGGTAACTTCAATCCCGTTGGTCAGCCGAACACGAGCGACTTTACGAAGCGCCGAGTTCGGCTTCTTCGGAGTCGTCGTGTACACGCGCGTGCAGACACCGCGGCGTTGCGGCGATGCATTGAGCGCAGGCGCATCGGTTTTGCGGGCAAGCTTACGCCGCCCTCTGCGAACGAGCTGGTTAATCGTCGGCACGTTTTCTCCTTGCTTCGGCCGTGGCCTGCCGCGTGGGTAAGCTCCCGTGGAACGCGGCCTCCACCCACGCGACCACCGCCAGATTGCGGCCAGCCGAAAACGGGGAATCCCGCAAGTTACGGCCCGCAGTCGCGGTAGTCAAACCCTGCGAGAATTATGATGAACTTCTCGCCGATTGTTGGACGTCGGTGTCGGTTGTTCCGGGTCAGTTCCCCCCGCAGTCTACTCCCTGAATTCCTCTTTTCCCGGCCGGCCGTCGCCCCCCCTGGACCCCGCCGGCCTGTTCCCTCGTTTCCTGTTCAGTCCAACCCGTTCTTCCCGATCCGATCGCCGGCCCTCAGGCCATCGTCGGAATCGCCTGGGTCAGATCGTGCTCGTCCTCGGCCGATTCGACCCCGGGGACGTCCACGTCGAGATCCTGGTACCAAGCCAGGCCCGTGCCGGCAGGCACCAGACGGCCCATGATTACGTTCTCCTTGAGCCCGTTCAGGCTGTCGACCGCTCCATTGACCGAGGCCTCGGTAAGAACCTTCGTGGTCTCCTGGAAAGAGGCCGCGGAGATGAAGCTTTCGGTCGCCAGACTCGCCTTGGTGATACCCAGGAGGAGCGGCACAGCTGTCGCGGGCTGCTTGCCCTCCTCCAGCAACTGCTCGTTCTGCTCCTGAAAGCGCATTTTCTCGACCTGATCGCCGGCCAGGAACTCCGACTCGCCGGGATCCTGGATCCGGACGCGGCGCAGCATCTGGCGCACTATCACCTCGATATGCTTGTCGTTGATCCGGACGCCCTGGAGGCGGTAGATCTCCTGGATTTCGTCGACCAGATAGGCCGCCAGCTCCTTCTCGCCCTTGACGGTGAGAATATCGTGCGGGTTCGAGGACCCGGCGTGAAGCTGCTGGCCTGCCCGGATGTGGTCTCCCTCCTGAACCAGGATGTGTTTTCCCTTCGCGACGAGGTACTCGCGCGCGTCGCCGACCTCGGGGGTTACTGCGATTTTGCGCTTGCCCTTGGTGTCCTTTCCGAACGAAACGATCCCGTCGATCTCGGACATGACAGCAAACTCCTTCGGCCGCCGGGCCTCGAAGAGCTCGGCAACACGCGGCAGTCCACCCGTGATGTCCTTTGTCTTGGTCGTCTCACGCGGAATTCGGGCCATCACGTCACCCGGCCGCACCTCCTGACCGTCGAGGACTGCCAGATAAGCTCCCTCCGGCAGCTGGTAACGCGCGGCACCTCCGCGCGGCCGCTCCTTGGTCTCGCCCGCTTGGTCCTTGACCGAGAGGCGGGGACGCCTGTCGGCCGCCTGCTTCATTGTCTTGATGATCCGGGTCGACATTCCGGTGTTCGGATCGACCTCCTCGGTCATCGTCTCGCCTTCAACAACATCTCCAAATTTCACGATGCCGGCGATTTCTGTGATGATCGGCGTCATGAACGGATCCCACTCTGCCATGACTTCGCCGGCTCGAACCGGCTCGCCATCGCGTTTGCGCAGCCTGGCACCGTGAACCAGTGGGTATCGCTCACGCTCACGGGTCTGGCCGTCCTGGAGCTCCTCGATAACCGAGATCTCCGCGCTCCGGTTCATGACAACCGTGAAGCCGTCACGGTCATCGACACACTCGACGTGGTTGAATTTGACGATACCGTCATGACGCGGCTCGAGAGTGGTCTGCTCGGCGCGCCGGCTCGCGGTTCCACCGATGTGGAACGTACGCATCGTCAGCTGTGTTCCCGGCTCACCGATCGACTGTGCTGCAATCA
>CAXQPB010000095.1:0-5149 GCA_964225545.1 Candidatus Nitrosopumilus sp. | reverse complement strand
GACGACGCTCAACGTCCCGGTGAGCGAATCGTGACCGGACGCACGCTACGCTCGCCTCGCTTATTTCACGGCGGGGAGCAGCCCGCAAGATCGATTCGTCCGAGCCGACTCGTCTCAGCGCAGCGTGGTCGCCGCGAGCACGAGCTGGGCAGCGAAGTACAGCGGCAGACCCCAGAGTCGATGCATGAAGTTCTCTTCGACCAGACGGTCGAGGGCGACGGAGATGTCGGAAAGATAAAAAGCCAGCGCACCGACAAAGATCGCCGAATGCGCGGTCGCCACCGCGGCGCCGCCGGCCAGAACCACCATCACCGTGATGACGAGCATATACGCATAGGCCGCCGCAGCGAGGCCGGCGGGGATATGCCCGGCGAGTCTTCGCGCGATCAGCAGCCCTGCACCCACGAAGACCACAGCCGCGACGGCGGTGGCCGCGCTATCCGGCGAGAGCCCTGCAAACGCGACCGAATACGAGACGTGTCCGAGCAGGAAACTGAACACACCGAGACGAAAGATCGACTCGCGTCCGCGCGGGATCAGAAGAACGTCGCCGAGCATCGAGAGGACGAGGCCGATCAGCACCCAGCGGCCGTACGCGGTCTGCGCGGCTTCACCGAGCATCCCCGCAGCGACGAAGCCGGCAGAGGCCACCGGCTTGGCGATCCATACACCGATCCGGCTGTTCCGGTATTCGGCGAGGAGCAGCGCGCAGACCGCCGCGAATGTCACTGCGCAGCATGCGTAGAAGACGACAGGCACGGGAACCTTTCAGTTTCTCGAGCGCAGCCCGCGGAAGACGGGTTTGCGCTTCGAGAGGAACGCATCGACCGCCTCGGCGTGTTCCGGAGTTTCCCAGCACTCCCTCAGCAGCTTGCTCTCGTCGCGCTGAATCTGTTTCAGATCCGTAGCCGATCCGTTCTGAGTCAGCAGCTGCTTGGTCATCAGAAGCTGCGGAACCGGATTCTCGGCGATCGCATTCGCGGTCGACAGGGCCGCGTCGAGGAGTTCCCCGTCGGCAACGAGGCGATCGACGATCCCCGAGGTAAACGCTTCTTCGCCGCTGTACAGCCGGCCGCTCAGACACATCTCACTTGCGCGCCCGAAACCCATGCGCTGAATCAGGAAATGGGTGGAGGCAAGCTCGGGAACGAGCCCCATCTTCACGAACAACATCCCGAAGCGCGCGCGTTCGCTCGCGATGATGACATCGAACGGGAGAATCATCGTCATGCCGACGCCGACCGCGGCACCGTTGACCGCCGCGATCATCGGCTTGGAGCGACGAACGAGATCGACCCAGTCGAGCGCTGCCGGCATGCCGCCCTGCCCTTCGGCAGTATTCTCGCCCGGGTCCTCGCCGTCGATACGCGTCTTGAACGTCGCCTCCATATCGGCGCCCGCGCAAAAGCCTTTGCCCTCGCCGGTCATCACGATCGCGCCGACGTTCTCATCGGCGTTCGCTCGCTCGATCGCCTCAGCCTGCTCCTCGCTCATGCGTGGAGTCCATGCGTTGAGTTTTGTCGGGCGGTTCAGCGTGATCAGCGCCACGTGCCCTCGCGTCTCGTAGCGAATCTGTTCGTATTCGTTCGAATCCATCTCTCGCCGACCCTCCGGTTCAAAGACTCAGGAACGGCGAGGAGCTTAGTGACTCGGCCGCGCCGAAACCACGGACTCCGTGCCAGCGGACAAGAGACCGGGTCGGGGAGAGTCGGGCAGAGTGGAGGTCCGGCAGGAATCGTGGACGTCAGACCCACCCGGCGCCGCATCGCGCAGGCGCCGGGCAGGCTGGAGCTTCAGTGGCCGGCTGTCGCGACTTCGTCTTCGGCGGCCGCCTCGAGCTGTGCCACGCCACGCCTCGAGTGGCCGATCAGGATGCAGGCGGAGGCGAACAGCCCTGCACCGAAAGCGACGTATGTGGCCGGGAGGTTACCGGAGAGAGAGAAAAATCCCTTGGCGCACTCGAAAGTCCCGAGTCCGGCCATCAGTGCATACCATCCGATGTTCACAGGACGGTCACCGAGCCGGAACTGGATGTTCAGGAAGATAAGCCAGCTCACCAAGGCGATAACATATAGCAATTGCAGCATTTGCGGGGGTCTCCTCGTTTGGAATGATCGGCGCGCTCCAAGGAGAAAACGGAGGAAAAGCGCGACGAGTCGAGTAGCAGTCATGCAAGGGTCCTGCCACAGCTGCTCGCCGTTGCCGGGCGGAGGGAGCGGGACAGGCAACTGCTGTGCGGTCAGTCATGCGGCGGGCGGCGGCGTACGATGACTCTGCGGTCATCGCGTCATTCACGGGGGCTCATGTCACTCCTGTCGCGCGGCGTCACGCACCGGTAAGCGCTGCCTGCATGACCGGAAGGAAGCGCTCTACATCCTCGTCCTGAAGCGGCGATGCGTCCCAGCCGATGCCGAGCCCCTGAGAATCGATTCGCGGGATGATATGGAAGTGAACGTGAAAGACCGCCTGGTGGGCCGGCGCACCGTTGTTCTGGAGCAGGTTGTAATGCTTCGCCCCGGTGGCCTCCATCACCGCCCGGCACAGTCGCGGCAACACGCGTCCGATCGCCGCAGCGGAATCGTCGGAAAGCTCGTGCACATACGCGGCGCGCTGCTTCGGGATGACCAGCGTATGACCGGGTGCGATCGGGTTGACGTCGAGCAAAGACAGAACGTGGTCGTCTTCGTAAACGCGGTGACACGGGATATCTCCCGCAAGGATCTTGTCGAATATGGTGACTTCATCGGAAGGCATGGTCATGACTCCTGCTCACGGCCGCGTCCGGCAGCCTCGGTGACCAGCGCACGCAGTCTGTCAGGCGCGACACTGGAGAAGAAGTGGTCGGCATCCGGGACGATCTCGAGACGGGCTCCGCGGACCGTTTGCAGGGATCGTTCGACGACGTCGACCGGGGCGTACTCGTCACGCTCGCCGATGATGACATCGACAGGCACACGGGCCGAGCAAAGCTCGGGCAAGGCCATCATCGCGAGCGGCGGCGCGACCAGCACGAGTGAGCACACCTGCGCACAGTCGGCGGCGGTCTTCACCGCCGCGACCGCACCGAATGAGTAGCCCGCCGCGATGCATCGGGCGTTCGCAGAGCCGGTCGCTTCGAGCGCGAATGCGATGGCGTTTCGATAATCCTCGACGGCGTCATCAATATCGCCGCTGGCCGTGCCCTGGCTGGCACCTGCCCCCCGCCAGTTGGACTGCAGCGTGGCGGCACCACGCGCAGCCAGCCCATCGGCCAGCGCCTCGACCACCGGGTGATCCAGACTGCCGCCCATCAACGGATGGGGCGGAGCGACGACGGCAATGTCTCTGGCCGCAGAGCCGTCCTGCGACTCTGACTCTCGGTCGTGGTCGCCGAAGCCCGCCACCCTCGCCTCCAGGTCCGGAGCGGCGCCCGCCTCGATCATGATGCGTGTCGTTTTCACTCCTGCTTCGCGCTCCCCTCGCGCCAAGATTGCCCCCGTGCGGAGCATGAGTCACGCGCAAGGGCAGAGGATGCCCGGTGCGAAGGCCGCAGGATGCCCGGTGCGAGGAGCGCACCGGTCGCGTTGACCGCCGTGGACGCAGCCCTCAGGTCGTACGCGGCTTGAGATAAAGCGAGTAGGTCGATGCGATCAGCAGGCCCCAGGCGATCCAGAGCAGATCCCGTGCCCGGCGGATGGTCGCAAGCGCGAGGCCGATCTCGGCCGACCCGGTGATCGAACCACAAATCAGCACATAGGCCGCCTCCTGCGTGCCGATGTAGCCGGGAACGAAGAACAGGGAGGAGCGCACGAGAATCACGAACGCTTCAATAATGATTGCATCCGACAAAGGGGACGGGCGGCCGAGAAAATACAGCGCCGCCCAGACCACCAGGCCGTTGCTGAACCAGTTGAGCAGGTTGAGACCGACAGACCCCGCGAAGCGATCGGGCGACTCGCGGTAGAAGCTGATGAGCCGACGCTCGACATCGGCAAGCGCGTCCAGAGCGGACCGGACGTATACGGCCGCACCCGTCCCCTTCAACAGGCCTCGCTCCAGAGCGCGACCAAGTCGGGACGCTCCCTGGTATCGCTGCGCGAGAAAAAACAGGATGACTCCAGTCGTCAGCAGCACGAGGCCGGAAGCCGCCAGCGTCTGGTAACGCGGCGTGAGGACATCGGCACCTGTGATGAACGCCAGCCCCGACGCGATGAAGACGAGCTGGCCGGTGACATCGGTCGTTTTCTGTAACACCAGCGACACCGCCGAGTCGGGATAGGCGATGCCATAGGACTGCTTGAGCAGAATTGCTTTGACGGGCTCGCCGCCAAGGCCACCGGCCGGGACGGTGTATTCGAACGCGGTACCGACCATCAACAGCTTCCAGAGCCGGTAGACCCACGAGGCCGTGAGCGGCGCCGCCGTCAACGTGACCAGCCAGGCGGCGGCCTCGATGAAAAAACCCCCGAGGTAGAGCGCGAGGATCAGGCACGACCCCGCCCATCCGACCCTGGCAAGCAGCGCCCAGACCTCCGTCATATCGGTCCTCTGGATGATCACGACCAGCAGGGCCGCACCCAGAACCGCCATTGCGAGCATGAACCAGCGCATCAGGATCGAGCCTTTCCGGTTCCCCCCGCGCAGAAACCGCGCGGCCGGCCGGCCCCGGACAATCGCGGATAGTTACCCGGCGGCCGCCCGAGGGCAATTGAACCTGCCGCCGGCCGGCCGAGTCGCCACGGCGCGCGGCCCGAGGCTGCGGCACACCGCGCCGAGGTTCCCAGTACCGGCGTGCCGTGGTAGTCATCCCCCATGTCGAACCCACACCAGTCGCCCATTGCCGGATTCGCCGCCGTCTGCCGTTCAGCGCTGAATTTCCTCGCTGTCGGCGCGGCACTCTGTCTGGTCGCTCCGGAGCCCGCCGCGGCACAGCCCATGGAGCCGATCGTGATCGTCGGGTATTTCGGCCGCACGTCCGCGGATATGCCCACAATCAGCTCGGAGATCACGCTCTCGACCAATGGCCGCAACCGACGCGAATTCGGTTTGATGCGGGTCCAGTCCCAGCTCGGAACCGCGGGAGCCGATGTGTTCACCCGGACTCTTAACCCGGTGATTCTTGTGAGGGGCCAGAAGGAAATGATTGAACGCATTGACGCCGCCGGTACGG
>CAXQPB010000094.1:0-7399 GCA_964225545.1 Candidatus Nitrosopumilus sp. | reverse complement strand
CGTTGGGGTCGGTCAGCGCACTTTCCTTAGGAGCCCGGCATGGAGATAGCCGGCTGACTTCGATGTAACAGGTGCGGCGGGTCTTGGCGATGGGCTCGAGCCGGTTCGGGACTTGATGCCGGTGTTGTGGTAGGCGGGCATCGGGCCCGAAGCACCAGCCTTCCAGAATTCCGAAGGAGATCAGACTCATGACGACCCCGAGCGATGCCATCGCCTATGCGGCCGTTGCCGCCGATCAGCCCCTGCAGCAGCAGGCCCTTACCCGCCGCGCGCTGCGCGATGACGACGTACTCATCGACATCGAATACTGCGGCGTCTGTCACTCCGACCTCCACACCGCGCGCAACGACTGGGGGCGCACCGTCTATCCGATCGTGCCGGGTCATGAGATTACGGGAATCGTCCGCGAGGTCGGCCCGGCGGTGACCCGTCATGCGGCGGGCGACCGTGTCGCAGTCGGCTGCATCGTCGACAGCTGCAAGGCGTGCAAATACTGCGATGAGCAACTCGAGCAGTACTGCCTCGACGGAATGACCGGCACATACGGCGGCGTCGATCGTCACGACGGCACGGTCACGGCGGGCGGTTACGCCGATCGTATTGTCGTGCGCGACGAGTTTGTCCTGCGCGTACCCGACTCACTCGACATGGCCGCTGCCGCGCCGCTGCTCTGCGCCGGAATCACAAGCTACTCGCCGCTGCGAACATGGAAGGTCGGCCCCGGCAGTCGCGTCGGTGTCGTGGGGCTCGGCGGTATCGGTCACCTGGGTGTCAAGCTGGCCGTAGCCATGGGTGCCGAGGTCACGGTCATCACGCGTTCGGACAGCAAAGCCGAGGATGCCGCGCGTCTGGGAGCGGCCGATGTTCTCTCTTCGAACGACCGCGAATCCATGCGTGCATCGCGTGACCGCTTCGATTTCATCCTCGACACCGTGCCGGTGCGACACAAGATCACCCCGTACCTTTCGCTGCTGCGGGTCGACGGGCCGCTGGTCATTGTCGGAATGATCGAACAGATGCCGGAGATGCACTCGGGACACTTCATCAACCGGCGAATCGTCACCGGCTCCGGTATCGGCGGAATCGCGCAGACCCGGGAGATGCTCGACTTCTGCGCCAGCCACGATGTCACTCCGGACATCGAGCGGATCGAGATGCACGAGATCAACGCGGCCTACGACCGGCTCGCGCGTTCCGACGTCCGCTACCGCTTCGTCATCGACATCGGCAGATTCCGGGAAGCTCGCTGAGTCGCGGGCGCGCTCAGGCGGCCGGGGTGAGCCGGTAGCGGACCGGCAGATTCTTCGTCCCGCCGACGAAGTTGGAGACGCACTGAACCGGGTCGCCGGCGAGCTCGATCGACTCCAGGCGCGGGATCAACTCGCGGAAGAACGCGCGGACCTCCATCCGCGCAAGATGGGCTCCGAGACAGAAGTGAATTCCTGTGCCGAAGGCGAGGTGGTCGGCCGCGTTCTCGCGCCGGATGTCGAAGGCGTGAGGATTTTCGAACTTGGCCGGGTCGCGGTTGGCCGCGAGATACGACAGCTGAACGGCCTCCCCCTCGCGAATCGTCACGTCACCGAGCGCGTAGTCTTCGGTCGCATGGCGCAGAAAATGCCGCACCGGCGTCGACCACCGGATGATCTCATCGGCAGCCCGGTCGATCGCTGCCGGATCTTCACGAAGCGCTTTCAGCTGTTCAGGGTGGCCGATCAGCGCTTCCAGTCCGCCGTTGATCGAGTTCGAGGTCGTGTCGTGGCCCGCCGTCGCGATGATCATGTAATAACCGATGCGCTCGATCTCGGGCATCGGCTGTCCGTCGATCTCGCCGCCGGACAGCACCGTCGCGATGTCATCGACCGGGTTCTTACGCCGGTCTTCGGTCAGATCGTTGAAATACTCGAAGAAGGCACGCACCACGTCGAGCTGATCGGCGACCTCGAACTCCGGGTCTTCGCTGGCGAACAGTTCCTGCGTCAGCCGCAGCATCATCGGTTCGTCGCACTCGGGTACGCCGAGGATCGCCATGATGACCTGCAGTGGAAACAGCAGGCCGATCTCGCGCGCGAAGTCGCACTCGGGGCCGCGCTCCATCATCCGGTCGACGTACTCTCGCGCGAGCGCGTTGACACGGGCCTCGACGAGCTTGCGAAGGTTGGCCGGTTTGAACCAGTCGTTGGTCAGCTTGCGGTACTCGTGATGCTCGTGACCGTCCATCTGCACGAGCGACTTCACGACCAGACCGGATTCGGCCTGCTTCTGATAGAAGATGCTCTTGAACAGGACCGACTGAAGTGTGTTGAGGAAACGCTCCGGCTGGCGTTCGATCTCGAAGACGTCTGCATGCCGCGTGAGCGCGTAGAACGGCACGAAGCCGTCGATTTCGACGCGGTGAACGGGATCATTCGCCCGCAACTCGTCGGCTGTCCGGTGCCACGCCGCGAGGTCGACATACGAGTCCGCGCTGACGAAGATGCCGCCCGGACCGTCAAGGCTTTTTGTTGTCGTGACGCCCATAGTGCCTGCTCCGATCGCCTCAGTTCAAAAGAGGGGTCGGAGGGTATGGGGCGTCGGAGATTGCGTCAATGAGAGACGGCTTCGCTGTTCGGCTTTGTCAGCGGGCGGCGAGGCTGTCGCGAAGCCGCGCGTACAGCGCCTCGGCGATGACCTTGTGGCCGGCGCTGTTGAAGTGACCGTCGATCTCGAAGTACAGCGGTTCACCCTGCGCGTGCGTCTCGTAGTAACGCCGTAGGGCGTCATTGAGGTTGATCGTCTCGATGTCCTCGGCGCGGAGGATCTCGAGGACCTCGCGCTCCGGCCGGTCGAGATCGTAACGCGCGGCGTCCTCACCCTGCGCGAAGTTACGGCGTGCGGCCGGGTCGATCGCAGTTCGGAACGCGAACGGTGCAACGATGAAGCGTGCGCCCGATGCCTCGACCGAATCGCGCAGACGTGCGAGCAGGCGCGCGCTCGACCGGTACCATTCCGTCACCTCTTCGTCGGGTTCGCGTTCGCACAGCCGCAGATAGTCATCGAACGGCACCCACTCACCGGCCCGCCTCGCGGTCTGTTCACGCAGAGCGTAACGGGCCTGGCGCAGCAGCCTCGCCAGCTTGATGTCGCGCTTGGGGCGGACAGGAAACTCCCGCGAGGCCGATCTCAAACCCTCGGGGGTCTCGATCCACTCGACGTTGCGGCACAGGTCGTTGCCGAGATACAGCACGTAGACGACCAGATCCGGCTCCAGCGCGCGACCCCGGTCTGCGAAATAGTAAATCTGGTGGACGATCTCGTAGCCGCCGACGCCGGCGTTGATAACATCGATCGTGGAGCCGCCGTCCGTCTGAAGGCGTTGTTCGAGCAGGTCCGCGAACAGGTCGCCACGCTCGACACCGTAGCCCGATGTGAACGAATCGCCGAGCAGTACGATGCGCATGCCGTCGTGATTCTCATCGATCTCGTCGTCGCGCAGTCCGGCCCGATTGGTCTCGAAAAGAACGTCGTATTCCGGGGCGCGGCGCATGCGCGTGCTCAGCCCGGCGGCGTGACGATAGGCGGTGTCGTCGGCCCGAATCCACGGCGAGAACTCGGCTGCAGGCAGATTGACGAGCTGAAGAATTGCTTCAGCCAGGCCGAGCGCCAGCGCCACCGAGATCGACACGGCGATCAAGCCTTTGAGCGCACGCGCCATCAGCGACCTCGCCGCCCCGTGAGCGCCGCGCGCTTGCCGCTCGACATCCGCATCCGGTCGTGCGACGTTTTTGCCGCCGCGGGCCCGGCGCCCGCCTCGTTCATTCGAGGCCATCGCCGGCTCGCGAGACTGACAGTTCGAGCTCTGGACGAATGAAGCGTAAGCCCGTAAAGCCGGCCCTCAGGGCCGCGTTCAAGGCCATCAATGCATTGCACCTGCGCAGCTACGAGGTGTACCAGCCCGTTCTGCGCGGCGATCAACAGGTCGCTGGCGCCCGCGAGTCCGACACGCGATGGGCGGCGATTCGCGAGGTCCTCGACGCGACACAGTCGCGCAGTCTCGTCGATCTCGGTTGCTGCGAGGGCTACTACGTCATCCAGGCCGCGAGCCACGGGCTGCCCGTCTGTCTCGGCATCGACTTCGATCAGCGTCGCATCATGACCTGTGTCAGTCAGGTCGTTCTTCACGACCTGCAGCATGCCGGGTTCCTCATGGCCAGTGTGGATCATGATCTGGTGCGTTCGTTGCCGGCGTTCGACTCGGTCGTCTTCCTGTCGGTCCTGCATCATATGATGTATCAGCACGGAGTCGACTACTGCCGCGAGCTCATGAAGCTGGTTGCCGAGAAGACGCAGAAGGTCTGCATCTTCGAGATGGGCCAGTCCGACGAGCACCAGGAGAGCTGGGCCAAAGACATGCCCGACATGGGCCCCGATCCGCATAAGTGGATCGCCGATTTCCTCGCGGATGTCGGTTTCTCGAGAGTCGAAAAAATCGGCGAGGCCAGCTCCTTCCTCGGGGAGACCCAGAGGGCTCTGTTCGCGGCGTACAAGTAGTCGTCCCCTTCGGAGTTCAGGTCTTGTTTCCGGCGCGGGACGCACGGTCGCTGAGCTTCGCTTCGATCGACGCAATCGGTTCCTCGAGGCTGTCGCTGCAAAGTCCGATTTCGATTGCCGGCACGTTCTTGAAAAGCGTGTCGAGCGCGCGCTCTCGCTGCAGGACAAGCCCGCCCGTTGCGATGTGTTCGAACACTGCCGCAAATCCCCAGTACCGTCTCAGATCATTGATGATCATGTCGTAGCCGCTCAGGCGTGCGTGCGCCTCGCCGGGCTCGAGTTCCCGGACGTGTCCGCTCGGTGCGCGATGCGGAAATACGACCAGCGACGCGCGGCCGCCTTCGGACAGCCTCGCGCGCTCGAATCGGTAACCGGACCGGTCGAGCATGTATTCCCACGCTTCGGTCTCCAGCAGGCCCTCGGGCGGCTGGATCCGGTTTATGGCGGCGTCGTCGAGGAGGACCGGTTCGCGCACGGCCCGGACCTCTGCTCCCTGATGGACGACGAAGCTGTCGGACAGGAACCGGTGTTCGGGGCGTGCGGCCGCAAGTCCTACCGATAGCGTCGACTTCCCCACCCCGCTGGCACCGGCCAGCAGTACGACGCCCGACGGCGTCTCTACGCCACCGGCGTGAATCGGGTGCATCCTGTGCTCGGTCTCGAGCAGGAACCAGCACGGGTAGTAGACCAGATAGTAGATCAGCGTGGTGAATCGGCGACGCTTTCGCCTCTCGGCCGACTGAGCCTGCAGAGCTTTCCGAATCGCATCCGAGCGCCGGGAGTTGCCGAGCCGGAAATAGTAATCGCCCTCGATCCGTAATGTGCCCGGCTCGCGTTCGGCTCGCAGATGAAGGTCACGAAGGTCGTCGACCCGGAACCAGCGCAGGGAAGAGCCTTTGACGTACAGATCCCGATCACGGCGCTCGTGGCCCGCGAGCTGGGATTCGAGCGCGCGGCGGGCCGGTGGCTGGTCTTCGTGCCATCGAAGCCGGATATCGACCTCACAGGGGGAATCATCCGCGTCATCGGTCAGCAGGGTGCTCAGATGGACGCGCGCGTACTCTTCGAGATCGCTCGAATCGCACTCGAACCGGAACCGGACCCCGGCCATGTTACCGCGAATGATGCTCATTGGTTCGGCGCGCGCCGGGTCACGGGATCCGGCGGCGATCCGAGGGAGACTAACAGGAGCCTTGTTGCCTGACGAGTCATCTCGGCACGCGCCTGCGGGGCAGCCGATGACAAATCCCGGCTCCCCTTAGCGTCAGGGACCGGCTAGCGTTCTGTGCGTCACGCCTGCGAGCGTGCGGGGAGAGAACAATGACCCGAAAATCCGGCTCGAGCGGCTCCAACGGGCCGAAGCGAGGCTCCGGGAACGACCCCGGGCCGAACGACGCGCGAACACCGTTTCCGACCTCGCCGATCTCCAACGGAGAATGGGTCCCCGAAGGAATCACGCGCAAGCAGAAACTGGTCTCGAAACTCATCACCGAAGAAGTCGATGTCCAGGCCAGACGTCACGCGATGACCCGGGCGCAGTTCCTGCGAACTGCCGCCGCGACGATGATCGGATTCTCCGTCCTGAACCGCGTCCACGGACTCGACTCCTGGGGCGACAACGCCGTGCTGCCCGTCTCCCGGACCGATTGCGAGGACCTCGACGCTGCGAGTGAGCGGCTTTCGACCAAGCCCTACTTTATCGTCGACGTCCAGAGTCACTTCGTCGACTGGAACGAGTTCGAAAACTCCGCCTACTGTTTTCTCCGCTTCTGTAACGAACCGAATGATCCGGCGTGTGCAGACGACATCTCGGTGCTCGGGCAGGCCAACTTCATCAAGGAAATGTTCACCGATTCGGAGACGCACGTCGGCGTGATCAGTGGCCTGCCGAGCGGTGTACCGCTCGGGTCGGAGACTGCCGCCGCGACCCGTGATCTCGTCAACTCGCTGGCGGGCTCGGAGCGTTGTCTGATCCAGGCGATGATCGACCCGTCACCGACGCCTTCGATCGCCAACCCGAACTTTCGCACCGGCATCGATTCAATGGAGACGCAGGTCCGCGACCTCGGCGGGCGCGCGATCAAGTGTTACACCTACAATGGTAACTGGCGCCTCGATGACGAGACCGTTGCCTATCCGATGTTCGCGGAGGCGCAGCGGCTGGGTCTGCGGCTGATCAACGTCCACAAGGGGCTGCCGGCGGTGTTCGCGCAGGGCAGCGCGGAGGCGGTGCGGGTTACCGATTTTCCCAAGGCCGTCCGTGACTGGCCGCGGCTGCGTTTTTGCGCGTACCACTCCGGGTACTTCAACCCGGGCAGCCATCCGACCGGAAAGGATGGAATCAGCGAGTTCGTCGAGGTGATGGAGAGCATGCCGCGCCGTGACCGGCGACGGTGCTACGCGGAAATCGGGTCGACATTCGCGATCACGCTGCTCACCGATGGCGGAGGCTCGCTTGCCTGCGGGAACTCCGGCCCGCCGCCGTGCGGACCGCTGTCGACCGCGCACCTGATCGGTCAGCTGCTCAAGACCATGGGATCGCGCAATATTCTTTGGGGGACCGACTCGATCTGGTGGGGCTCGCCGCAGTGGCTCATCGACGCCTTCAAGTGCATGCAGATCCCCGCATCGCTGCAGGAGCAGTTCGGTTATCCCGAGCTGACCGAGAAGCGCAAACGCGACATCCTCGGACGGAACGCTTCCAAGCTCTACCGGATCAAGTCACGTACGCGCAGAAATCTGTGTTCGATCCCGCCCGATGCGCTCGCCGAGGTCCAGGAGGCGCGCGGCGGTGCGCACGCCAGTCGCAGTCTGCGATCCTACGGCGCGCGGACCCGACGCGAGTTTCTCAGCCAGTTCGGCTGGAGCTACG
>CAXQPB010000093.1:0-6104 GCA_964225545.1 Candidatus Nitrosopumilus sp. | reverse complement strand
CTCCTCGAACAGGGAGCGCGAGTCGACAGCGCGACGTTTGACCGGGGCCGAACCGCACTGCACGAGGCGGTCGCGACCGGAATGACCGAGGGCGTCACGCTGGTTTCGAGCGGCGACATCATGCTCGAGCGGTATGACACCGCCGGCGATCGGCTTCACGCGGACGACGCAGATCGGAATCCGAGCGTTGCCGGCCTGCCCTCCGACGAAGGCCCCCATTTCGCGGCGGCAGCGCTGCTGCTGTCGTACGGCGCGGACGTAAACGCTCGCGACGAGCGAGGCTGGACCGCGCTGCATCACGTCACCACGCTCTATGCACCGGACAACAGCCGTGAACTGGTTGGGCTTCTCCTTCTGCATGGCGCGGATCCGCACCTGCGGACGCTCGATGGTCGACAGACAGCGCTCGATCACGCCCGGTCGAGCCGTCTCGGCGACCTGGTCACCCTGCTCGAAGGTACTGCCTGACTCGACGAACACGCGGCCTGCCCTGCCGTCGTTTTCGAACGAAGGGCAACGACTCAGACCACCGGTCAGACCACCACGCGAAGCGGTTCAGCGGCTTCCTGCTTCCAGCCGATAACCTCGAACCCGGGTTGCAACGCACGGACCAGTCGCCCCACTGCGGGCGTTCGCTCAATCCAGTGCAGGACGCGCGCGGCCGAATCGAGCGGCCGCCCTGCGTCGCAGCCGTCAACGTCGTACCGCACCAGCATGGTGTGAACGTCGTAGTTCAAACCGAACTCCCGCCGTACCGCCGAGTCGAGTCCCCACAGGCTGCGATTGCGCACCCGTCTGAGCGCGGTGAGCCTGCGTGGCAGAAAACCGATTCCCCACAGCCGGGTGTGTGGTTCGATCCACAGTGAGAGCCGGTTGGGAACGTTGAAGCTGCTTGCACCGCCCGGCGCAAGGACTCGATAGACCTCGCGGAGCCCTCTGGCCTGATCGCTGAAGTGCTCGTAGGCGTGCATTAAGTTCACCAGCGAGAAGGCCCCCGACTCCAGCGGCAACGCCTCGGGAGCGGCGCAGGCAAACGTCACGTCGAGGCCGAGCTCTTCGGCACGCTTGCGCGCGATGACCAGGTGGAGAAGGTTCGTATCGATGCCGAAGGCGCGACCTTTCGCAGCAAGTTTGAAGAGCGTCCCGCCGACTCCGCAACCGATCTCAAGAATCGCCGAGTAGTCCGGGGTGCGCCCACTGCGCCGGAGGAGATGATCGATCATCGCACGCCGGCGAGCTGCCCGCGCCTCCGATTCGTGCAGGGAACATTCGCGTAACCGCTCTCTCTGGTAGTCGCTCGCGCCGTCCGTGAAGTCGAGCACGGTCGAGAGGAGCTCTGACGAGTTGCAGCGGTCGTACCGTTCGGCGAGCGCGGGAAGGATCCGATCCTCGTCCGGATAGGCGGCCCGCGACTGCCCGTCGCGGAAATCGGGAATTCCGAGCCACACCGGATAGTGGACTGCACATCTCTCGCACTCCAGGACAGAGGCCTCGCCTGCACCGCCGAGAGCGACAAGGTCACCCAGGCAGTGCGGACAGGACAGCAGGTCCCGTGGCATCAGGGCGGCAGATGCTGCGGATCGCGAGATCATGATTTCGACCTGATTCGAGTGCGCCGGTCGGCAGTGGCTGAGTCCACAACGCGAAACGTCAATCCCGTTCATTCATTCGGTACACCGGAATTGCCCACACCATGGAGTGCCAACGCCCCACCATGAAGGGGCACGGTTGGAGCATCGAAGGGGTATCCGCCGGCGGCAGAGCAGCGATCCATGAGTGTCCCGGCTGGGGGAGACCGAAGAATCGCGACCCTCGAGACTCGGGAGCTTGCGGAAACATTCAATACCATACATATGTCTGGTACCATAAGAATTCGCTCCGGATCCTGCCGTGCCGACCCTGTCCTCCCGATACGCGCCGCTGTGGTGCAAGAGCAACTTCTCGTTCCTCGAGGCGGCATCGCATCCTGACGAGTTGATCGAGACTGCTGCGTTTCTCGGCGTCGGATCGATCGCGCTGACGGATCGCGACGGGGTTCACGGTGTCGTCCAGGCCCACCGCAAGGCGATGGAGCTCGGCGTGCACCTGCTCGTCGGCTCGGAGATCTCACTCGACGATGAGTCGCGGATCGTAGTGCTCGCGACCGACCGTCCGGGATACGCGAACCTGTGCAGACTGATCACTCGCGGACGACGACGCTCGGAGAAGGGAAGCTCGCTGGTCTCATGGGACGAGGTCTGCGAGCACGCGCAGGGGCTTATCGCCCTGTGGGGAGGAGAGCGAAGCCTGATCACCGGTATCGTCGAGCCCCTGCACGTCGCCGGCTCCCTGCGTGACGCGTTCGGTGACCGCCTCTACGCGATGGTCGCACGTCACCGCCGCGCCGAGGAAGTCGAACCGGAGTCACGACTGCGAGCACGGGCCAGGCGCTATGGTATGCCGACCGTGGCAACCACGGAGATCCTCTACCACAGCCCGGCGCGGCGCCCTCTCCACGATGTCCTGACCTGCATACGTCACGGCACACGACTCTCGACGGTCGGACGGCGAACCCGCCCCAACGCAGAGCACGCGCTCAAGACTCCGCACGCATTCTGCGAGCTTTTCGCCGACGACTTCGATTCGGTATCGAGGACAACGGAGATTGCCGAGCGTTGCCGTTTCTCGCTCGCGGAGCTGCGCTATCGCTATCCGTCCGAACGATTGCCGGACGGGAGAACCTCCTCGCAGTGGCTGCGGGATCTGACCCTGGAGGGAGCGCAGACGCGTTACGGCGAGCGCATCCCGGCGGACGTCTCCCGTCAGATCGACAAGGAGCTGTCGCTCATCGACGAGCTCGACTACTGCGGATACTTCCTGACCATGCACGAGATCGTCGCCTACTGTCGTGCGTCCGACATTCTGTGTCAGGGGCGCGGCTCGGCGGCCAACTCGGTCGTCTGCTACTGCATCGGCATCACCGCCGTCGACCCCGTACACATGGGGCTGCTGTTTGAGCGCTTCATCTCACGCGAACGCGCCGAACCGCCCGATATCGACCTCGACATCGAGCACAAGCGCCGTGAGGAGGTCATCCAGCACGTCTACCGCAAGTACGGACGATCGCATGCCGCGATGGCCGCAGTCGTAATCCGTTACCGGCCGCGCTCGG
The DNA here is from genome assembly GCA_964225545.1 of Candidatus Nitrosopumilus sp. Classification (GTDB taxonomy): domain Bacteria; phylum Desulfobacterota; class Binatia; order UBA1149; family SPBQ01; genus SPBQ01. The sequence continues at coordinate 2,953 of CAXQPB010000093.1, read as the reverse complement.
CCGCACGCGATGTCGGCAAGACCCTCGGATTTTCCGAGACCACCCTGGACCGACTCTCCAAGCTGCTGCCGTACCGCGGGGCCATCACGCGGGAAGCGCTGACCCAGGCCGGCATCGACGTGTCCACCCCGGCTGCCGAACACCTGCTCGAGCTCGGCGGGGAGATCCTCGACTTCCCCCGGCATCTCTCGATCCACCCCGGAGGCTTTCTGCTCGGTCACGAACCGGTGCACGACATCGTCCCCATAGAAAACGGCAGCATGGCCGATCGCACCGTCATTCAATGGGATAAGGACGACCTCGAAGAGCTCGGTCTTTTCAAAGTCGACCTGCTCGGACTCGGCGCGCTCACCCATCTGCACATGGCGTTCGACCTGCTCGTGGAGCATCACGGAGTGCGCATGTCGATGGCCGACATCCCACCGGGGGATACCGGCACGTACGACGACATCTGCCGCGGCGATACGGTCGGCGTCTTCCAGATCGAGAGCCGTGCCCAGATGGCCATGCTTCCGAGGCTGCGGCCGCGCCGCTTTTACGACCTGGTCATCGAGATCAGCATCGTCCGGCCCGGACCGATCAGCGGCGGCATGGTCCACCCCTACCTTCGACGTCGCAACGGCGAAGAGCCGATCGTCTACCCGCACCCGAGCCTGGAGCCGGTTCTGAAAAAAACGCTCGGGGTTCCGCTGTTCCAGGAACAGGTCATGAGGCTGGCCGTGGTCGCCGCCGACTACACACCGGGCGAGGCGGATCAGCTCCGGCGTGACATGGCGGCATGGAGAAAGTCCGGACGCATCGAGCGTCACCACGAACGACTGGTCTCACGCATGCTGGAGAAAGGCATCGCGCCGGAGTTTGCCGAGCGCGTGTTCGAACAGATTCGCGGCTTCGGAGAGTACGGCTTTCCGGAGAGCCACGCCGCCAGCTTCGCGCTGATCGCATACGCAACCGCATGGCTCAGACATCGCTGGCCTGCCGAGTTCACCTGCGCGCTGCTCAATGCCCAGCCCATGGGGTTTTACTCGGTCGCGACGATCATCGACGACGCCCGGCGACACGGCCTCACGGTGCACCCGGTCTGCGTCAACCGCAGCCGGTGGGACTGCATCCTCGAACACGACCGCTCAGCCGACGCTGGCTGCCTCCAGGCCGCTTCGCCCCTGCCTCTGCGGATGGGGCTGCGTTACGTAAAGGGCCTCCCCGCGGAAGACGGGCACCGTATCGAGGCCGCCCGCAGCGAGCACGACTTCGATTCACTCGAAGACCTGGCGCGTCGGTGCAGACTCGGCGAGAAGTCGCTCAAACGTCTCGCTGAGTCGGGCGCCCTGGACTGCTTCGAGAACGCCACTGCCCCCGGCGCCGGCGTAAACCGACGCGCGACGCTGTGGTCGGCGTTGCCGCTGGCGCGGCTCGAAGAGGACTCGCTGCCTCACATCGTCGCGGAGTCCCCGGCCGACACTCCGGCATTCGAGGCCCTCGATGCCTTCGAGACCATTCAATGGGACTACAGGAGCAGCGGGCACAGCACGCGCGGGCACCCGCTGGAGCCCTTGCGCCCCGAGCTCGAACGCCGGGGGCTTCCCGATGCGCGTAGCCTTACCGCCATTCCGGACGGCCGGCGCGTTCGTTACGCCGGTGTGGTCATCTGCAGGCAACGCCCGAGCACTGCCGGCGGTGTCGTCTTCATGACCCTGGAGGACGAGACAGGGTTCGTGAATCTGGTGCTGTGGGAGCGGGTCTTCGACCAGTTCTCCCGACTGGCCAAGACAGCTTCGTTTCTCGGGGTCACCGGACGGATCCAGCGCGAACGGGATGTCGTTCATCTCGTCGCCGAGAAGTTGTGGTCTCCACGTTTGCGTCGGCCGCGTGGAGGCAAGGCGGCTCCTCCGGGCAGCCGCAGCCGCGACTTCCACTGACCGGCGACGCATCCGGCATTCGCGTGGCAGACACGTCCACGCCTCCTGGGCACTGCACTCGTGCAACAACCACGGGGCTTCTTGCAGAAGCGCTGCAGCGTACATCTGGCGTGTACACCGCCCCGGAGGCATCGGCGCAGGTGGACAGTCAGCATCATCCGGCATGCAATGTGCCGCTGCCGTTCCACAACCGCACCCTCTGAAAGCCCCGAAAAACAGGCCTTTCTCGAGAAGCATCTCCCCGAGCCACTCCCGGCCCTCCCCTGGTCGCTCCGAGCCGTCGAGCGCCGCTGAAACCGTCGCGTCGCGGGCCTTTGAACGGCCCGTTCCTTGCTTGTTCCATCGCGCAGCTCCGCCGTGAAGCAAGCTGCCGAATTTTACCGAAGGACAAACGATTAAAACCGACAGCGTCGCAGGATCACGCCAGGATCACGCGACGCTACCGGATCTCTACGCCCTGCAACCGCCAATCGTAATGTTAGATACCGAGCTCAACGACATCATTGTCTGGATCGACTCCGACGCACGAATGCGTCTGGCGATCACAATTCTTCTTCAGGGGTACGGAATTGAGGTCGTCACCGGCCGCAACAGCCTCGAGGGCATAGCGCTCATCCGAGAGCACTCACCCAAAATGGTGGTACTGCACCGCCTCGACCGTATTCAGGATCACCTTGCGGTCTGTGATGCGGTTCGCGAAGAATCCGAGCTTCAGGAGACCTTCATACTCGTCAGCAGCACGGAGGAAGAGACCAACGAAATGGCGGGCCTGCTCCGCTGCGGCGCTGACATGACAATCCTCCGCCCGCTCGATCTCGATGAACTTCTGCGTTAAATTTAGATAAACATTACATTTATAAATAAATTTTAAAATATTTTAATGTCTGACGACTCAGGCTACAGTGATGATGGTGGAAAGCCTTCCGCCAAGAAGAAGCCATACCCTGGCTCCAAATTGTCTGGTGTTATTTCACCACAAAAAAACCAAGAATCGACATCTGCTGCCTAAAAATAGCAGCAGGCTTCTTCGTAGC
>CAXQPB010000092.1:0-68055 GCA_964225545.1 Candidatus Nitrosopumilus sp. | reverse complement strand
CACCCTTTCTCTCAGTTCCATTCGCTGATTTTCCGCCCCCGCGCCGCGTCCATTCACCCCATTCATCCCATTCACCCCATGATGGGCAACGGGTCGGCACGCCCGTGTCCGATCTGAGCCGTTCCGGCCGCCTCCCCAATCCAGCCGCGATAGTACTTGTCCCCACTGTAGAAAATCGCGCAGTCCTTATCGCGCAGCGCAAAAGCACCAACCCGTATGGGTACAAATATGCGCAATGTGTGGGATAGCACCATGTACCCCTTGACTTCCGGGCTAATGAATCGTCTTATCACACACTGAATGCGGAATCGTACGTATTTGTACTTCATGTTCCGCATGTCGGGTCCTCTCGTTCAGTCGAGATGACGTCCGGAACGAACGCCTGACTGGGGTTTTACGCGCAGGGCGAGCCGATCTAACCGGCTCCCTGCGCAGCTCCCACCCCGGCAGGCGGGCCGGCCCGGACCCCGCCCGAGAGAGCGGGACCGATCCAGATATTGAGCCGTACCTACCGGAATCGAGCCCGGCTCGTGCGGCATTTGAATCCAGTGCTCGACCTCGACCGGCGCGAGTCAGCCAAGGAGAGGAGCCGCGAATGACACTGCCAACGCCCGTTACAGGTCACTACGCCCGTCGTCGCTTCCCCTGTCCCGCCACTGTCCGGCCCACGAAGGGCGACTGAAATACGGCCGCCACCCGCATCTCACCAGAACCGTGGAGACAAGAAACATGAGTCGCAAGTTCACATTTCTCACCCTCGCAGCGCTGATGGCGCTTGTGATGAGCGTGCGTGCACAGGAAGTGCCGCATGTCGACCCCCCTGAAGAGCCCCATCCCGTAGAGGCGCTCAGCTCTTTGCCTGTTCCCCAACCGAGCGACCTGTATCGCTTCGTCAGGGACAAGGACGCTGCGATTGTTCTTGGAAAGACGCTGTTCTGGGACATGCAGGCTGGCAGTGACGGCGTCCAGGCCTGCGCGTCATGTCACTTTCACGCCGGCGCGGACAACCGGACCAAAAACCAGCTCAACCCGGGCACACGCGGCGGGGACTCGACGTTCCAGATCGGCGGCCCGAACTACGATCTGCAACCGGACGATTACCCGTTCCACCTGCTGGCCGACCCGGCCGACAGGAAGTCGGAAGTGCTGTTCGATACCAACGACGTCGTGTCGTCGATGGGCGTACACAACAGCACCTTCAACGACATCGTGCCGGGCAGCGACGTGGACAACTGCGATAGCGCCCCTGACCCGATCTTCAACATCGACGGAGTCAACACGCGCCGGGTCGAGCCGCGAAACACCCCCAGCACGATCGGTGCGATCTACAACTTCCGGAACTTCTGGGACGGTCGGGCGTCGTTCTACTTCAACGGCGTGAATCCGGTCGGGCCGCGCGACCCGGATGCGTACATCCTCGAGGCCGAATACCCCGGTGGGCCGATCGAGCCCGTTTCGGTCCTGATCGACAACGCCAGCATGGCTTCTCAGGCCGTCGGTCCCCCGATGTCGAACTTCGAGATGTCGTGTGCCGGCCGCAGCTTCGCCAAGCTCGGTAAGAAGATGCTCCATCTCGACCCGCTCGGGAAGCAGGTCGTGGCCACCACGGACAGTGTCCTCGGCCCGTACGCGAAGTCGGCCCGGGTTGCCGGTGCACCGGGCATCAGCGTCAGCTACCGAGAGCTCATCGAGACCGCATTTAACCCGGTCTACTGGGATTCCGATGCGGTGATCCGCTTCGACAGCAATGGCGACCACATCATCGGCGCCGACGGTATTCCCGCGAATACTGACGAGTACACGATGATGGAGGCGAACTTCTCGCTTTTCTGGGGCCTCGCGATTCAGCTTTACGAAGCCACGCTCATTCCTGACCAGACGCCGTTCGACGTCTTCATGGAAGGCGGTGGTGAGCACGGCACGGCTGCCTTCATGCTCGATGACGAGGAACTCGCGGGCATGAAACTGTTCTTCGGCGGCCAGGCGAAGTGCTCCAACTGCCACGCCGGTCCCGAGTTCAGCGGTGCCGCAGCCAGCAACGTAGGTCGCATGGAGCCTGCCGATATCCCGGGCAACCCGCCTGGAGTCGAGAAGCTCATCGAGATCATGCCGATGGCCGATAATCTCGGCGCGGCCTACGACAACGGTTTCTACAATATCGGTGTTCGACCGACGGAAGAGGATCTCGGTGTAGGCGGCGAAGCCGCCGGTCCGATCTGCTTCTCCAGGCGCTCTGAGATGGGCCTGCCGATCCCCGAGCAGGACGTCGTCGACCAGCCGCTGTCGGTCGATCCCGGCTTCCGCGTTGCCTGCGACGGCGCGTTCAAGACACCGCAGCTCCGTAACGTCGAGTTCACGGCGCCGTACTTCCACAACGGTGGAACCGGCACGCTGCGCGAGATGATCGAGTTCTACAACCGCGGTGGTGACTTCTCGGATGAGAACATCGCTGATCTCGACCCCGACATCACCCAGCTCGGTCTTACCGATGAGCAGATCGACCAGCTTGTAGCGTTCATGCGCGCCCTGACGGACGAGCGTGTGCGCTTCGAGTCCGACGTCTTCGATCACCCGGAACTCTACATCCCGGTGGGGCACCCCGACGGCGGCCCCTTCCTGAAGGTGGGTGCCGACCGGATCGAGGCGCTCTACCAGCATGCCGAAGCGGACTTCCTGCCGACGGCCGAGGTGAGCGAGGCGGCATTCTTTGTCGGTACGCCCCAGGCTGAGGACCTTTACCGGCGCCTGCCGCCGACCGGGCACGAGGGCAACTGCGTCGGGATCGATGGAACCGAGTCTGACGAAGGTTTCATCGCCGCGGTCTGCGACGACGAGAACGCCTGCACGCTCGATTACTGCGACCCGCAGTTCGACTGCATGCACGTCGACATCTCCTGCGACGATATGAATGTCTGCACGGTCGACACCTGCGACAAACGTCTCGGATGTCAGAACGAAGAGATCTCGTGCGACGACGGTAATCCTTGCACGGTCGACACCTGCGACGCGGTTCTCGGCTGCCTGAACACGCCCCACAGCGGCGCGTGTGATGACGGCAACGTCTGTACGGTCGGTGACGTCTGCGACGGTGCCGGCGCCTGCGTGCCGGGTACGCCGACTGTCTGCTCGGACGGTGACGTTTGTACCAGCGATGCCTGTGACGCCGAGCTTGGCTGCAACTTCCCCTCGTCCGGAGTCTGCGAGTCGATGACCTGTTTCGCCGCGGGTGATGCATCGGCGAGCTTCGCCGGTGACATGGTCGCGGACGCCTCCTACAGCGGTGGCGCCGACGCGGATGCGGATCGTGACAGTCTGACGAGCCCGCTCGTTTACTCGACCAGCTCGCTGCAGGCCTTCCGACAGGGCAGCGGCGACCAGGTGACGTACACCATCGAGATTCCCTCGGAGGGTGATTACTGGGCCCACGGTCGTATGTATTTCCCGGGCGCGCCGAACAGCAACGACGCGAACTCGTTCTGGGTCAGCGTTGACGCCGGCACAGCCGCGAAGTTCGGTAACAACAAGGACTACTTCCAGACCTGGCACTGGGGTGGTGACGGCAACATCGAAAGTGGACCGAGCGGCGGTGCGCCGGTCGGCGTACTCTCGGCCGGCACGCACACGGTTACGCTCGAGAAGCGTGAGGTCCTGCCGGCCGGAACGGCCCCGCGCCTGGACATGATCTGCCTCAGCCGCAACGGCGCGGAGGCGCCTTCGGACGAGGTGGCGCTCGGCGTCGCCGGGCTCGGTGGTTGCACGTCGAACGCCGACTGCACCGACGGCAACGGCTGCACGGATGATGTCTGTGAAGTCGATGGCTCGTGCAGCTTCACGAACAACACCGCGTCGTGCGACGACGGCATCGGCTGTACCTCCGGTGACGTGTGCTCGGACGGCGTATGCGCCGGTACCGAGGACTGTGCGGACGGCGAGAGCTGCAACTACGCGACCGGCATCTGTGCGGCGCCTCTGTGCACGAGCAACGAAGAGTGCGCGGACTACAGTGCGTGCACCGATGACGTCTGCGATCCCACGATCGGTTGTCTGAACATCCCGATCTCCTGCGACGACAGCGACGGCTGCACGATCGACTCGTGCGATGCGCTGCTCGGCTGTCAGAACGAGCCGGTGGTCTGCGACGACGGCCTGAACTGTACGACCGAGGCGTGCGTCGACGGTGGGTGCGTGTTCACCGACGCGTGTCCTGCAGGATCGGTATGCAACATCGCGACCGACACCTGCGATCTCGACACCGGCCTCGTCTGCATCGCGGCCGGCTCGGACCCGACGCTTGTGGTCTCCGGTGCGATGGTCACGGGCGGCGAGTTCACTGGCGGCAGCGATCTGGATTCGGAGCGGGACAACCTGACCGCGCCGCTTTTGTATGCCGCCAGCACGCAGAACGCCTTCAACGGCGAGAGCGGTGACGAGGCGAGCTACACCATCGTTGTGCCCGAGGCCGGTGAGTACGACCTCTGGGGCAGGCTGTACTACGACGGCGAGTCCGGCAGCAATATCGCCAACTCGTTCCTCGTTCGCATGAACGGCGGCGCTGCCACTTCGTTCGGCAACAACCGCGACATGAACGGCCTGTACCACTGGGACGGCGATGGCGCGGTCCAGGAAGGACCGGTAGCGGGGCTGCCTGTCGGTACGCTCGAGGCCGGTGCGCACTCGATCGTTATCGAGAAGCGTGAGGTCAATCCAGTCGCTCCGCGCCTCGATGTGCTCTGTCTCAGCCCGGCCGGCAACGCCGCACCGAGCGATGAGGAGGCACTGGCGGCCATGACCCGGCGGTTCTGCGTTGAAGACGCGCACTGCCAGGCCGGCGAGCTCTGCACCAGCGGCGTATGCGTCCCCGAGGTGCTGTGCGTCTCCGATTCCGAGTGTGACGACGGCAACGCCTGCACCGACGACGAGTGTGCGGCCAATGGCTGTGTGAACCGCCCCGTCAGCTGTGACGACGGCGACGCCTGTACGGTCGACAGCTGCGATCTCGCCACCGGCGGTTGCAACAACGACGTCATCTCCTGCGACGACGGCGACGCCTGCACGGTCGATACCTGTGACGCCGTCACCGGTTGTGCGAACGACGCGGTCGTCTGCGGAGACGGTGAGTTCTGCAACGCAATCAACGGCGCGTGCGAGGTCATTCCGGCAGCCCAGATGGTCTGTGTTGCCGCTGATGACATCAGCGCGGTGTTCTCCGGCGCCATGACGGCCGATGCCGCCTTCTCGGGCGGTAACGACCCGGACGCGGAGCTGGACAGCATCAGCGACGTGATGGCGTACGCGGCCAGCACCACGAACTCGTTCAGCGCAGGCAGCGGCGATGAAGTGACCTACGACATCAACGTGCCGGCTGCCGGCCACTACTACGCGTGGGCAAGAATGCTCTACCCCTCGCAGAGTGGCGGCAATGCAGCCAACTCCTTCTTCCTGAGTGTTGACGGAGCCGCAGCCGCAAAGCTGGGCAACAACAAGGACATGCACCAGCGGTTCCACTGGGACGGCGACGGCAACTACGAGAACGGCCCTGTCGTCTCCCTGGAGATCGGCATGCTGGAGGCCGGCGCTCACTCGATCACGGTCGAAAAGCGTGAGGTGCTCCCGGTCGGCGAAGAGCCGCGGCTGGATGTGATCTGTCTGACAGAAGACGGTGTGAACCCGCCGTCGGATGCGGATGTGATCGCACACCTGAGCCGGTGCAAATCGGACGCCGTCTGTGACGACGACAACCTGTGCACGGTCGACAGCTGCGATCTGGTGAGCGGTGAGTGCTCCAACACTCCGATCGACTGCTCGCTGCTCGACGACCAGTGCAACGTCGGAGTCTGCGACGGGCAGAGCGGAGTGTGCGTGGCCGAGGCCCAGGACGGGCAGGCCTGCAATGACGGCAACGCCTGCACAGGCGGCGACAGCTGCGATGCGGCTGGAACCTGTCTGGCGGGTGCCGCTGTCAACTGCGACGACGGAAACGCCTGCACGCTCGATACGTGCGACCTGATCACCGGATGCTCGAACGAGCCGATCCCCGGATGTGTCTCCGTAAGCGCGATCCCTGACAACCTCGCGCCGGCGCCGGGCACGACGTTCGTTGCCGAGGTTGTTATCGACGCCGGTTACGAAGCTCTCGGGGCCTACTCGACGCGTCTCGAATGCGATGACTCGGTCATGGAGATCGAGGCTGTCGCGGCCGGCGCGTCCATCGAGTTCGCTGAGCCGATCTCGAATCAGGACGGCGCGTGCAGCGTCGCGCTCACCGACTTCCAGGTCGACTCCACCGAGGGGCCGTCGGGTGCAGTGAGCGTCGCCAGGGTGACAATCCGAGTAAAGGAAACGGCTGCGGCAGGAGCCGAGGGCGCCATCCGTACGATTACTCAATCGCTGGCAAGCACCGAGCCCGAGCCGATCGAGCCGGTGGCTGATGTGGAAACCTCGATCACGGTCGGACCGTGATCGTAGCGACGAAGAGAAAGTTTGTTTGAAAGTTTGAAGATGCATGAACCCCAAGTCCGGTTCGGCCCTTTGCAGCCTCGTGCTGCGAGGGTCGATGCCGGGCAACTGACCCGACGACTGCGTCGGAAATAAACGACGGAGAGAGGGAAGATCCCATGACCGTTCAGAGTAAACACCGCCGAGCTCTCTCGGCATTTCTATCCATCGCCATGTTGATGCTGGCCATTCCGGCCCAGCAGGCTTCCGCAGAGCTGAATGCATCACTCGGAGTGTTTCATTCGAAATCCGGCTGCGGGCCGGGCCAGACCTTCCAGGGAATGGCGACCCAGGGCCCGTTCAACGAGTACTCCTTCCCGAGGTACTACACGGATCACAAGGGCGTCCCCATGGATCTGTGCGATGACCCGAACGACGTCGAACCACTTTGCGGGAACGAGCCGCTCGAGATCCCGGGCGAGCCTCCGTGCCTGCCCGGCTCCGCCAGCTGCCCCCTCGACGCCGAGGTGAACTGGTGGCACGAGGTCTTCTACTCACTCGGCAACACGTCGATCGAGCTCCCCTGGGGGAGTTACATCTACGTTTCAGCTGTCGAAGGTGTCGTGGAGAATGAGCCTGAGACCGCAGAGGGTGCCCTCGTGTTCAGCCGGATCCGTCACCGCCTCGACCTTCCGAACGATCCGGCATGCGCAGGTGTTTACATTATGACCCACCCGTACGGCGTGGATACGTTCGAGATCACGGAAGACGACATCACATCGGGCGCCGGCCGGCGTGCAGTCAACGCGACCGACGATTGTCTGCATGGCGTTCACGCTGACACGAAAGTGATCACGCCCTGGTGCGGGCTGGACGGTACGCAGTTCAACAACCCGACCAACGACAACCTGTCGCGCATCAACAGCTGGTTGAAGTGGGATCCTGCGGTAGAGCCGCAGGCCCCGCCAGGCCACGCCGGCGATCTGCTTGTCCCCCACAAGGTCGTGGGCAGCCAGTGCGGCACCAACTTCGTACGCGTCGAAGGACCCTGCATCCCGGACGGGATGATCGAGACGGACCTGTTCAGTGTCATGGGTCGTTATGTGACCGACAACTGCGGTGACGGTTTCCTGGATACTGCGGCCGGCGAGACCTGCGACGACGGCAACCTCGATGACGGGGATTGTTGCCGCTCGGACTGCACAGCCAACACCGAGGGGCTCTGCGACGATGGTCTCGAGTGCACTACGGGTGACTTCTGCCAGGCCAATGGCGAGTGCTTCAACTCAGGCAACACCTGCTCGTGTGGTGATGTGAGCGGCGACGGTGCGGTCACGATCATCGATGCTCTGTTGGCGGCCCAGTATCAGGTCCGACTGAAGCACTGTGCCGAGATTCCGGCGTTCGACCGCTGCGATGCCAGCGGCGATGGAAGCTGTGACATCGTTGACGCGCTGATTATCGCGCAGAGCCAGGTCGGGCTGCACAGCGGTGTGTTCGAGTGTGGGCTCCCCACTTGTGAGGAGTAGGCGGTAACAACTCGCAGCGAACGGTTCTTGGAGCCCGGCACGTGACCCGGTCGGCGGTAGCGCACCGCCGACCGGGCCATGCTGCCGGGTGACGCCTGGGGGGGCGGTTAATGAACGTGTTCGCATTGATCCGGTCCTTTGAGGCCCGGATCTTCTGACGAAAACACGCCGCTGGTTCGGATGGATAGAGAAAAATGAGAACATACGATTTCGAGTTCAGACTTCAGATCCGATTGATGACGAGTGTATTCACGCTCGCAACTCTTCTTCTGTCGCTGGCGACGGTCCCTGCTCGTGCCGAGCATCACAGTGTTTCGGCCGCCGGCGCCCAACAGTGCACCAATGACACCGGAGTGCAGCTCGTTTCCATATTGATGGAGAGCCCCGGGGAAAATATCTGGGCTGAGTGCATCGAATTCGCGTTCTTCGACTCGGCGGGTTCCGCAACCGGCTCATTTGTTGTCACCAACGATCCGCCTTCCGGGACCTTCAATGCCAACGTCGGAACTCAGCGCCTTGCCGATACACCCGGTGGCCCGCGCATCGATGTGATCATTCCGGCGGGCCTCGAGTCTGCGGCAACGCCAGGAGGGACTGTCTGTTATCGGAGCTCCGGTGCAGCAGAGCGTTCCGACGGCGAGAGATGCCGCGGCGGTATCAACATCTGTCAGACGATTGCCCCGGCCACATGCGGCTGTGACGGCCTGCCTGACAGCGGGACGGTAGCCGACGCCTGTGGTGTTTGCGGCGGTGACGGCTCGTCGTGTGCGACCGGCACTTGCGGCGATGTGAGCGGCGACGGCCAGGTCGACATCGTCGATGCGCTTATCGTGGCTCAGTTCCACGTCGGGGCGCGCGACTGCGCTGGTGTCCCGGCAATTGATCTCTGTGACACAGCGACTCCGCCGGCCACGCCGGACGGCCAGTGCAACATCGTCGACGCTCTTCGTCTCGCCCAGTGTGATGTGGGCATCGGAGGCTGCACCTTCGACTGCCAGCCCTCAGCGTGTGCCGGGCAGTAATGGACAGGCGGAAAAGCACGATGATCACACCTCGCACCTGTATGCCCCCCGACTGGATTTCCCGTGACATCCCATCCGGGTGGTTCGGATTAACCAGTAGGGTGGTAGGCGCACAAAATAGTTCAGGTGCATGGCGCGCCCAGGAATCGGATTCCTGCTCTGTTCCCGGGTCCGTGAAATCCGCCAAGACATTAAAAAATATGAAGAATTTAAGATTCACCGAATCTTTCAGTTCACGCAGGCGTGGCGGGCCCCCGTCACGCCCCCTTTGCTGTGCAGCGCAAAATGCCGCTGTGCTATATGGCGATGTGTAAATTTGCGCACAAGTCAATCAGTCCCTCTGAGCCGCAGACCGCAGTCCTCACGCGAGTGGGTCGCCGCGGATCCGCAGGGGACTGCGAGGCGCTGAATCGCTCAGCCGATTCGGTGACCTCGCGATGAGCGGGGCATGTGGAGACGTGGGGTACGACTCTCGATTCGAAGTTCAGGCTTCTCGACCCGAAGAGGTCGATGGAAGCCGGAGGAAGTCATGAAGAACCTGGTAAAGACAAGAATTTTTGATCACGTCGCGGCAGTACTGGCTGCACTCGCCCTGGTGGCCGCTGCTCCCGCGGTTGCACAGGCTCAGGACCGTATGGATGGCGGAATCGCCATGGCATTCGCGGGCGATGTGCCGCTTTCGACAGTGGTAACTCCCGCTGGACCTCTCGGTCCCGGTGATCCCTTCTCCGTCGAACTCAGGATTGACGCAGGGGCCGCGCCACTCGGTGCGTACAGCGTCGATTTCCGATGCGACGAGAGCCAGCTGCAGTTCGTGTCCGTCTCGCCGGGTACGGTAACCCAGCTCAGCCCCATCTCGAACGCTTCCGGCATTTCATGTGGCGCCAACCTGGTCGCGTTCAACGCAAGCTCTGTGACGGAGCCCACAGGCCAGGTGAGCATTGCGGTCATTCAGATGCAGGTGGCTGCCGGCGCAACCGCCGGGAACACCCTGTTCTCGTTCCTTGACGCAAGCGCAACCACTGCAGATGACCTGGATACGGTAGAACTGGTCGTTCCGGTGAACGACGGCGTCGAGGTCGTTGTCTGCGGCGACGGGAACGTTCATGCGTCCGAGGCCTGCGACGATGGCAACCTCGACGATGGGGACTGCTGCTCCGCCACCTGCACGCTCGAGGCAGACGGTGCGGTTTGCGACGATGGCAGCGCCTGCACGGACAACGACGTGTGCAGCGCGGGTACCTGCGCCGGTACGGCGATCGTCTGTGACGACGGGAACGGCTGCACCGACGATACGTGCGATCCGGCCACCGGCTGCGCTACCACGAACAACACAGCGAGCTGCGACGACGGCAGCGCGTGCACCGAGAACGACGTGTGCGGCGGCGGCACCTGTGCCGGTACGGCGATCAGCTGCGATGACAGCAACGGGTGTACCGACGATACGTGCAACCCGGCCACAGGCTGCGTCAGCACGAACAATACGGCGAGCTGCGATGACGGCGACGCATGTACCGAGAACGATACCTGTGCGGCAGGCGCCTGCGTGTCGGGTACGGCGGTCACCTGCGATGACGGCAATGCGTGTACCGATGATACGTGCAACCCGGCCACGGGCTGCGTCACCACGAACAACACAGCGAGCTGCGATGACGGCAACGCGTGCACGCAGAACGATGCCTGTTCGGCAGGTTCGTGCGTTCCGGGTGCCGCGTTGAGCTGCGATGACGGCAATGGCTGTACGGATGATACGTGCGACCCGGCCAGCGGCTGCGAGAACACGAACAACACGTCAGCGTGTGACGACGGTAACCTCTGTACCGAGAACGATGTCTGCGGCGCCGGCAGCTGCAGCGGGAGTCCGAAGGACTGTTCGAGCCTGGACGCCGGCTGCGCGGAGGGCATTTGTGACGCGGCTACCGGCAGTTGTGTGACTTCGCCGATCGCCGAGGGGGACGCCTGCGACGACGGCGCGTTCTGTACCACCGGTGAGGTCTGTACGGCCGGCGTCTGCGCCGGTGGCGTGCCGACCGATTGCTCCGCCCAGAGCGGCGCGTGCAGCGAGGGCATCTGCAACGAGACTACGGATTCGTGCGATTCGAATCCGATCAACGATGCCGGCGTGTGCGACGACGGCAGCGCCTGCACAGCGGACGACGTGTGCAGCGCGGGTACGTGCGCCGGCACGGCAATCAGCTGCGACGACTCGAACGAGTGCACGACCGATACGTGCGATGCGGCGACAGGCTGCGCCAGCACGAACAACGCGGCTGCTTGTGACGACGGCAGCGCGTGTACGGAGAACGACGTGTGCGGCGGCGGCACCTGTGCCGGTACGGCGATCAGCTGCGACGACTCGAACGAGTGCACGACCGATACGTGCGATGCGGCGACGGGCTGCGCCAACACGAACAACACCGGCGCGTGCGACGATGGCGACGGCTGCACGGAAAACGATGTCTGTGCTGATGGGGTGTGCACGGCGGGCTCGCCACGGGACTGCAACGACGGCAATGCCTGCACCGCAGACAGCTGTGTGGCCGGCGAGTGCGTGAATGCACAGACCTGCGGCGCCCTGGTGTCGCTCCAGCTTCCGGCTCAGGACCCCGGTCCCGGGCAGGCTTTCGAAGCGGAGCTGTTGATCGATACCGCGACGATTCCTCTTGGCGCTTACGCGGTCGACATCCAGTGCGACGCGGCTGTGCTCGAGATTACCGGAGCGGTGCTGCCCGGCGCGGCGACCGAGTTTGCCAACAGCGCGAACCTCGTAGCGCCGTGCAACCTCAAGTTGAGCGGCTTCCAGGCTGCAAGCGCGAACGAGCCGCATGGCGTCGTGAGCGTCGCGCGAATTCCCTTCGCGGTGAAGGCGGGAGCCGCCTTTGGCGCGACCACGACAATCGACCTGTCGCCGACGTTGGTTGCAGATACGTCCGGCGCGAGTCTCGGTGCGATCGAGACCGATCCCGTAGTGACCGTCGCTGCCTCGGTCTGCGGCGATGGCATCGTCTCAGGGGTCGAGGAATGCGACGACCGCAACGTGCTTGACGGCGACTGCTGCTCAGCAGACTGCGCCTTCGAGATTGGAGAGTGCGAGGACGGAACCAACTGCACCGTTGGCGACACCTGTCAGAGTGGTGTCTGCGTGCCGGGTGCCGGTCCGGACTGCGCCGACGGGCTCAACTGCACACTCGACGATTGCGACGCGCCTGGCGGCAATTGCGTGAACACGCCGATCACCTGCGACGATCTCAACGGGTGTACGCTCGACGAGTGCGACGAGGATGACGGTTGCGAGAATACGCCGATCGTTTCTCCCTGCGACGACGGCGACGCCTGTACCGAGGGTGATGCATGCGACGCAGTCGGAGAATGCGTCGGAGCCCCGGTGGTTTGTGACGACGGGGACGATTGCACGACCGATACCTGCCTGGCGGCGACCGGGTGCGTGGTCACTCCGAACGCCAACCCCTGTGATGACGGCAATGTCTGCACCAACCAGGATACCTGCGCCTTCGGCAGCTGCGTCGGAGTCGCGGTGAGCTGCGACGACAACGACCCGTGCACGGTTGACTCCTGTGCCGCGCCGAGCGGCTGCCTGAACGAGCCGGTGGTCTGTGACCTCGGCGAGTGTGCGGCAGATACCGGTGAGTGCGTCGCGTACGACCTGTTCTGCTTCGCGGCCTCCGACGCGGAGAGCCTGCAGGGCGCGATGGCGGTCAGCGGCGACTTTGCCGACGGCGCGGACGCCGACGCCGAGCGCGACAGCCTTTCGCCTGCGCTGCTCTACGCGAACAGCACGAAGAATTCCTTCAGTGGTGGAAGCGGCGACGCGGCCCACTACGGTATCCGCCTGCCGGATGAGGGTCCGTGGTACGCGTGGGCCCGGCTGTATTACCCGGGCACCCCGAACAGCAACGAGGCCAACTCGTTCTTCCTCTCTGTCGACGGTGGAGCGCCGGCGAAGTTGGGGAACAACAAGGACTTCTTCCAGCAGTGGCACTGGGATGGCAACGGCGCCATCGAAAACGGCCCCGTGGCATCGCTCTCGCTGGGAGCGCTCTCTGCCGGAACCCACTCGATCGTGATCGAGAAACGAGAGGTGGTGCCCGACGGCTCACAGCCGCGACTCGATATCGTGTGCCTCAGCCGTGACGGCGAGAACCCGCCGAGCGATGTCGAGGTGGCCGAGCAGCTCGGACTCCAGGACTGCACCGTCGATGCCGAGTGTGAGGACGGAGACGGTTGCACGATCAACTCGTGTGTCGCCGGTTCCTGCACCAGCGCGCCGCGAGTCTGCGACGATAACGACGCGTGCACGAGCGACGCCTGCGAAGCGGGCGAATGCGTGAACGCGCCGATCACATGCGACAACGGTGACGCCTGTGACGGCCTCGAGACCTGCGATCCGGCGAGCGGCTGTGTGCCGGGGACTCCGGTCAACTGCATCGACGGCAACGCCTGCACGGACGACTACTGCGAGTCGGGTACAGGTGCATGCAGCAATCCGGCGATCGGTTGCGACGACAACAACCTGTGCACTGTAGACACGTGTGACGCGACCTTCGGGTGCAGCAACGAAGCGCTGGTCTGCGCCGACGGCGAGACCTGCAACCCGGCAACCGGGCTGTGTGACGCGTCGATTGTCTGTGTCGCTGCAGCGGATCCCTCCGCGGTCTTCAGCGGCAAAATGACCACCGGCGTCGACTACACGGCGGGAGCGGATGAGGATCCCGACGCGGACAACCTCACCACGCCTCTGGTGTTCGCGGACGCTGCGTACAACTCGTTCAACGGACTGTCGAACTCGACCGTCAGTTACGTGGTCGAGCTCCCCGACAACGGCCCCTGGGCTCTGTGGGGTCGGTTCTACTACCCCGGGGCGCCGGGCCGCAACGAGGCGAACTCGTTCTTCGTCGCGATCGACGACGGCGCGCCGCTGAAGCTGGGGAACAACAAGGACTACTTCCAGCAGTGGCACTGGGACGGTGACGGCAACCTCGAGAACGGGGAGCCGGTCGGACTCGAACTGCCGGGCGTCGGCGCCGGTGTCCATACGGTCACCGTCAAGAAGCGCGAGGCCACGCCGGTTCCGCCGCGGCTCGACGTGCTCTGCTTCACGAAGGATGCGGTGACGCCGCCTCTCGACAGCGAGGTTGTCGCTCCCGAGTAGAGCCTGGCCTGATTGCTCGGCAAAGACTGCCGCGCTTGTGGCAGCCATCGATCATGGGGTCTCCCGTTGTCGGTGGCTGCTGCGAGCGCGGCTCGGTCGTTTTCGGAACCTGCCGCTGTGAACCGGCCGCACGCTGCGCATCCATGGGATTCTCCTGCTACGATGTCGGTATCCAAACACCTGTTTCCGACCGCTCTGATCTGCACACTTGGTGTACTGCTTGTCGCCGCACCCTGTCTCGCAACAACGGTCTCTTTGACTCCTGCGCGAACGGTCGTCTCTGCCGGAGACGTCATCTCTTTTGAGATTCTGGTTGATGTCGATGAGCCGCTGGGCTCTTTCTCTGTCGGACTCGACTGCGACCCGGAACGCTTCGCGATCGAGAATGTACGGAGTGGAACGACCCCCGAGTTCAGCGGAGCGGTTTTCACGAACATCTCCGGTTGCTCCGGGCGCATAAGCGGTTTCCAGATTCGAAGTCTCAATTCGCCGACCGGATTGGTAAGTGTTGCACGCTTCGATCTACGGGTTGCCGCCACAGCCCTTCCGACAGCGGCCGCCCTCGTCCAACTGACCGCTCGCTCGCTCAGCAACACGCTCGGGGTACCGATCCCGGCCGTAAGTCAAAGCGCTACGGTTGCGATCGGACCGGTCTGCGGTGACGGAGTCCTGAATCCCGATGAAGATTGCGACCCGGGGCTTGTACTCTGGGCGCCCGGCACGGCATGCAACGACCGTTGCGCCCACCTGTCTTGCGGGGACCCGGATGACAGCGGCCGACTGACCGCCACGGATTCGCTTTTCACGTTGCGCGCGGTGGTCGGGTTGGCGGTATGCGAACTCTGCGTGTGCGACGTAAACAACAGCGGCGGCCCGCTCACTGCGAGCGACGCGCTCGTATCGCTCCGAGCCTCCACCGGTGGAGGTGTCGTCGAGTGTCCGGCTTGTCCGTGAGGCGCTGCCTGAAATCCTCGCGCCCCGGCAGACAGTCCTCCGATCGGTGAAGGCGATTCCAAGGCTCGCGAAGGCTCGCGAAGGCTCGCGAAGGTTAGCGAAGGTTAGCGAAGGTTAGCGAAGACGTTTCAGGAGCCGTTTTTATCGCCTTGCGGACCCGAGTGCCTGCGGAGTCGTCGGCGAAATTCCGTGACCCTGCGTGGTCCGCGCCCGTCGGTTCTGCTGTGCAGCGACCGGTCGCCGGCGTGCGTGGTGTCGATGGTGACAGCCGAGTTCAACCACTCACGTACGTAGGTCTCCAGCTCGATCGCATAGGTGTCTGCCGCGAGTTTCTCGAGCTTGTCTCTCAGAGACCGCGGAAGTCGGACTGTCACCTCGACGATGGGGTCGTCGTGGATGAGTCGGAGGTGTCCACGATCGCCGCGACTGCTGCGACTGCTGCGACTGCTGCGATTGCCCGGCACGCCGCGGGGATACCTTGCTGGTCATGCTGACAGAAGCGCCGGGCCTGGCTTTCTTCCTTGACGTCAGCCTTGATCGTCTTTTGTCCGACGGAGTGATCAGTCCGAGGATGAGAGCAGCTCATTGAGCGCACCGGCCGATTCGAGATGGGACAGCTCGTCGTAACCGCCGATATGACGCTCGTTGATGAATATCTGAGGGACGGTTTTTCTGCCGCCCGCACGCTCGATCATCGCTGCGCGGACTTCCTCATCGTCATCCACATCATGCTCGGTGAAGTCCACGCCTTTGCTCGAGAGCAGCCGCTTCGCTGCCATGCAGAACGGGCACAGGACTGAACTGTACATTTCGACCTTCGCCTCGACCTTCGCCTCGACTTTCGACATTGCTTTCTCCGCGACCCGACGGTCGCCTTCAGGATCCTTCCAGAATGATGCGTGCTGACCGCTCAGGGTCCTGCATCGGTATGAAATGAGTGAGCTCCGGTATGTAGAGATCTCGCGCATCGGGGAACCGTGAGGCCAGTTCCGGCCACGTTGGCGAGTACTCGAAGTTGAAGAAATCTTCCGGGGTCCGCGGCTCCATCGCACGTACGAGTGTGACGGGTACCTGCACACGTTCGGCGTCCTCGAGGATCGTCCGGGCGCTTCGTGCGCTCACGTAAATCGAGGCTTCGAACTCCGGCGCGCAAGCGAGCTGCATCCCGCTCCCGTCCGCCGCCGGCAGCAGGCCGTACTTGCAGTAATCGTGCAGCGCCTGACGTGTGAACAACGAAAACGGTCGGCGCGATTCGAAGCGCTCGATCATCTCCTCGGCTGATGCGAAGCGGTCGCGCCGGCGCGCTGTGGGGTGCTCCTGTTCTCCACGGCTTCCGGGAATCTTCTCGTCGGACGCGTAGAAGTCGGGTGCCAGAATCACCGGATCGATCAGAACGAGTCGCTCGAACAGGGCAGGGGTGTTCGCGGCTGCGCCTACAGTCGCATGGCCTCCCATCGAGTGGCCGACGCCGATCGCGTCAGAGATTCCGAGCGCCTCGAGAACTCCGACAAGGTCACGGCTGAAGTCGATCCATGTGCTGAACGCCTTCCGGTCGCTGCGCCCGTGGCCGCGCTGGTCGATCGCGATCACGTGACGGTCGCCGAGTCGGCGGATCGTCTCGTCCCAGCAGCGAGCGTGAAAGCCCGTTGCGTGCGCGAGGACGACCGCAGGCGCTTCGCCGCGGAACTCAGCGCCCCACTCGAACGCGGCAATCCGCAGGTCGCCCGTGTCGATGAGATGCATACGAGGCTGTGCCCGTGTTTCGGCGTGTGGCGTGTTCGACATCGGGGAGCGTTATCGCAGTCGGTCTTTCAGAGCTGTTCTGTCAGCCGTTCTCCGGATCAACCCGCATGCCGGTCTCGCGCTCCGAGACCTGCCACAGCCGTTCGATCGCCGAGTTCAGGCCGATTCTTCGCAGGATCGGCCGGCGGACAGCGGCGCCGAAATTGATGAAGCGCGGCGCGTACAGTTCTCCCCCGCGCGCGTTCGGGTCGGTGGCAGCCCGCAGCTGCGGGCGCGCGCCCTGTTCCGGCGTCATCCCGGTTCCGCCGGCAAGGTGCATGAAGAACTTCTGGCTCGCGCCGCCGCCGGAGGTCTCCACGCTGGTTGCCTGAAGATCGGTGTTGGTCAGACCCGGGTGTGCAACGAGGCTCGACGCGCGCGTTCCGGCCGCTGCGAATCGACGCTGCAGTCCGATCGCGAAGTGAAAGTTGGCGAGCTTCGATTGTCCGTACGCAGTCCACGGGCCGTAGCGGCCTTCGAGATGGGGGTTGCTCGGGTCGACCGCTCGTCCCATGTGGTGGGCGGTGCTCGTGACGGATACCACTCGCGCCGCCTCGGCACGCAGCAGAGCGGGCATCAAAAGGCTCGTCAGCGCGAAGTGTCCGAGGTGGTTGACCCCGAACTGCATTTCGAAATCGTCGGCTGTCCGCCTCTCGGGGCATGCCATTACGCCAGCGTTGTTGATCAGAATGTCGACGGCCTCACCGCGTGCAAGGATGGTCGCAGCTGCGCTGCGAACCGAGTCGAGTGAAGCAAGGTCGAGAGGGACAACCTCCAGGCGGGCATCGGGGTGGCTGCGTCGGATCGAGTCGTTGGCAGCGGAGGCTTTCTGCGCATCACGCGCAGCCATGATCACGTCAGCACCAGCAGCGGCCAGAGCCCGCGCGGTCTCCAGTCCAAGCCCGCCGTTCGCGCCGGTCACGACGGCGATCCGGCCGCTCAAATCAGGGATGTCAGCACGGGTCCACGTCATTCAATCAATTTCCCGAAACGTTCACGGGTTCCCCTTCCCGCCGGCCGCCGCAGCAATGTGCGGCGATCATTACAGTCAAAGGCAGTGGCCGAATATGTCAAGCCGCTGAGCGACCCGCTCGGTCTCGACTGCGCTGCGGTCCTTCATTTGGAACGACCGGCAAACCGGCGCATGGTTCCGCCGCGGGTGGGCCGCGCCCGAACACCGAATGCCGTTCATCGATCGAGAGGGAGTGCGGATTCATTACACGGTCGAAGGAGACGGGCCGCCGGTTCTCCTCACGCACGGTTTCTGTGCGACCTCTTTGATGTGGGATGCGCAGGTCGCGGTGCTCGCCGATCGTTATCGTCTGATTCGGTGGGACATGAGAGGGCACGGTCGCTCGGATTCACCGAAGGACCCGGCGCTTTACTCTCATGGGCTGACGATTGGAGATATGGCGGGAGTGCTCGATGCCTGTGACATTCCCCGTGCGGTCATTGGCGGGCTCTCGCTGGGCGGGTTCATGTCGATGCTTTTTCGCCTGCATCACCCGGATCGCGCCCGTGCGCTGATTCTCATGGATACCGGGCCCGGATACCGCAGCGCGCAGGCACGCGCCTCATGGAACGACTACGCGCAGCGACAGGCCGCCGCGATCGAGGCGCGAGGCGAGAAGGCCCTTTCAACGAGTGCTGAAGTCAACGCCCTCAATCATCGTACGCTCGACGGCCTGATCCAGGTCGGCCGTCGGATGCTGATTCAGACAGACTCCGACGTCATCGACAGCCTCGTCGAGATTGATATTCCGGTCCTGTTGATTGCCGGAGCCGATGACAAACCATTTCTCGACGGCATGTCTCATATGTCGAAAAAAATTCGAGGTTCCCGTTACGAGGTCGTCGAGCGAGCCGGTCACGCCGTCAATATCGATCAACCGGCGCGCGTGAACAGACTGCTCGCGGATTTCCTGGCCGGGATTCCCGCGTGATCCTCCTCGGAAGCGCTGGGAACATTGCATGGCAGCGGGTAGCGAGATGAAGATTTATACGACTGTGCCGGTGACGAATCCGGCGGCCGCCGGCGAGCTTTTCGAGTCCCTCGAGTCGATCGGCTACGACGGCGCCTTCACATACGAGACGCGCCACGACCCCTTTCTTCCCCTTGCTGTCGCGGCCACGCGTACGGAACGTCTCGCGCTCGGCACGGCGATCGCGATCGGCTTCGCGCGCAACCCGATGACGCTTGCGAATATCGGCCGCGATCTGCAGATGGCAAGCGAAGGGCGGTTCATCCTCGGTCTCGGCTCGCAGATTCGTCCTCACATCGTCAATCGGTACAGCTCGCAATGGACGCGTCCGGCGGCGCGGATGCATGAGATGGTTCGTGCGATTCGAGCGATCTGGGACTCGTGGCAGAACGGCACGGCGCTGTCGTTCGAGGGCGAGTTTTACCGCCACACGCTGATGACACCGGCGTTCGATCCCGGGCCGAACCCCTACGGCACAGCGCGGATTTTCCTCGCCGGCGTGCAGCCACGCATGACGGAGGTCGCCGGTGAGGTCGCCGACGGCTTCCTGGCTCATCCGTTCGCGACGCGGAAGTCGCTCGCCGAGGTGGTGCTTCCCGCACTCGAACGCGGCCGCAAGCGAGCGGGCCGGGATTCAGAGCCCTTCGAGGTTACCGCGGTAAGTGTCGTGGTGACCGGTGAGAACGAAGAGCAGCTTGCGGCGACCCGCGAGGTCGTTCGTAAACAATTGGCGTTTTACGGGTCGACGCCGGCGTACCGTCCGACTCTCGATTGCCACGGCTGGGGCGATCTCCAGCCTCAACTGAACGCGATGTCGAAACAGGGACGCTGGGACGAGATGGCGGGGCTGATTACCGATGAGATGCTCGAAGCGATTGCCGTCGTGGCGCTGCGTGGTGATGTCGCAGCGGCGTTGAAGGCACGATTCGATGGCCTGGTTGATGGGGTCAGTATCGAGAACACGCGTGACCCCGACCCGGCAAACTTCGCCGATATCGTCGAGGAGCTGCGCGGCGGCGCGCGCTCTGTTTAGAAGGCCTCAGCGCTCCCCGAGCCGAAGTGCACGGAGCAGTTCATTACGCAGTTCCCGTGGGTCGATGACGCGATCGTAACTTCCGTTGTCCGCCGGTGTCCATGCCGCCTCCTGCAGGCCGGCCATCCGGTTTTCTTCTTCGGCCGATGATCCTGCAGCCCGCGCCCCGCCGAACGCGGGGACGCCTCCCAGTGAGATCCCCGGCAGCGCCAGTGTCACCGTCTGCCGATCGAAAGGGTTCATCGCCATCAGCGAGCTGCCGAAGCCGAACGCCTTGCGTACGGTTACATGAAGTTTGCGAGAGCGAAGCCCGCGCTGGGCACGATACATTCGGGCTGCGGCGCGCAGGATTCCGGAGCGCTCGGCGTCCGGGCCCGCCATCACGCCCGGGTTGTCAGCGAGAAAAACGACGGGCATCTCGAAGGCCCCGGCAACTTCGAGAAAATGTGCGGCTTTTTCGGCAGCCTCGCGAGTGATCGCGCCACCCATAACGGTCGGTTGGTTGGCTACTGCGAGGATGGGGGTCCCGCCCAGCCTGGCGAGCGCGGTGATCATCGACGTTCCATGCAGCGGCTGTAACTCGAGGATCGATTCGGCGTCGAAGACCATCGCGAGCAGTTTCCGCATGTCGTACGAACGTCGCGTGTCGCGTGGAACGAGTTCGAGGACATCCTCCAGGCGCCGTGGGGTGCAGTGCTCACCGTCATCCAGGGGTGCGGCCCCGCCCGCGTGCGAGGGCATGTAGCCGAGGTATCGGCGCGCTGTTTCGAGCGCCTCGTCCTCGGTCGCGAGGACGTTGTGTGCGACGCCGGATTCGGTCGCGTGCATTCGCCCTCCGCCGAGCTCGTCGGCCGTAACCTTCATGCCGAGCGCAGCCTCGACCAGAGGGGGGCCTGCGGTGAACATGGCGGCTGTCGTGGTGATCACGATGAAATCGGCGAAGACGCCGCTCAGCGCGCCGTGCCCGGCGGAGTTGCCGAGCACAAGGCTGACGACCGGAACGCGACCTGAAAGGTCGGCAAGCACCTGAAGGTCGTTGGGCGCATACGGGTAACGCTCGAGTGCGTTGGTCGCGCGCTCACCCGCGCCGTCGAGAATGATAACGAGCGGCACCCGCTCGCTGTCGGCGAGTCGGCACAGACGCACGCGCTTCGCATGGTTCCCATGCCCGATGGATCCGCCAAGCGTCGTGAAGTCCTCGGCCATGACGACAACAGCGCGTCCGTCGATCTCAGCCGTCCCGCCGACGAGTCCGTCGGCGGGAACCGACGCGCCGCCCGCCGGATGTGCCGAACCGACGAGCGCTCCGTATTCAACGAAGGATTGCCCGTCGCACAAGCGTTCGATCCGCTCCCGCGCCGTCAGACGCCCACGAGCGTGCTGCCGTTCGATCCTCTCCGCGCCGCCCATCGCCGAGGCTTCAACAAGTCGCCTCTCTCTCTCAGCCAGCAGGTCGTCCCATGGGTCGCTCACTCGAAGTCCTCCGCGGATCGCTCGCTCGAAAACCTCGCGCCCCGGCTCGAGGCGCCGAGAACACACCCGGCAGGCTGGACAGCGCGCTCCGCCGCGTGGTAATCGAGGGCAGGCGTCGCGGTCATCCGAGCGGTATACTCGGCCGGTGACCGTTGCTGCGACGCTCTCCGGTTTGTCCCTTCCTTTTAACTCCCCTCTCGCCCGCATGCACGTGGCCGCAGTACTGGTCGCGGCGACACTGCTCGCCCCGCATGCCGGCGACGCACAGCCCGGTCCTTTTCCGGAGACACCGGGCTGCGTGGTGGGTGCGGGCGGCCCCGACCGTGATGGCGATGGGGTCGCCGACCCCTGCGATCGTTGCCTCGGCTTTGATGACCGCCTCGATTCGGACTCGGATTCGGTCCCGGACGGCTGCGATATGTGTCCCGAGGCCGATGATCGTGTCGATGTCGATCAGGACGGGGTTCCCGACGGCTGTGACCTTTGTATCGGGGGCAACGACTTCGCGGATGAGGACGCTGACGGAACCCCCGACGCCTGCGACCGATGTCCCGGCGCGCCGGACTCCGCCGACGCCGACGCTGACGGCACCCCCGATGCCTGCGATCGATGTGAACTCGGTGACGACCGCCTTGATCGTGACAACGACTCGGTCCCGGACGCATGCGATGCGTGCGAGGGGTATCCGGACGCAGCCGATCGGGACCGCGATGGAATCGCGGATGCGTGTGATCCGTGCCCTGACTTTGATGAGAGGCTGAGATCCGGGTCAGACCTCGTCATCTGCAGCAAAGACGGCCTGGTGGGTGTCGAGGTGCGCAGGCGTCGGATCGGCGATGTCCTCGACGAAATGGCGGCGCTTTCCGGCTTCGAGATATTCATGCCGCAGCGGGTCGCTGAACAGGCGGTTTCCATGAGTTTCGAGCCGCTGCCGATCGAACAGGCCATCCGCCGAGTACTGCAGGGGACGAGCTTTACCGCAAGGTATACCGCAGCGGATGAGCCCGGCCGGCCCGCGAGGCTGGCCGAGGTTCGTGTTCTCGGGGAGGATGGCTCGACCGTCGTCGCGACGGTCGTAAACTCCTCGAGCGAGGACAACGACCTGTCTCACCGGGCGCGCAACGGCGAGAATGCGCAGGAGCGTATCGATGCGATCAGCCTTCTGGTCGCGCAGGACCGCGGTCTCGAAACACGGCGCGTGGTGATCGGAGCGCTGCAGGATCCGGCGCCCGAGGTTCGGCGTGCGGCGATCGACGCGGCCGTCGAGCTCGGATCAGGCGCGGGCACCAGCGCAATCGCCAGAATTGCCCGCAACGATACCGAGCCCGAACTCAGGATGCAGGCGTTACGGGTGCTGGCAGGGGAGGGGTATCCGCGCGGAACCGCGATCGCGATCCTCGATATCGCAATGCGCGATTCTGACAGCGGGGTCTCCGATCTCGCCCGCGACCTGAAGACGCAGCTCGCCGGCGCGCGCGATCATTGATCGACTGGCGAACCGCCCCGTGTATGGGCGAACGAGCGATAACGCGCTGACGCTCAGTTCCCCTCAGAGCCAGGGACCCGCGCGCTCGACGATCGCATCGCAGTTCGCGCCGGCGGGGAGTCCGCCGAACACGAGCCGGTTGTCTGTTCCTGCCAGTCTGGAAGCACAGAACGCATCCGAAACCGCCGGCGGCGCATTTCGAATGAGCAGACTCGCTTGGAGGCACGTCGCCATGAGTTCGACGATGCGTCGCGCCGCGAACTCCAGATCGGCGGGTGCGGAAAGTTCGTCGCGGAGGGCGGATGCGGCTCGATCGAGACGTTTGTCGGCGCCCGTGGCCGCGTCCACTTCTGCGAGCAGCGCGGTGATCGCGCCGGGTTCGCGCGTAAGCGCACGGAGAACATCGAGGCACATTACGTTCCCTGACCCCTCCCAGATCGAGTTGACCGGCGCCTCGCGGTAGAGCCTCGCCAGTACGGCTTCCTCGACGTAGCCATTTCCGCCGAGGCATTCCATGGCCTCGTAGATCATCGCCGGCGCCCGCTTGCAGACCCAGTACTTTCCGATGGCCGTGGCGATGCGGGCAAACGCGCGCTCCTGCTCGTCCGCGGGAGAATCGCAGGCGGATGCGACGCGGGTCATCAGCGCGACCGCGCCCTCGACCTCGAGCGTGAGGTCGGCGAGGACATTGGTCATCAGGGGCTGTTCGATGAGAAAGCGTCCGAAGACCTTCCGATAGCGGGCATGGTGAAGAGCCTGAGCGAGCGCTGCACGCATCAGGCCGGCGCTTCCGCTGATGCAGTCGAGCCGGGTGTGATGGACCATCTCGATGATCGTGCGGATTCCCTGTCCGTTCTCTCCGAGCATCCAGCCGGTGGTGCCGGGATATTCGATTTCACTCGACGCGTTGGAGCGGTTCCCCAGCTTGTTCTTCAGCCGCTGTATTCGCAGCGGGTTGCGCGTTCCATCGGGTAAGACCCTCGGCACCAGAAAACACGACAGGCCGCGATCGGTCTGTGCCAGTGTGAGGAACGCATCGGACATGGGCGCAGAACAGAACCATTTGTGGCCGATCAGAGTGTAGGCGCAGCCAGGCCCGGGTTTCGCCTGCGGCTCGGCCGATGTCGTGTTGGAGCGAACATCACTTCCGCCCTGTTTCTCCGTCATCGCCATGCCGACGAGAACGCCCTTCTTGTCGGCCAGCGGCGCCAGGATCGGGTCGTAGCGGTTGTCGAGCAGGTGGGTCTTCCATTCGGACCAGATCTCCGGCTGATTTTGCAATGCAGGCACGCAGGCGAAGGTCATCGTGATCGGGCAGCAGACCCCGGCTTCGATCTGCGAGAGCATGTAGTGTTTGGCTGACCGGGCCACGTGCCGGACCGGCCCTCTGTGCGCGCTCGGGCATTGTTCCTGCCACGGGTCGTTGTGGATCCCGTTCTCCATCGCGATCGCCATCAGAGCGTGCCAGGCCGGGTGATAGCGTACTTCGTCGATGCGATTGCCGAAGCGGTCGAATGCGGCCAGCTCGGGTGAAAACTGATTGGCCTCGAAGCCGAGCCGGATCGTCTCCTGCGAGCCGAGGAGGCTCCCGAGTGCGCCGAGCTCCCTGGCCGAACGCTCGTCGGCACCGCTCCGAACAGCCGCCGCGAGCGCGCGATCCGTCTCGAAGAGGTCGTAGTCCACCAACTCGGGAGGCTGGTTCACAACCTCGTGGGTCGCGCGGATGGGGTGGGAATGGGATTCATTGTCTCTTTTCACAGTGACCTCAGCGGAAGCTGCCGTTGCATCCCGCAGGCGCAGCGGAAAATCACCATAGGAAGCATGGCTTCACGCAGAGAATATGTGTAATTTTACCCACCGCTCTCATGTATCGCTGATTTTACAAGGCTTTCTGTCTGTACAAAAATGGCACACGCGTTGCTGTTCCAGTTGTTGGTAACGGCTTCCCGGCCCCCCGTCCGGGCGCGCAGGGCGGAAAACGCCTGTGCGAGGGCCAGGCGGGGGGAAGAAAGTTTCTGGAGTAGCGCATATCGCGGCAGTACGCTGACGGGATAACGCGAACATTCTGGATTCTTCCACTGCCGGGGCGGGAGGCCCTTACGAAACGGAAATGAATAAGCTCGTCCACTTTTCCACCGCTCTGGCGTCAGTTTTCCTTACAACCGTAATCGGCCTCGATACGGCGGCAGCCCAGTTTACGGCAGGCACCGAGTGGGTGGTAAACGGTACGCCCAACAACGCCCAGGAGTACCCGGCCATCGATTCGATCCCCTGCGGTGGGTACATCGTGGTCTGGGAAAGCCAGGACCAGGACGGCTCAGGCGAAGGGGTCTACGGAAGGATCCTCGATGTCATGGGATTCCCCTCCGGCGCCGAGTTCCGCGTCAACACGACCACGGCCGGAAGTCAGGATCAGCCGGCGGTCGCCTCGTTGCCGAGCGGCGAGTTCATAGTGGCGTGGGAGGCCTCTAACGGCTTGGACGGGAGCGGAGACGGTGTCTTCGCGCAGCGGTTCTCCAGCGCAGGCATAAAGCTTGGATTGGAGTTCCAGGTCAATACGCATACCCCGCAGTCGCAGTCATCGGTCGATATCGCGGCGGACGGGTCGGGGAACTTTGTAATCGTCTGGCAGAGCGCGGCCCAGGACGGAAACAACAACGGAATTTTCGGTCAGCGATTCGACGCGTCTGCGACGCCTCTCGGCACCGAGTTTCAAGTCAATACAACGACTCTGGGCTCTCAGGCCGACCCTGCAGTCTCGATGGACGATGCCGGCAACTTCGTTGTTGTCTTCACGAATACGACAAATGACGTCGGTCTTCCCGCCGACCAGCAGACACGCGCTGATGTTTACGGCCAGCGCTACGCGAGCAGTGGCGCAAGAGCCAGCAGCGAATTCCTTGTAAACACATACACGACTCAGAACCAGGATGAGCCGGACGTTTCGATGGCCTCCGACGGCAGCTTCGTCGTGACCTGGGAAAGTGGAGCAAGCCTGACCCTGGAGACCGATTCCCCCCCCATTTTCGGGCAAGATGGATCAACAAACGGCGTCTTCGCTCAGCGCTTCAACAGCAGCGGAAGTCCTCAGGGGGGCGAGTTTCAGGTCAATACCTACACGACTGCATCCCAGGACGATCCCCATGTGAGTCAGCTGGCAGGCGGTGGTTTCGTCATCGCGTGGGAGAGCGGAGGGACTCTCAACGGGAGCATTATCACTCAGGATGGCGACGAACTCGGAGTCTTTGCGCAGCGTTACGATGCAAGCGGAGCAGCCTCGGGTACAGAGTTCCTGGTCAACCAGCGGGTGAGCGATGACCAGACCGACCCGGTGATCGGGGCGGATGCCGAGGGCAACTTCGTGATCGCCTGGGAGAGTTTCGACCAGGATGGATCGTACGGTGCCATTGTGGCTCGGCAGTGGGCGACCTCGAGTCCGGAGCCAGTCGTATGCGAGGTAACGTGCGACGTCACACCGGCGATCGGCTGTATTTCCGGCGCGCCCGGCAGGTCGGTTATCGGCCTGACCAAGAAGGGGGGCTCGCGAGACAAGCTGAAGTGGTCCTTGAAACGCGGCGGCGCCACCGCGCTTGCGGATTTTCTCGACCCTGCCAACGACGCGGCCACCGAGTACACGTTCTGTCTCTACGATGCCTCCGGCAAGTTCCTCGAGTCCACCATCCCTGCGATGGGCTTCTGCGACGGCAAACCCTGCTGGCGGGCGACGGGCTCCACGGGCTTCTCCTATAAGAGCAAACTGGCCCAGGCCGGCGGAATCCAGGGGATGAAGATGAAAGCCGGCGAGGAAGGTCGTGCGTCGGTGCAGATAAAAGGAAAGGGCTCCCTGCTGGGACTCCAGATCGGAACGTACGCCGTTCCGGTAACAGCTCAGTTGATCGCGGACAACGGCAGCACCAGTCAGTGCTGGCAGACCGTTTTTTCCACGCTGTCCAGGAACACCTTGAGCGCGACATCGGGTAAGGGACCGTGAACGTAAAACCTGCGAGGCTGCTCTGAAGCCTCGCTGACATCCAAGGCTGAATCTTGAATTATCTTCGCGGCCTGTTGCCCCACATCGTTACAGTTACGCTCGCGGTCGTATCTTTGGATACGGCACCGGTATCGGCGTTTCCGCTCGACCGGGCGGAGTTGGCCTGCACGAAAGTACTGATTCGTGATTCCGGGAGGGTCATCTCCGCATACGGCAAAGCCGTCAATGCCTGCATTCGCGACATCACCCGTGAGCGTTCCGCATTCACGGACGCTGGCAGCTGTGTCGCCAGCGACCCTCGTCAACGGCTTGCCCAGTCGCTGGACCGGCAGCGCGCCAAGGTTTTGTCCCGCTGCTCGGCACAACCTTATGCGATGGACTGCCGGGCACCGTGCGAGGCTGCTGATGCGGGCGGGCCGACCGCCGGCGTCGATAACGCACTCGAGCTCGCCAATTGTCTCGAATGTCTGGCTCCCGCCACGAGCATCGCAACCACTGCGAATTCGCCCGTCGCTAGGGGAGCTCACGGCAGGGTGATCCTCGGGGTGAATCTCGAGCCGGCCTCGTCGAACCGGGATCTTTCCGCATGTCAGGCCGGTATCGTACGTGGCTACGACCGGCTGATCTCCTCCCAACTCAAAGACGCCTCCCGCTGTATTTCGTCGCAGTTGCGCGACGGCGGTGTCGGCGGACCGCCGATGGACTGCGTCGCCGCTGCGACCCGGACCTCGCGAACCCTTCGGACACGCGATCGGCTCGCCGCAGAGATAAGCGGCTGTTCAATGGCGCCGTTCGATGCGGGCGAGTGTGCGGGCGCTGTCGGCCATCCCGCGCTGACCGACTGTCTCTCGATGGTGTCCCAATGTGCATTGTGTCGCTGGGCCGTCGTCACTCTCGGCGCCGACGAGGACTGCGACCTGGTCGACGACGGCGTCGCCAACGCGAGCTGTGCGGTGGATGGTCTGGCGACCACCACGACCACCGTGATGTATACGACGACCACGCAGCACTCCACGACCTCGACTACGACGACGACGCTTCCTCCGGGCAGCTGTGGGTTCCATCTTCTCAGCTTCGGCAGCAGTGGCGGCGGACCGGGGCTCTTCAACGGCCCGCGCGGAATCGCTGCGGCCGGTGGAAATGTTTACGTCGGGGATTCGAGAAATCACCGCATCAACGCGTTCTCGACGACCGGTGGCTGGATGTTCGAATGGGGAAGTATCGGTCAGGGGGCCGGCGAGTTCGACCGCCCGCGCGGAATGGTTTCCGACTCGAGCGGTAACGTATTCGTTGCCGATCGCTCGAATCACCGGATTCAGAAGTTCGGCCCGGGCGGGCAGTTCCTGCTCCAGTTCGGCAGCCTCGGTACAGCCGACGGGCAGTTCAATCAGCCACGAGGCGTAGCGGTCGACTCGAGCGGCAACATCTATGTGACCGACTCGAACAACAACCGCGTCCAGAAATTCAGTCCTACGGGTGCCTTCATCGCGTCGTGGGGAAGCTTCGGTCTCGGAGCCGGTCAGTTCAACAGTCCGCGTGGTATTGCCGTCGGGCCTGGTGGAACAGTCTACGTGGTCGATCAGAAGAACAACCGGGTGCAGCGTTTCGATGCGTCAGGAAATACGATTGGAAGCTTCGGGCAGTTCGGAGTCGGACCCGGGCAGTTCAATCAGCCGCACGGTATCGCTACCAACGCGGCGGGCGACGTCTTCATTGTCGACACCGACAATCATCGTGTGCAGGTCTTCACCGCGAACGGCGTTTATCTCGATCAGTGGGGCGCGTTCGGCGCCGCGACGGGGCAATTCTCCCGTCCGAACAGTATCGCCATCGATGCCTCCGGCAACGTCTTCGTCACGGATCTCGACAACGACAGGGTGCAGAAGTTCAGCTGCGTAAGCCCCTGAGTCGGCGAACCCGGGCGCGATTATCGACAAAAACCGGGACTACCCGGTGACGGGTCGAACCACGGCCTCCACCGCCAGTCTCCCGGAGCGTTCGAACTCCAGATTGAGCAAAAGAGAGTCACCTGGAGCCAGGTTGCCGGCCAGCCCCTTCAAAAGAATGTGTTTTCCCCCGGCGTCGAGAGTTACCGCGCGCCGCGCCGGTACCGCGAAACCGTTCGGTCGATCTTCGGTCGTCGCCCCCGCATCGCTGCTGATGTGCTCGCGGGGAACAGCGCTACGGATGCGTGCCGATGCCACCGACAGCAGCCGATCGTCGTCCGAGGACGCGTTCATGATGGTCATATAGGCGGTGGCGTCTGCAGGGGCATGGCCGTGGATCTCGACCACGGCGTCGCGAACGCTGATGCGACTGCGTGCGCTGCTTTCGAGCAGGCCCTGTTTGAGATCACACGAGCACAAAGCGCTCGCGATCAGAAGGGCGAGGAAACGAACTCGCAGGCTGGAGGGACCGCGGATGATCGGAGTGTCCTCCCGGCCGGTCACACATGCGCATTCCGGCCTCGTCTCAAGCGTGCCCGCAGGGTCCGTCCTCTGTAAAGCGAAACATGTGGATCACTGCCTGTAGCGGCGCGAACGCATCGCAGGGGTGCGCCGCGTGCGGCGATCCGCGGAGCCCCTATCGGGGGTAGGCCGGCTCCCAGCGCGCTGCAACAAGCAGGGCGGCGGTCAGCAGAACGCACGCCCACGCGAACGTATCCCCGGTCAGCGAGTACCAAGTTCTGACTTG
Organism: Candidatus Nitrosopumilus sp.; assembly: GCA_964225545.1. Lineage (GTDB taxonomy): Bacteria > Desulfobacterota > Binatia > UBA1149 > SPBQ01 > SPBQ01. The sequence goes on along the minus strand of CAXQPB010000092.1, from coordinate 38,504 downwards.
CAGCGGACGCTGAATATCGACGATTTCGACAGCGTCACTTCGCGGGGCAGGGGAGGCCAGAATGCGTCCGAACGGATCGATTGCTGCGGAGACTCCGCCGTTGGCGACGCGCACCAGCGGGCGGCGGATCTCAGGAGCTCGAAACACGCTCATTGCGAAGTGCTGCTCGGCCGCGGCACCACGATCGAACCATGCGTCGTTCGACACGTTGACGAGCAGATCCGCTCCGCGGGCCGCGTACTCTGTGGCGAGTTCGGGATATGTGGATTCGAAGCAGATCAGCGGTGCGATACGCCAGCCGTCGAGCTCGAGCATCTGCTGCGAGCTCCCCTCGGTGTACTCGATTCCGATCGAACGCGAGAAAAAAGAACGCGCAAATTCCGGGATCGATTCTATGTAGGGCAGAAGGCGGGTCTTGTCGTACGCTGTGTAGTCTCGCTCCCCGGGGCGAAAAAAGTAGATCGAATTGTAGAGCCGTCCTTTTCCGTCACCGCGATTCTCCGATCGTGGTGCGCCAAGCAGCACAGCCGCTCCCAGCTCGTCACAGAGGTTCTGCAGTCGCTCGACCACCGCGGGGTGTGCGTCCAGGCCGAATGGCACCGCGTTTTCAGCCCAGACAACCAGGTCGACGCCCTTCCCGGCGGTGCGCCGCGAAAGCCGATCGAAGCGATCCAGGTGAACCGCCCGCAGTCCCTCTTCCCAGAGCTCGCGCTTGCCGATCGCGGTCTGGACGATCGCCACGCGCAGCGTGTCGGTCGAGCTCGTCGCATCGGTTGCCAACGATGCGGCCGGTACCGAGGGCTTTTCCCGGGGAAGGGCAAGAGTGCCTCCGGCCCATGCCGCAGCCGGAACAAGGATCCCTGCCAGCATCCAACGCCAGCCGTTTTCGCCCCGTCGCCAGGCCATCCATCCGATGCCGAGCGCGGATCCAGCCGCCGCCGCCAGAAAGCTGAGCGCGTAGACTCCGCCGACCGCGGTGAGCTGCATGAGCGCGGGAGACCTCGAGAACGCATGACCGAGAAGATCCCACGGACAGCCATAGAGCAGCTTCGACCTTGCCAGCTCCCAAGCCGTCCATGACGAGGCGAACCCCAGGATGCGCAGCGCCGCCGGCAGTCGTGTCAGCCGCGACGCCGTGAAAACTCCGAAACCGATGAACAGACCCGCATGGGTCAGTGTCACCACGCCCGTAAAGAGCAGACTGGTCAGTGGCGTCTTGCCGAAGAACCCGTTCGCGGCATGGTAAAGCCAGTAACCGCCGACTGCCACGGTAGTCAGCTCGCCGAAGAAGACAGCCGTCACCAGCCCCGAACGGGTCGTCAGGGCAGCGCGACCGTCGAGAAATACGCAGGCGAGGGGGAAGCCGACAAGAAAGGCGGCGGCTCCCATGTCGAACGGGGCGAGAGAAGCGGTGTACAATAAACAGGCGATGGTTGAGAGGAGCAATGCTCGCCCCGTGCGAAAGACCGGTGGGACTCGGATGTGGGCACTGGCCGTTGTGGTTCTGGGCATCGTCGCGATCTGCTCGCTTCACGCGGTAGGGAGAATCGGCCAGCCGTTCCCTGGTTTCTTCATCTGGGACAACGGGTTCGTGCCCGCGGTCGGCCAGTCCTCGTGGTCCGGGGCACGCTCCGGGCTTCGCTACCATTCTTGGCTTTTGGAGGTGGACGGACAACCGATCAGCGACCAGGCAGGCAATCAAGCTGTTGTCGAGAAGGCGCTGGCGGGCAAACGCATCGGGACTCCTGTCAGCTACACTCTGGTCAAGAACGGGCGCCGGTACACGATCGACATCCCGATCATGCGGATGAGCCCACGGGCGTGGCTTTCTGTCGACGGCATTTACGTATTCGACGCTCTGGCGCTGCTCGCACTCGGTCTGATCGTTCTCTATATCAAACCGCACGACAGCGCTGCGCGGGCGCTCGTGGTGTTGTGCATGGCGCTGGCGAGTGCGTTGGCGACCGCCACGGATCTTTTCGGTCCGTCGCGCTTTCGCGAGCTCTACTTCCTGTCAATCTCACAGGTCCCTTTCGCGGTGATGAACCTGTTGAGTCATTTTCCCGTTTCGCGAAAGCGCCGTGCGTGGGAGAATCGGGCTCTCGGCCTTTTCGCTCTCGCGGGGCTCGCACTCGGTGCCGCGCTCAATCTTTCTTTCACGCAGGACCGCGAGTTGATGATTGCGCTCGACCGTCTTCTCTACGGCGCTCTCGCCGCATCCGGTTTGATTGCCATGATCTTCTTCTGCGGGTGCTTCGCCGTGGCGCGAGGCCCCATGGTGCGTGATCGGTTGAAGATCGTTCTACTCGGGACATTCAGTGCATGGCTGCTTCCGGCAACGGTCTTCTCTCTCTACGGCGGTGGAATTGTCTTTCCATTCAATGTCATGGGGATCTCGATCGTGCTGTTTCCGATCGGGATCGGCTACGCGATTGCGCAACATGACTTGTTTCACGTTGATCGTGTCATCAAACGGACGCTTGTTTACTTCGCACTCTCTGCCTTTGTCATCGGGCTGTATACCGCGAGCATCGCGACGATCGAGGTGCTCTTCAACAATCTGACGGAGGCCGCATCGCGTGTTGTTCAGGCGGCTCTGATTCTTCTGCTCCTGCTGATCACCCAACCGAGTCGAGCGCGAATTCAGGATGCGGTCGACCGAATTTACGACAGGAGGAGATACAACTACCGAGACGTCGTGCGCTCTGCCTCGCGGGCTTTCGCGACGATACTCGACTTTGAAGAGCTGGTGCGCACGGTGCTCGACCTTATCGACGAGACCCTGCAGCCCGAAGCCGCGAGCGTCTACACAGTCGACAACGAGAAATCCCCGCAGATCCGTGGGCGGCTTGACCACCTCTCCGGGGCCGTGCGCCGAATCGAGCTCGAGACTTTGAACGTGGATGAGGAGCACGCGCGCAGACTCGTGGAGTCTCTGGAGTCCGAAGACGTCCTCATCATCGACAACAGCTTCGATCTCGTCGACAGCGCGGATGGGGATTCTTCCGGCAGCAGCGCGGCGGATGCCGGGACTGATTCCCGGAGCCCCGCTTTGCGTCCGGCGGATGCGACGCTGGCAACATCGATGCGCCTGGAAGGACGTCTTGTTGGAATGATCACGGTCGGCAGGAAGCGCGCCGGGTCTTCTTACAACGCCGATGATGTCGAATTACTGCGGACGATCAGCGACCAGCTTGCCGTCGCGCTGGAAAATGCCGCGGCTTACAAACGAATCGACCGATTGAATCGCGAGCTTGAGGCCAACTACAAAGAGTTGGCCCAGTCCAACCAGGACCTCACGGAAGCCCAGACCCAGCTACTGCTGCAGGAGAGGTTGGCGGCGATCGGTGAACTTTCCGGCGCGGTCGCCCATGCGATCCGTAACCCGCTCGCCGGGATCAAGGCTGCCGCGCAGCTTGCCGAACTCGAGCTCGAGGAATCCCCGGCTCGTGCGATCGTCGGCGATGTCATTTCGGAAACCGACCGGCTCAACGATCGAATAAGCGCGCTGCTCGACTTCGCGCGACCGTTCGAGCCTGATCGGCAAGCGATGTCGATCAATACCATCGCGGAGCAGGCGGTAAGGAGTACCGAGCAAAAAGCCGCTTCAAACGGCGTGGAACTCTTGCTCGAAGCCGCCGAGGACCTGCCGGAGGTCGATATCGATCCGGCTCTGTTCGAGGAGGCCGCTGCCGAGCTGATCTCGAACGCTATCGAGATTTCGCCGGCGAAAGGCTGCGTTACCGTACGGACGGGCGTGATATCCGATCACGCCGACAACGGTTCCGAAACGCGGCGTGTCTGGCTCGACGTTACGGATACCGGTCCTGGTATCCGCAGCGACAAGCAGCCGCGTATCTTCGATATTTTCTTCACGACAAAGCCGGGGGGAACGGGATTCGGCCTCGCCACGGTGAAAAAGATTGTCCAGCGCCACGGTGGGACCGTATGCGCCGGCAACGTCGAGCCGACCGGCGCCAGCTTCCGTATCGAGTTGCCGGCCGCTTCCTCGGACTAGCGCAGCTTGTACTTCTCGAGCCGGCAGCGGAGGGCGTCCCGGGACAGGCCCAGCAGTTTGGCCGATCGTACCTGGTTACCGCGTGTGAACTCCATCGCGCGCTTGATCAGCCCGATCTCTACATCTTCCAGGCGGATCGCGCCGTTCGAGAAGTCGACCTCCAGGTCGTCTACCCGAGCGAGGTTCATTCGCTGCAAGCCGTTGGCCTCGCTTTGCAGGGCCAGGTGATGGTCATCGATCGTATCCCCCGGATTCATGACCAGTGAACGCTCGATCGCGTGGCTGAGCTCGCGAATATTGCCGGGCCAGCTGTACGAGCGAATCGCCGCGATGGCCCTCGATGTGATGCGAGGGCAGGGGCTGATTCCGTACTCGCCCGCATGCATTCGAAGAAAGTAGTCGGCGAGCGACACCACGTCCTCGTCTCGTTCACGCAGCGGCGGAATCTCGATCTTCACGACATTGATCCGGTGGTAAAGATCGTCGAGGAACTCTCCTGCCGCGACTTTCTCCTCCAGGTTCATGTGAGTCGCCGAGACGATCGTACATCGCGCCTGCCTGTCGCGAGTGCTGCCCAGCCGGCGGACCATACGTTCGTCAATCACTTTGAGGACTTTGGCCTGGAGGGGCTTGCTCATGTGTCCGATCTCATCGAAGAAGATCGTGCCGCCTTCAGCAGCCTCGAGAAGCCCGGCTTTTGCCTGAGCTGCGTCTGTGAACGCGCCTCGCTCGTAGCCCATGAGCTCGGCCTCGAGGAGGTTATCCGGAATGGCTGTACAGTTGACCTCGATGAACGGGCCTTTCTCGCGTGGAGAGGCTTTGTGTATGGCGCGCGCGGCCAGACCTTTGCCCGTTCCGGTTTCTCCGTTGAGCAGGATCGTAGGACCCACGCCGTCGCGTTTTTCGAGCCGTGCGAGCCGTCCGATCAGAGATCGAAGCTGTCGGATCGCGGGCGAGTTGCCGACGATCCCCGACGCTTCGCTATCGCCGAAGTCGCGAGCCCGGTAGTAATCCAGTTCCTTGCGGAGAACTTCCTGCTCGAGGCAGCGGCTGACGACCAGGGAGAGTTCCTTCAGATCGATCGGTTTGCGCAGGTAATCGGCAGCCCCGTCGCGCATCGCCGCAACGGCGTCCTCGATCGTCCCATGTGCGGTAAGCAGAATGACCGGCAGATCGGCGTGTGCTTCTTTGACCTGTACCAGAAGGTCGTGACCGGTGATCCCCGGCAGCCTCTGATCGGTCAGCAGCAGGTCGGGAGGGCCGCTGCCCAGAGCCTCCAGCGCGGCTTCAGCCGACTCCAGCGCGCGAACGGAATGCCCCTCGTGTTCGAGAGTCCGCGCGAGGGTTCTTCGCAGAACCTCCTCATCTTCCACTAGAATCAGATCAGCCACGGCAGTTTTCCCCGAGTTGCTGGGCCAGAATTTCGAAGGGCGCGCCAGGACCGCAGTTGCAATTCGGCACTGTTGATATCACCCACTTTGTGTAATTTGGCACATATGTGTGCTTATCGGAAGCGGTTAGCGCGAGTTTGTGAATCGAATTCTCGCCGTCGGCTTCGCCGACGACCTGTGGTGTGCCGTAAGTCACTGAGAAATCGGGGGTTTTGTTGAATTCTCCGATCATGTCGGTTGCCGTTCGGGAGCTGCAAACCTGCCGCTTCGGGCTCCGCCCTCACCCGCGAATGCTGTGCTTGCTAGCAAGCACCGTTCCACGGAGCGTCCGAGATCAATGAGGTCGAGCGGCTTCGACAGGTATTCTGCTGCCCCGTTGGCGCGGGCCTCCTCCGCATCGACCTCGCTGCCGTGGGCGGTGATTATGATGATCTCCACATCGGGGTAGTTCCGCTTGACCCGCACCAGCAGCTCCTGGCCACTCATCCCCGGCAGGCGCAGGTCCGTGATCACAACGTCCGGTTGCAGCCGGCTGATCAGTTCGTAGCCTTCCTCGGCGGTCTCGACGGCGCACACGGAGTGCCCCGCCAGTTCCAGCCTTCGCGCCACGCATTTCCGAAGGAGTTGTTCGTCCTCAATGAGCCCGATCAGTGCCACTTCCTGCCCCTTTCCAGCCTGATGATTTCCGCTGTCCCCCCCGTTCGCCCCGGCGATGGGCCGTAAGCAACTGAGGAAACGAACCCACCTGAGAAATAGCCCCCAACCCTTGCGGGCCTGAAATGGCTTATTCTGCTGGACTTTCCGGCGGGCACGCACAGATCGCTGCAAGTTCCATGTCATCTGCTGATTTGGAGCCGGAATACGTGGACTGGAAGGCTGTGTTCATATATGAACGAGAATGCCGCACGCAGGAATGATTACCCTGGACCGCCTCCTCAATGTCCTCTCGGCGACCCTCGCCGGCGCATGGATGTGCCTGCTCGGCTGCCTGGCAACCCCGACTTCTGCGAGCGCAGGCTCTACCGACCCGGAGGTGGCGATCGGAGAGGTAATCGTCCATCAGGGCTGGTCAGCTACCTCAGTTGCAATCAAGGGCAGCTGGGCATTCGACGATGTACTCCAGGTCGAGTTTCCGCTGACGCTGGTGCTCAGCGCCGGTACGGAGTTCTATCTTTTCCGCGTCGGGGAGCCCGCTCGGTCAGGTGTATTCCCGGGACTCTCCGACGGCTTGACGATTGCCGAGATCGCCTCTCTGGAGGCTGCGGCTGCGATCGAGCCGGCTGCCCGCTTCGTTCGTATCTCACCCCATCAGCTCATGCTCTCGTTGCCTTCCCTGGGTGGCGCGTCAGGCCTGACCGCAGTGGGATATGTAGCCGTCCCCGGCGAGGATCCGGTCATCAGCAATTCAGTCACAGCGCCTCTGCATTCGAGGGGAACGCCGTGATCGCGAGAGTCTTCACGATGGCGATGCTCTGCGGCTTCCTGCTCAACGGTGTCGCGATCGCCGCGCAGCCTGTTTTTGATGGCGATCCGACCGACATCGACGGCCGGGTGTTTCCAATGATGCCCGGGCTCCCGTTGTTGCTGCCCGGTGAAGATCAGATCTGGGGCAACATCGATGACGTCCTCGATTCAAGCCTTGGCGGGGACGTCGATCTGGTCGTGCGCGTCGGCGGTCAGGTCGCTGCCAGCGTACCTCCGCCATCGGCTGCACCGGGTGGTTCGGGCCTGCTCGATGTCATCGCAGGCGGAGGATCAACAGGGCAGGGCTTCGAGGCGTCGTTTTCAGTGCTCCTCACGGACGGTACAGGACAACCCCCCTATGGATCCGTGCTGTCCGGCGACGATCTCGACGGCCGGCCTGTTCTGGTGTACGGCTTCGCCGACCTCGACGATGATGGAATCATCGGGCCGCACGACAACGACGGTGTTCTCGACAACTTCGTGGAGCTTCAGGAGCTCTATGCCTACGTCGGCCGGCAGGTCGGTAAACTCGAGAGCGGCCGCTTCCGCAGCTCGATCGGTCTCAATATCGGCGCGCCCACCAGCATCGGCGGGATGACCGTGGTCCTGGTTGCCGGTGTGTATACGGGCGACGATCCGTCTGCCACGTTTACCGACGGTACGCCGATCTTCACGCGCTGGCCGTTTTTTCCGCCGCTGAATCCAAGTGAAACGCTGGGCAACGGCAACACGCCACCGCCGGACCCGGACGCGCCGACAGAGGTCAAATGGGAGGTGAACTCGTTTCTCCTGCCTGACCCGTCCGACCCGGTTCTGGGCGGAGCATTCGCGATTCCTACGGACGGAAGTGAAGCGTCGACGGATCAGCTGGTCGTTCACAGCGACCAGGCGACTACAGCGATGCTTTTTCAGCCCATCGACATCGCCAGCTATCGCCCTGTTGCTCGGACCCGGCTCCGGCCTGCGCCGACTGCGGGTGGTGACGGGCGCGAGCTCGTGCTGCCGACCGAGGTCGTCACGATGCCGGGCGCCGGGACGTGGCGTGATCTGCGCCTGTTGCCCGTCGATTTTCTCGGAAACGTTGCGGACCCGGCTGCAGGCCTCGAGGTCACGCTTGTCGCCGGTGGCGGATTTCAGATCGTTGATCCGGACAGCGACGGCGACCCTTCTCATGAGGCGATTTATCTCGGCAGCGCCGCCGGTGTGAGCGTTCGTGTGATGGCTCCTGCCGCCGAAGCGCAAGGCGGGATCGGCGTGTATTCAGGTGACCTGCTCGTGGATGTTGCGTCTCTGGTCGCCGGCGCTGCTGTCGATTCCGATGGCGACGGAGTGCCCGACGACGGTGACGGCAGCGGGATCGCGGGCGATGCCCCTTGCGGCCCGCTGGGCACGGGCGCTGCGTGCGATGACAACTGCCCTTTCACGATCAATCCGAACCAGGCCGATGACGAGTTGACCGGAGTCGGTGACTGTTGTGGGGGGGATTGTATTCTCGATGGCGACGGCTCCGATTGCGGCGCTTGCTCTACGTCGATCTGCGCAGGCGCCCGGGCCGATATGTGTGACGATGGAGACGCGTGCACGGACGATCTCTGTGATGCAACAGGTGGAGGCTGCATGAATGTGCCGGTCGCATGTCCGCTTGGAGAGAGCTGTGACTCGGCGAGCGGTCGATGCATGCCCGGTGACCCGGATGCGGTCTGCCTGTTCGCCGCGACCGACCCCAGCGCCGTTCTCGCCGGTGCCATGACCACGGGCTTCGAGTACACCGCAACGGCAACGCCGCCGTTTGTCGACGAAGATATCGATCGCGACGCGCTCGCCCCCTCGTTGCTGTACGCCGACAGTCTCCAGGACTCCCTCGCCGGCGGCAGCGGCGACGAGGTTTCGTACTCGCTGACAATACCGGTCGCCGGCAACTGGGTGCTCTGGGGGCGATTCTACTACCCGAGCAATAATCCCGGGGACGCTGACTCGTTCTCGATTCGATTCGACGGATCCGGGCCGATCGCGTTCGGGGACGATGCGGGTCGATTGCAGCAATGGCACTGGGACGGTTCGGCAGATTCGGGAGCAGCCGCACCGCTCGATCTCGGAATGGTCGCGGCAGGTGTCTACGAAGTGGTTGTGGAGAAACGTGAAGTGGTTCCGGCCGCTCCGCGACTCGACCTCATCTGTCTGACCCGCGACCGGGCCGCCCCCCCGTCCGACAGCGAAGCTCTGGCTCTCGCACTGGCCCGTTGTGGCGTCGATGCCGACTGCGATGACGGCAACGCGTGCACCGACGATTTGTGCGGTGACGACGGGCTTTGCGCCCACCCACTGAGTGTCTGCGACGATTCGAATGTCTGTACAAGTGACTCGTGCGAGTCGGCTTCCGGTTGCCTCCATCTGCCGGTCGTTTGCGACGATGGTGATCCATGTACCGAGGAGATGTGTATCCCGAGCGATGGTTGCCGCGTCCAGATCGACAACTGCAGCCATGGAGCGGATTGTCCCCCACAACCGATCCAGGGGTGTCGGGGGGGAGCGCCGAGGCGCGCGAGACTCGCCATGGACTCCGGCGGTATTGCTCTACGGAATAAACTCAAATGGGTGCTCAACAGCGCCGACGAGACACCGCTTGCGGCGTTTCTCGATCCACCGAACGGTCAGACCCACTATCGGGTGTGTGTCTACGACTCGTCATCGGTTTCCCAGCCGCGCGTGGCCTCGCTGGTTCCAGCGGGCGCCGAATGCGGCGGTCGGGCCTGCTGGGTTCCGGCCGGTCGGAGTGCGTACAAGTTCCGTAACCCGAGCGGCTCGAACTCCGGCGGCATTGTCGGCATGAAACTCGTTGCCGGCGAGCAGGGCCGGGCGCGTCTCGCCGCGATGGGAAGGGGAGCCGACTTGAACCTGCCGCTTCTCGATCTCCGGCTGCCCGTGACTGTTCAGCTCAGTGCCTCAACCGGGGAGGAGACAAGCTGCTGGGAGGCAAGTTACTCGCAATCGCGGGTCGGCTCGCCGGGCAGCTTCCGCGCCAGGGGCGACTGAGGAAGGCTCCGTCGAATCGGGTGCGTGGGGAAAACGCCCATCGTGTGAAGTCACACACCCTCATTCGGGTACCCGCTTCGTCAAAGTCCCCTGACCAGTGACTCCGCGCAGACAGCGCACTTGGCATGACAACTGCTTTGTTCCTGTTGTCCGTCGCCCGGCTTCGACCCAAGCGGCTCGGGGAGAGGTCAGGAAGACGGATTCGGAAGTGTCATGCCCGCCACTTCTATTGGGAGCGCGCCCCGGGGTCTTTACGGATCCCGGGGCGTTTTTCATTTCACCGCCCCAGCCGAGGCTGCCGCACACCCGGGTGTGGCGAAGCGTACCCGATCGAGGGCGCCGGATCCGGCCAGTGATATCGCAACCCGGGAGACGATCGCCGCGGAATTGATCGACAGACGAACCACGCTGTTGTTCCCGCCCGCCGGGATGACGACCTGTTCCAGCAACTCACCATCAATCCCGAATAACTCGACAACGGGTGCGCCGTGCTTGTCTTCCACGTCTGCCATCACGATCTCGTCGATGCCGACCGGAGCGATCGCGCTGAAGTCGAGCTCAATTGTCGCAGTCGTGTCTCCCTGGTCGTTGGGCTCGTCGACGAGGCCGTCGTTGTCGTCGTCACGCAGGTTCTGCGCCACGATCAGAAGGTTGCCGAGGGGATTCGCGTTGGGGTAGGCCGAGGTCGACGCCCCACCTTCGCCGATGCCCGGGCCGCCGAAATCGAAGTGCGGTGTGCCGAGATCGTCGTCTCCTCCGGAGCAGCCGCCCGCGCAGCTCGAGTCGAAAAGAATCGCGGCGTTTCGCGGATGCAGCCGATCGTTATCCGCATGAATTCCGACGGGACCGCTGCCGGCCCGGCCGTCGATCCGGTCGACGACGATGCCGGCCGGCAGGTCATCGAAATCGATGACATCGATGAAACGGTCACCGATGCAGCCGCTGTCGAGCTCGCAGGCGCCGGAGACGTTGCAGGTGCGGCCGCCGCCGCACGGCTCGCCGGCCAGCGCGGTCGTATCGTGTAAGCAGAGCCCGGATTCTCGCTCGCACGCGTCGAGGGTGCATTTGAGGCCGTCGTCGCAGTCGCGGAGCCGACCCTCGCATACTCCGGCGTTGCAACGGTCATCGAGCGTACACGAGTCTCCGTCGTCGCACGCGATGTTGTCGATGGGAGTCTGGAGGCATGCGCCGGTCTGCACATCACAGGTGCCACGGTTGCAGTCATCGCCAAGCGCTGTGCAGTCGATCGCGGATCCGCTCACGCAGCCGAGTGCGGGCTCACAGAGCTCCTCGCCGTTGCAAGGGGCGCCGTCGCCGCAATCCGTCTGGGCTCCTGCGCTGCATCCGGCCTCCGCGCTGCAGAACTCCTTGCCGTTGCACGCGTTGCGATCGTCGCACACCGAGTCGACAGGGATGTGGACACAGCCGCCTGCGGATTCGACGCAGCCGTCTGCGGTGCAACCGACGCGATCGCGGCAGTCCGGTCGCCGACCGGGGATGCAGCCGATCGCCGGATGGCATTGCTCCTCTCCGTTGCAGTGCAGGCCGTCTTCACAAACGAGCGGTGGAGTGCTTACGCATCCCTGCCGGGAATCACACCGCTCGATCCCGTCGCAGATGTCGCCATCTTCACAAATCGCATCGACGGGAACATTGCGGCACCCGCCGGCGGACTCGACGCAGGCATCGGCTGTGCAAGGCACCCCGTCGTCGCAGACCGGAAGCTCGCCGGCGATGCAGCCTGCACGCGGGTCGCACTGCTCTTCGCCGTTGCATACGCGGCCGTCATCGCAATCAGGTGGCGGAACAGCCCGGCACTGCCCGGCCGTGCATACCGCGCCTCCGTTGCAGACGTCGCGGTCGCCGTCACAGTTCGCCCCGTCGATCAGCGGTGGGTTTACGCATCCATCGGTCGGACTGCATGAGTCGCTGGTGCACGCGTTGCCATCGTCGCAGCGGTCGGGCTGGGGCGTCGAGCAGCCGCTCTCGGGGTCGCACACCTCGACGCCGTTGCACGCGTTACGGTCGCTGCAGACCATGTCGATCGGCATGTTGACGCAGCCGCCGAGACTGTCGAGGCAGAAGTCTGCTGTGCAGCCGATGTGATCGCGGCAATCCGGCGGGGTCCCGGCGGTGCAGCCGACTTCGCGGGCGCAGGTTTCGTTGCCATTGCAGATCTTGCCGTCGTCGCAGGCTGAGTCGGTCGGCTCGTGGGCACAGTCCTGCAGCGCGGGGTCGCAGCGGTCTGCCGTGCAGTCGATGCCGTCGTTGCAAAGCGGTGGGGGGCCCGGCGTGCAGCCGCCCTGCGGGTCGCAGGACTCTACGCCGTTGCAGAAAATCCCATCGTCGCATTCGAGGGGAGCATTCGTCACGCAGCCGAGGGCAGGCACGCATGCCTCGATCCCGTTGCATACGTTGCCGTCGTCACACTCCGCGTCCGTGCTGCAAAGAGCAGATTCGTCGCGTGAGAGGATCGCTGCCGCGTCACCGTCAAACGGCGGTCGACCCAGGTCACGAACACCGCCGCCGTTGATTTGCCCGGCCTCGTGAAAGACGCCGTTTTCCGGGTCGAACCAGCGGAGTCGGAAAGATCCGGTGGATCCCGACAGGTCAACGCGCAGATCCGAACCGGACCGGTCGTACAGAGCGTAGACGTTGCCCGCGTCGGCGAGTGTGAGGTCGGCGCTGCTGAGCTCGCGGCGAGGTGTCATGCGCAGGATCGGCAGCTCGGACAGGAAGCGCAGCGCGTGGCCGGTCCATTCGAGAGCCGGCTGGAGCGGCCGTAGATTCTCTACCGTGAAGTCGAAGGAGTCCCCGCCGCCGTCGTGTTTGACGTACCATTCGAAGCCGCCGCCGCCCGCGAGGTACACGGGCCACAGGAAGTTACGTCGCGCCGCCGGATAGCCGCGCGAAAGATCCGTGATGTCGTTTTCGATCGGATGCGGCTCGTCGAGTGAGATCACCCATGGCACGCCGGCGTCCGCAGACCTTCGTCGCCAGTCCGTGATGCGGGAGACGAGGTCGGTAAAGCCGGCCTGGAAAGCGGTCATGGTGAAATGGCCGTTGCCGAGCAGCGGTGCGTAGTATTCAGACAGCTCGTCGTAGCGTGTGTGTGTCGTGATCGGGTGATGATAGGGGTCGAGCGCGGCGATAAAGGCGGCGAAACTCTCGCGCCGGGCCGTCCCGTACCGATTCTCCTCGCCGAGATCCCATTCGATTCCCGGATGATGGCCGAAGCGTGCGATCAGCTCACGGTAGAACAGCTTTCGCTCGTGGCCGAGCTCGCCGTTGTCATGGTACAGCGCATTGGCCTGCTCGGCCTCGGAGAGCTGGACATGCAGGAAAATCCCGAGCCGGGCGGCGTGCGCAAACAGCACCTCCCACTGATCGAGCTTGCTCGTATCGTAATGCGTGCGGTCGCTCGGTGAGATAGAGGGGTAGGTGTCGTTGCCGTCACCGCCGACATTCATCGGCAGGAAGTAGACCGAGTTGGCGCCCGTCGAGCCGATGAAGTTGAGCAGGCCGACGATGGCTCGGCCGTCCCCGTCGTTCCAGTCCGGGTCCCCTGTTTTCCAGTCGCTCTCGTGTGCTGTGAAGTGGTGTCCGGCCTGCGGTGTGTTGTCGAAGCCGGAGTACCCCAGCAGGTTTTCCGGAATGTTCAGTCCGCCTTTGACCCACGCCTGTCCCGATTCGAAGCTGAGGTAATGGTCTCCTCGATTGCGCAGCAGTCCGCGCGATTCGGCGCGGAAGTCCGGTGCTCTTTTGTCGCTCGCGTCGACCTGAAAAACCCCCGAGGTCCCGTCGAACCATCCGGCACGGCCGGCGCCCGGATCAGACGAGACGGTCAGCGCGGGGCCGGCACGGAAGGAGGCTGTCCAGCTCCATGTGCCGGCGCGGTCGGGGCTGAAGCGACACTTCCACAGGGTTCCGCTTTCGCCCCCATGCCCATCCGCGGCGAAGAAGCCGGGAACCGCCAGCGTCCGGCCATCGGGGGAGGTGAACGAGCAGGTCAGCCGATAGTCGAGAAACGGGTTCGGGCTCGAGTCGCTCTCTGCGTGCCGCGGTCCGTTGAACGATAGCTCGATACGATGCCAGCGTTGCAGCTCGCCGCTTACCTCGGCGCCTGCGAACGCGAACGTTGCGGGCGTTGCCAGCAGCGCGACACAGGCCGTGCGCGCGGTTTTCCGGCGCAGCGCACGGGCAGCGTTCCACGCCCGCGAGGCGAATGTTCGAGCGCGCTGCGCGCCCGACGGGGCGGGTGCATGGGGTCTTGACCGCCGAAGGCGGGTCAGGAGGGCTGGCGCTGGTGCGTTGATGACCGTTGTTCCGAAGGCTCAGTCGAGGATGTCAGCGAAAGGGACAACTCCCATGTCGGCATGTATGCGGCATGTGAGGTAGATTGTGCTGCGTCTGCACGAAGTGTTCACTGCCCGCGTCGCGGGTTTGGCCGGAGCCTGACCGAAACCTGCAGCATACGCCCGTGGATTTGCGCGGGCGCTCGCTGTGTTACGACGGTGTCTCCATCGGGGGGCGGTTGTCCGGTTACAGGCTCACGCCCGCGGTGACCCGGTGACAAGGAGGTAGAGATCGAATGAAACTCGCAGCCGAAGTAGGCGGAGGCCACGGCCGGGCAGGGGGCACCGGTATTGACGCGATCGTAGAGGACGCTCGGATGGCCGAGGATCTCGGCTTCGCCGCGGTTCTGATCCCCGATCACTATGTCTTCGAGGTCATCGGTGAGCTGCAGCCGGAGCGACCCGCCTACGATCTGTTCTTCGTCCTGGCGACGCTCGCGCAGCGCACCTCCACCGTGCAACTGGTCAGCCATGTCGCGTGTGCGCTGTTCCGTCACCCCGCGATGCATGCGCGGCTGTTTGCGCAGATCGACGAAGCGAGCGGGGGGCGTGTCGTCGCCGGAATCGGGGCCGGCTGGACTCGGGCGGAGTTCGACATGATGGGGATCGAGTACCCGCCGGTTTCTGATCGGCTCGTCATGCTCGATGAGGCAGCGGCCATCATGCGCGGGTTGTGGACGCAGGAGCGTTTCTCGTACGAGGGCAAGTATTTTCAGGTCCGGGATGCGGTATGCCTGCCCAAGCCGGCGCAAGACGGTGGGCCTGCGCTGATGATCGGCGGGAGCGGGAAAGGGATTCTGCGCCGCGCGGGGGAGTGGGCCGATCTGATCCACATGGCACCGGTTGTCGGTGGACCGGGGACGACCACGATGCAGGAGGTCGCTCGGTTCAGCGACGCTGCGCTTCCCGCCAAGCTCGAACATGTCCGCGCAGCGGAGGCTGCCGCCGGCCGCGCGCCGGGGAGTGTCGGCCTGGCAACGACCGCGTTTGTCTCGACCATCACCCGAACCGAGAGCGAGGCCCGTGAGGCAGCTGAACCGCTCGCGGCGATGGTCGGCCTGGAGGTCGCGGAGGTGATGAAGCATCCGGCGGTGCTGCTGGGCACGGTAGAGCAGGTCGTCGACGAACTGCAGCGACGTCGGGATGAACACGGGATGGCGTTGGTCGGCATCAATGCCGCTGACGAGCAGCAGTTGCGCGTCTTCGGTGAGCAGGTGATTCCGCGACTCTGAACTCCCGCGGCGGCTCCCCAGCACTGCGATGTCATTGACAGCGGCGGCCCGAAGCCGTGACGCTGCGGTCGATGTCTGACCGAAAAGATGAGTACGCGCGCCTCTGGTTTCGGCGCTCGATGCCGGCCGCAACAGCGTTGCTCTTCGTCATCGGGCCGGCCGGCGATGCGTCCGATGCCCTGGGGTCGCGCGCACGTGTCGATCACGCCGATGAACTGTGTGACCTGTCGGTCGATCCCTGCGTCATTCAGGAGGCGATCGAGACGGTCGACGGCGCGGTCCTCGACTTCGGACTGCGGACGTTACGGATCGAAGGCTCGGGCCGTATCGTCTCCGAAGGTGGAGACCTTACCGTGCTGTGCGGCCGGTTCCAGGCCGAAACCGCCGGCGTGGCGGTCGAACTTGGCGGCGACGCTCTCTCCGGTGTCCGGGCGGGCGGCCGGGCGGGCGGACGGCTGGACCTCCGGGCGCGGCGCGCATGTTCGCGCGGCCCCTCTGTGCCCTGCCTGACTGATTCGTACTGCGCAGCGCGAGGCGCGGGCGCCTGCTCAATCGGAAGCGGCGATGTCAGGCTCGGCGGACGAGTGCTCGGCTCAGCGGCCGAGCCCGGTCATCTGCTTATCGATGCCGCCGGCGAGGTCGATATTCTCGCGGAGTTAACGCTGGACGGCACGACCCGGCAGAGCGACGGCGGGTCGGTGACTGTAACGGCGGCCGGAGATATCCGCGTTCACGCACGGATCGAGTTACGATCCGGCGGGGCAGGGACCGGCGGCGATGTTCATCTGGCAGCGGGTGGGGACGTGCATATCTTCGAACCGATCGACGTCCGCGGCGGCGATTTCGACGGTGGCATTATTGATCTCGCAGCCACCGGTTCAATTCTTGTCGAGGATGACCTGCGCGCCGACGCATCGGCAGGTTCAGGTTTCGGTGGTACGGTCGCACTGCGTGCCGAGGGTGACCTGATCGTCAGCGGCGGCGGCCGTGCGAATCGGCTGCTGGTGGTGACCGACGGTCATACTTCCGTCGAGAACTCGGGCGGTGACGGTGGGCCGCAGAGTCTGTTCGCCGGTGGCCGGATCGAGCTTGGAGAGTTCGTCCGCTTGAGCAGTCGAGGCTCCGCGCCGGACGGGGCAGGGGATCGCATCGAAATCGCCGGCGAGGAGGTGTTGGTCCGCGGTGAGGTTCTGGCTACCGGAGCGGGCGGCGAGAGCGCCGGCGGTTCGGTGCTGGTATCGGCATCAAAGAATCTGACACTCACGGAAACCTGCCGCATCGACACCAGTGGCTCGCGCGGGGGAGGCGCTGTCGATGTGTCGGCCGGCGGAAGCATCGTTCATGACGGCAGGATCTCCGCTGCCGCTCGCCGAGCCTCTCCTGCCGGCGCGATCTCGCTGGTCTCGGATGCCGCGGTTCGGGTCGGTGGCGAGATTTTTGTCGACGGTCGCAGCGACGGGCTGACCGGAGTCGTGCTGCTTTCCGGCTGCGACGTCTCGGTCGGTCCGGGAGCAGTGATCGACAACAAGCCTGGCGACGCGGCAAACCGTCTGACTGCCCGCGGTCACTTCTTCTCCGCGCCGGGCGCGCTGATTCGTGCGGGCGACGGAGGAGAGAACGTGGTTGTCTTCGGGGACGCGACGCGACCGCCCGCTCTGTCCGGCAGGCATCAGCCCGCGGTGCGAACGATTCTCGATCCCCGACTCACGTCGTGCATGACCTGCAGCGCAGCCGCGACTCGAAGTCAGTGGAGTTGTGATGACGGTATCGCATGCACCGTTGATCGCTGTATCGACGGGGCCTGTGAACACCGTTCCGACGATACGCTCTGCGAATCCTCCGGGCCGTGTCTTCGCGGCGTGTGCGACCCGAATACCGGGTGCGCGGAGGTGCCGGCGGCAGGTACTCCATGTTCGTCTGACGGCAACGAGTGCACCGACGACGTCTGCGACGCCTCGGGCGTCTGCCAGCACGATTCGAACACGCTGCCATGCGGTGCCGAGGGGCTCTGCGGAGGGGAGGGCACCTGCGCGGATGGTCTGTGCACGCCCGATGAAAGCAGTGGCTTCCTTTCCGCGCGATTGAAGATCGGGTGGCACGCGGCCTCGGGTGACAGCCGAATTACGATCAAATCAACGGTTCTACGCGCCGACCCCTTCTTCGACCCCGGGACGCAGGGGGTGACGCTGGAAATCGGCGATGTTGCCGGCTCGGTATTCCACACATCGTTTGTTCCGGCCGGCGGATTCACTCGCCGCCGAAACAGAATAGCGCGTGGCCTGACCGACGGAATGGAAGCCGCGGGTGCCGGTGGCCCGATCGTGTACGTTTTCAGCAATCCCCGCGGTGACATCGCAGGCGGATTGCGACGGGCGACTGTTCGCCTGCTTCCCGGCGGTGTCATGGCGAAGACGAAGTTCCTCGTAAGAAGGAAGGGACTCGAGACAGCAGGCGACCTCCCTGCGGTAACGCTGGCGCTCCTGATCGGCGCTGACCCGTCTGTTGGGACTTGCGTCTCGGCCCGCGGCCTGGCGTGCCGCGGCGGCGGTCGCCGGCTTCGATGCGGACTCTGAGTCGGCGCTGACGAAGATAATGCGCCCGCGGAGAACCGGCTTTTTGTGATTGCGGGCGCGTTTGCTAGCTTCGGTACGGGTGCGGGAGGCGCCCTGACTGACAAGCTTATGGTGCCGATTCCGGATCGTCTGATGATTTTTCCCCTGGGTGAGGTGGTGCTTTTCCCCGGGACGCTGATGCCGCTGCATATCTTCGAGCAGCGCTACCGGAAGATGATCGCCGACAGCATGGCAGGCGATCGCACGATCGGGATGGTCCTGGTGCGCGCCGACTCCTCTGAGGAGGCGCCGGAAGACGCGCCGGAGGTCTATCCCGTCGGATGCGCCGGTCAGATCGTCAAGCACGAGTCTCTGCCCGATGGGCGATCCCTCATCGTGCTGGAGGGGAGCGTCAAGTTTCGGATTCGGCGCGAACTGGATAGCGGAGAACCCTACCGGATTGTCCAGCCGCAGGCGCTCCACGAGGCCCCTGTGCCGATAGACCAGATGCGAACCTGGCGAGACGAACTGCGCAGGCGGGTTGACGAATACGCGAATAACTTCGAGGTCGATGAAAAAAGCGTCGAAGGGCTGTTCGCGGGAATCGAACTCGAGCGGATCGTTAATTACCTGTCGGCAACGCTTCCACTCGAGGCTGTCGAGCGACAGAGCCTTCTCGAGTGTGCCGGCCCCGAGCAACGACACCACAGGCTCTGTGAGCTCGTCGATTTCAAAATCGCCGAAGCGAAGCTCGGACTCGATTCTTCTCGGGATCTAGACGCCTGAAGGTCATGCTCGCGCGTGCGCTTTACGTTGCGGCGGCGCTGGCTCTGCTGGCATACACGCTGTTCAGGATTCTGGGCTCTGCGGCGGGGATGCCGACGGAGGCGACCTCGTGCAACGGCTGCAACGTAATCCTTGTCTCGATCGACACGTTGCGGGCGGATCGTCTCGGCACCTACGGGAGTCCACGACCGACCAGTCCGAATCTCGATCGCTTCGCTGCGCACTCGGTCGTGTTCGAGAACGCGATCAGCCAATCGGCATGGACGCGACCTGCCCATGCCTCGATGCTCACCGGTCTTTACCCGTCCGAGCACGGCATCGTCGGAATGAACGGCCACCGCGGGCTCGCTGCAGAGCTCGAGACGCTGCCTGAAGTGCTCGCACGTCACGGGTACTCGACAGCGGCGTTCACCGGCGGCGCGAACATGTCGGCACACTTCGGTTTCGACCGAGGTTTCGAGTCTTACCTCTCTCCGGGCCGTCGGATCGAAGACTCGTTGCCCGCGCTCGATCGCTTTCTTTCCAACGTGCGAGAGCCTTTCTTCGTTCTGTTGCACGGTTTCGATGCTCACAAGCCGTACAAGTCCGAGCCGGTTGACCGCATGGCGCTCGGTCTGCCCGTCGAGCCGGCACGTGGCATGACCCGCGCATGTCGAGACGGCGTCGGTCCGGAGGACCTGGCCCCTTTTCTTGCTGAATACGACGCGACGGTTCATCGCGCGGACCGCTCGTTCGGCCGACTGCTGGAAATGGTGGCCGCTGCCGGAGTCGCGGAGCGAACGGTGATTGTGGTCACCTCGGATCACGGCGAGGAGTTTCTGGAACACGGCCGCTGTTTTCACATCCGCTCTTTGTATCGGGAAGTCGTTCACGTCCCGCTCATAATTCATGTGCCCGGTGTCGCTGCGCGTCGCATCGCCACACCGGTACCGGCGTCGGCGGCGATCGGCCCGACGATCGAGCGCCTCGTGGTCCCGCAGCTCGGGCCGCAGACACTGCCGGGACCGTCGCTGACCGGGACTCTCGCCGGAGGGCCGGCGCCCGTTGAATACGTGGTCAGTGAGACCTCCAGCCGCAATGCTCATGAGGGCGGGAGCGGTCACGTGATCGCGGTGACCGGCGAGGACGAGAAACTGGTCTGGTGGGTCAGTAGTGAGCGCGCAGAGTATTTCGATCTGACAGGCGATCGACTGGAGACCTCGCCGCTGACCGACGCCGGACGCCTGGCATTCCTGCGAGATTGGCTCGCGCAGTGGCGAGACGAGCACCCGCCCCGCGTCGAGCACGCCGACCGAAGCGCGTTGCCGCGCCGACTGGCCAGAGAGTTGCGAGCGCTCGGCTACCTCCGCTAACTCGCAGCCCTGTCCTCTCACAACGCAACGCGACCTGTGTGACGCGCTTCTGGTCGCGGCGCATGCGCGGCCCGTGAGTCCGTCGCCGTCAGCGGCAGCCATTCGTCGCGCGGGGTTCTGTTGGCCCGGTTTCGCCTCGAAACGGCGCCGATCATCGATGGCCTGCGGATTGCTCGTATCCGCAACGAGCACGCCGGGCGGTAACTTGCTGCGGCCGCCGCGTGCTCACCGATGTCCGGCTGCGAGGTGTGGAGGGATGCTCGGGCTGCGAGGCGGATTTCGGACAACATTCCGGCTCAGACAGGCTGCTGTGAAAGCGGGCTCATGTCTCCTGGGCGTTCGCGAGCGGTGGTCTGCCGAGCCGGATGTCGAGCCTGAACCCCGGGCAGTGGCAGGTGGTGGAGGGGCCTTGATGAGGAGCGCGGACGCGGTTGCGGTGCAGGGGGTCGATTTCGAGGCCGGGCACTTGAGGGTGCCTGGCCTCGACGTTTTCTGTACAACTGTTCGTCATGCTCAGCCCTTTGCTCTGCGGCGTCGCCGCGTTCCGACTCTATGGCAGCCCTCTGGAAGGCGCCGCCTTTGCGCTGCTGGCGCTGAGCGTGACGACAACGGTCTGGGTCGCGCTGTCTGCAAGTCGATCCGAGGACGGACCGAGCCGCCTGTCGACGGCCCTGTCCCATATATTCACCGCGCTTGGATGCTTCTTTCTGTTTGTCTCCTTCGCACTGCCGTAAGCTGACCCGGCTGACCGCTTCAGGTATAGCGGCAGGGTGAAACTCCGGCTCTGGTACAACCCGAAATGCAGTAAGTCGCGTAAGGCGCTCGCGCTGCTCTCCGAGCGCGGCGTTGATGTCGAGATTGTGAACTATCTCGAGTCGGCGCCGAGTGTCAGCGATCTGATCCCGCTCATCGAATCCAGTGACTCGGATCCGCACGAGTTCGTGCGCAGCACCGATGCTGCGTTCACCGAGGCCGGGCTGAGCCTGCCCGATCCCGCGACCGCGGAGAACGTCGCAGCGTTGCTGGCAGGGACCCCGGCCGTTCTCCAGCGTCCCATCGCCGACGCGGGTGGCCGCTCCGTGATCGGTCGTCCTCCCGAACGCGTCCTTGAACTTCTGTGATTTCGTCAGCTGGCGCGCGGGCACCGCGGCGATCGCAGTCCGGGTGGCTATCGCAGTCACGGCAGCGAGGTCGCGGGTCGTGGACGCCGGCAGACATCGATAGATCGGGGAGGCACCGAAGATGAAGATCTCGAGACCGGTAACTCACGTCATTTACGACCTGGACGGAGTCCTGCTGGACACCGAACCCTTGTACACCCGGGTCACGCAGGAGATCGTCGGGTGTTACGGGAAAAACTTCGACTGGTCGATCAAGAAAGACATGATCGGGCGACCCTCGATCGAATCCGCACGCCATCTGGTTTCGGCGCTCGAGCTGCCGATCGCACCCGAGGAGTATCTGGAGGCTCGCCGTCATCGCCTCGCCGAGCTCTTCCTGACCACTCCCGCCAAAGACGGCGCCGAACGTTTCTCGCGGGCGCTGCATACCCGCGGGGTATCGCAGGCGATCGCGACAAGCAGTGAGGCGACGCTGTTCGAGCGCAAACGGACATTGCATGTCGACTGGTTCGAGGTCTTCGCCGAGGTCGTGACGGCCGATGATCCGAGGGTCGAGAATGGTAAGCCGGCTCCCGATATCTTTCTGGTCGCCGCCGAGGCGATCGGTGCAGACCCGGCCGGCTGTCTTGTCTTCGAAGACTCGCCGGCAGGAGTCGAGGCCGGTCTGGCTGCAGGGATGGCGGTGGTTGCCATCCCCGACCCGGCGATGGAACGCGGGCCGTTCGAGCAGGCTGACCTGGTCATCGACTCGTTCTCATCGATCGAGCCGGAAGACTTCGGGCTCTGAATTCAGATGGCGCTGCGTGGTCGCGCCGCGCCAGTCATCCGATCACTCCGGTGTCGCGCAGCTCGGCGATATCCGCGGCTCCTATTCCCAGCTCTTCGAGAACCGTATCGGTATGCTGGCCGGGCAGCGGGGCCTCGGCAGCAGCAGAGCCAGGTGTTCTGGAAAGTCTCGGGGCAGCAGCAGGGACGTCAACGCCCTGTATTCCTTTGACGAAGGCCGCTCTTTGACGGTTGTGTTCGTGGGCAGCCGCCTCGCCGAGTGACAGAACCGGCGCGACACACGCGTCGGTTCCGTCGAACACCGCGCACCATTCATCCCGACTTCTGGATCGGAAGATCCGCGTGAAGCGCTCTCGCATCGATTCCCAGTGATTGCGGTCATGCTGATGGGGGAGCTCTTCGTCCGCGAGACCGAGGCCCTGCAGCAGCGCGGCGTAGAATTGCGGCTCAATCGCCCCGACGGACATGTATTCTCCGTCGGATGTTTCGTACGTATCGTAAAACGGCGCACCGGTATCGAGCATGTTCGTCCCGCGTTCATCGGACCACAGCCCGCCTGCACGGAACCCGCAGATGAACGTGGCGAGATTGGCTGCGCCATCGACCATGGCGGCGTCGACAACCTGCCCTTTTCCGGATCGACTCTTCTCGACGAGGGCCATGACGATGCCGAGCGCGCAGAGCATTCCTCCGCCGGCGAAGTCGCCGACCAGATTGACGGGGGGAAGAGGCTTCTCCCCTTTGCGACCGAAGAGGCTCAGCGCGCCGGAAAGTGCGATGTAGTTGATGTCATGCCCGGCCATCGCGGCGTACGAGCCGTCCTGACCCCACCCGGTCAGCCTCGCATAAATCAGCCCCGGATTACGCTCGAGGGCGATGCTCGGACCGGCACCGAGGCGCTCCATCACCCCCGGCCGGAAAGGCTCGATAAGAACGTCGGCGTCCGTGAGGAGCTGCATCAGCAGCTCGACTCCGCGAGGACTCTTCATATCGATCGCAATCGATCGCTTGCCGCGCGCCAGGTGATCCCGCGTCGGATCCGGGCCGGGTTCGCCCTTTGACGGCCGATCAACGCGTACCACATCGGCGCCGAAATCAGCGAGAATCATCCCGGCGTAGGGCACCGGTGCCAACCCTGCCATCTCGATAACGCGAATTCCTTTCAAAGGTCCCATGGATCTCAACTCCTTCGCCCGTCAGACCGGGCGCTGCGCACGTCGCTAACCCGGTCGGGGGGGGCAGTCAAAAAGGCCGTAAAGGCGCACAGCGTCATTCGTGGCGAATGCGTTGGTCTCGTGGCGCAGGCGAGTGTCTTCAACGTTGACACCTGTAATTAATGCGGCCCATAGTGCAATAACAGGTAAACTGGAACTCCAGGCGTGTCGCCGGCCCTCGCGGTTAGCGGCCCCGCTCGCGCATAGTCAAACCGCTACACGACCGGCACATCGCAGGCGTCGCCGGAATGGTCACCAAATCATATGAAGACTCACATTCACTTCGCATTCGCCGCCGCAGCACTTATCGGCCAACTCGTCTCGCCGGGAATCGGCGACTATGGGCTGGCAGAAGCACAGACGACAAGTGTGCTGCCGCGAGCAGAGCTTCGGTGCCAATCGGCGATCTCCCGTGCCTCGCGCCAATACTTCAACCAGACGATGACCGCGCGGCAGGAATGCGATGTGCGTCGCCTCCAGGGACGAGTGCCGGATGGCGTCAACTGCAGGGCGCCACTCGGTAACACGGATGATGCAAAAACCGAGGAGGTGCTCAAGTCCGCGGAGACGCGTCTGGCACAGCGGCTGAGTGCTGGTTGTCAGAACGTCGACCTCGAGCTTCTGAACTACCCCGGCGTCTGCGCAGTCAGAGCGGGCGAAACCTTCGACTCAAACGATCTGTATGCATGCTTGCGCGACGACACGAATACGATCGTCGATGATCTGTTGAGCGTCGTCCTGCCCACATTCAACGGGTTTTACACCTCCTCGGCCAATCGCTGCGTTCGCGCGGTCAATGAACGCTCGCGCAGGATGGTGCATCGCGAGCTGCGGGCGCGTCAGCAGTGCCTGCTCCGCGCCGCGAAGGGACGTGCAGCTTCCAGCGGTGTCGACTGCAGGCAGGCGATTCCACCGTACGGTGTCGGTACCTCCAACAGAGAAACCGACTCCGCAGTGGCGGCCGGTTATCGCTCGCTGCTGACGAAAATCCCGCTGAGCTGTGCCGCGGCCAACTCGCGGGTCCTTTACAGTGGCAATGATTGCCCGGACAGCACGGGCGGATCCTTCAACACCTTTGATCTCCAGGTTTGCGTATTCGACGACGGCCGCGCCGGCGCCAACGGGCTTCTCCGTATTTCGAACCCGCGGGAACCTACGTGCGGCGATGGCGTGATCAACGGTACGTGCTCGAGCGACGACAACATCGTTTGTACGTCTGATGCCGACTGTATCGGGTCGGGCACCTGTGACCTCGAGCAATGCGACAGCGGTGCCGCCAACGGCAGTCAGCCCAACTCGTGCCGAGCCGACTGCACCTTGCCGTTCTGCGGCGATCTGATCGTCGATAATGCCTCGCCTTACAACGAGCAGTGTGACGCGGGTGATGACAACGCCAACGACGCCCGGTGTATCGCCGACTGCCGTCTGGCTGTCTGCGGCGACGGCAACGTCTGTGCCCGGCTCCAGTGCACCAGCGGGCCGGACAACGGACCCGAGGCCTGCGATGACCGCGGCGAGTCGGCAACCTGCAACCTCGACTGCTCGCCGGCTTTCTGTGGCGATGCGATCCTCAACCAGTCGGCCGGCGAAGAGTGTGACGATGGATTCGCACAGAATACGGGCGCGCCGAATGCATGCCGACAGAACTGTGTTCTGCCCAGGTGTGGTGACAACGTAGTGGACGACCGTTTCGGCGAACAGTGCGACCCGCCAGTCCCCGGTCTGTGCAGCAGCAACTGCGATTTCGAGCAGCCACCGTCCTGCGGTGACGGTATTCTCAACGGTGCATGCGCCGCCAATCTCACGATTACCTGTACCTCCAGCGCGGATTGTCCGGGGGGAGGGCAGTGCCTGCTCGAGCAGTGCGACGACGGCTCAGCGAATAACAGCGAGGCGCCGAATGCATGCCGCCCCGATTGCACGCTTCCTTTCTGTGGCGACGGCATCGTCGATACCGAATACAACGAGTCCTGCGATCAGGCAGGAGCGAATGCCGACAACGCGGCGTGCCGCGCAAACTGTCAGACGGCGGCCTGTGGAGACGGGTTCGTGTGCAACGCGGCCAACTGCATCAGCGGTCCGGCCGGTGGCTCGGAGCAGTGTGATGACGCCGGAGCGAACTCTGATACAGCGCCGGATGCTTGCCGCACAAACTGCGCAGATGCGTTCTGCGGCGACGATGTCATCGACACCAACGAGCAGTGCGATAACGGTGCTTCAAACTCGAACACTGCGCCGGATGCGTGCCGGCTCAACTGCGAAAATGCTCGCTGTGGTGACAACGTCATCGACAGCAACGAAGATTGTGACAACGGCCCGAACAACGCCGACAACGCGGCCTGCCTCTCAGCCTGCTCACTCGCCGAGTGCGGTGACGGCGTACTTTGTTCGGCCTCCGATTGTGCGACCGGGCCGAGCGGTGGCCCCGAGCAGTGCGACGATGCCACCGCCAACGGACCGAACAGCCCGTGCAGGCCGATCTGTGCGACCGCAGTCTGCGGGGACGGCGTGATCTGCTCAGATGCCAACTGCAGCAGCGGTCCCGGTAACGGACCCGAGCAGTGCGATGAGGGAGCTGGAAACGGACCGGAGTGCAGCACGCAGTGCGGCTGTCTCGAAGGTGCCGAGGTCAGCGGGTGCATTGAGACTCAGTGTCCGAACCGCGGCATTCTGACTGTTTATGCCGGCACCCTCGAGCAGGAGTGTACGACCAACGCCGACTGTCCGATCCCGGAGACGGCGGGCGGGTTCTGCGATCAGAGCACCGGGCGTTGCCGGAGTCAGACTCGGCTCGACAGCGGATTCACCGGGATCGCTCACAATTCCGATATCACCGACCAGGTCCGCACGGCCGGGTTCCTGTCCTGTCCCGGACCTTACGACCCTGAGTCGTCCGAACCCTGTGGTGAGTGCACGGTCACGGGTCTTCGCCCCGAGTTCGGCAACTGCCGTTGTACGAACAACATCCGCACTGAGTGCTTCAGCCCGTTCGCGGATCTGGATGCAGATTCCTGCACGATCGGCGGCGTCTCCTGCAATGTGGATGATGACTGCAAGGTCTGCAGCGGCGACTCCAGTATCCCGTGTGCGATAGACAATGATTGCTCGTCGCAGAATGCCGGCTTCTGTCAGACCGGACTCGAGCTGGCCAGCTGCATCGATGGACAGTGTGTCGGTGGCTGTTCGTGTTACTTCGGTCCGCCGCTGGCACTGTCGGCAGGAAATGCGCCTGCGTGCGTTCTGAACCGCTTCGCGCAGAACGTCTCGGGCACGGCGAACGTCGACCTGGGAGAGGGGCTGATTCAGGCCAACCTGCGGTCGGTCGTTTATCTCGGTGAAACGGTGACGGTTCCGTGTCCCGTGTGTGGCGGTACATGCGACGCTCCGGGCGGATCGGCCGGGACGCCCTGTATCTTCGATACCGACTGCGACAGTTCGTCGGGTTCCGGTGACGGTGTCTGCGCGAACTTCGATCCGGTCGCCGGCGATGGCGAGCGCGGCGGCACCTGTGTGCTCGGTCGCAGCGGTGGCGAGTCCTGCGACATCATGGGCATCAATCGCTCGTTCCCGAACCCCGGCGGCGGCGGCCTCAGTCTCGATTGTGCGCCCTCGACGGGCAAGAACGTCTCGGGCACCGGTTTGAGGATCAACCTGGCAACCGGAACCTCCGAGGTCTCGCTCAACTCGAACATTCCCTGCAGCTTCTTCGGCTCTCAGCGTTGCCCCTGCGCGTACTGCGGCAACGACAGGACCGCAACGTGCTCGACCAATGCCGACTGTGATGAAGGTGTCACGTGCGGAACGTTGAGCTTCCAGGCGCCGCAGCCGGACAACTGCTCGGGTGAGTGCGTCCCGACGGAAGAAAACCCGCTGAACGGGGTCTGCGTCGGCGATTTCTCGAAGTTCTGTGATGGTGCGCTGAAGTCGAACGGAGAACCGTTCGTGTCATGTCTCACCGATGCGGACTGCATCAACACCGACTGCGGCCCGCAAAGCTGCGGAACCTGCACGGCACAGATTCAGAAACGGTGTTTCCTGCCGACGATCACCGCTGTCGGTTCGCCGAATGAGGAATTCCCGATCGGGGCCTCGGTGTTCTGTATCGCCGAGACCTCATCGTCGGGAATCAACGGCGTAGCCGGACTGCCCGGGCCCGGGCGGGTGCTCAACCAGGCTCGCTCGCAGACATTCTGCGCGGGAGCGCCCGACGTCGAGTACATTCCGGGCGTCGGAGGATGCCCCGCCGAGTAATACTCGGGGCACAGACGCGCTGCGGACGATGCCGCGGTTCCGCTTTGCGCCGGGGCGCACATCGGGACTGCCCGTCTGTTTCGGTTTCCACACTGAACCCGCCCCGGGAGTTGAAAACCTCCCGGGGCGGCGTATCGGTCTCGCTCTCCACCTCAGATCTCTGGTCGGGACGTACCCCGGGTCGCGGCCGGGCCTGTCGCGCGTCCACACACCAACCTTCCTGTCTTTAGGTCGTACGTCTTAAGACCGCGGTCGCGGTATCTCCGATACGGCGACGACATTACATACATTGTCTTGACAAGCAGGGGTTGCACCGGGACAGACTGCGCCCGGGTTCGCGATAACGCCGTTCGCGGACACGAACGTGCGCAGCGCGACGCTCGAAGCACGATCGCTGCGAGTGAAGAACCCGGTCGTTTGAATCACTGAAGCCTGAACGCTCGATCGCGGAGTCGGAATGAACGTCACGGTGAGTCGCTTTGTCTCATATTCGATCTTCATCTGGATGCTGAATCTTCTGTTCTGGTCGGGCCAGGCACGGGAGGTGTACGCGGCGTTCGATGCAGCGCAGATCAAGTGCCGCGAGGCGATTTCGCGGCAAGGCGCGAAGCACGCTGAGCAATCAGCGAGAATCTTTGCCGATTGCCACCGGAAGCGAAGCCGCGGGCGTCTCGGGCAGAGTTCTGACTGCAACGATCCGCAGCTTGCGGATCTGAAAGAACGGTTGCCGATTTCGTCGCGACGGCTGGTGGATCTGGCTGAGTCCCGGTGCGAGGGGCTCACCCCATCCGATCTCGATTACGAACAGTGCCCTGCGCCGTGTGACAGCGTAATCGGGAATGTCTCGACGTTCACAGATGTCGCCGATTGCATGAGCTGTCTCATCGAGTCTGCATCGTCGGATCTGAGCACCCTGGCGCAGGGGCTTCCGCTGGTGCCGTTGCCGAAGTCGGAGGAAGCCTGCCATCAGGCAATCGGCAAGAATTACCGGCTCCTCGAGAAGATGGTTCTCAAGGAGCGCAGACGGTGCCAGAAGCAGGAAGAGGCCGCGGGCCAGACCGGCACCGCCTCGTGCTCGAGCAGCGATCCGAATGGAAAAATTGCCAAACAAAGAGAGAAGTCGGAGTCCGCGATTCTCGCCGCTTGCGATGTCCCCGGGATCGATCTGTTCGCTGTCGACAGTTGCAACCGACTGGCGGGGGTTCTTCTCGCCCAGTGCGTTCTCGATGGAGCTGATACGGTTTCAGATACGATCTTCCGGTCACTCTATTCGCTGAGTGCGGCCGAGATTACCACCACCACCTCGCCGGTTACGACGACAACCAACTCTGTTACGACCACGACGCTGGGAGGAGGGCAGGATCCACTCTGTCCGTCCAGCGGCGAGATCATACTGTTCGCGGGTGTGCGCGAAACCGCCTGTGCGAGCAACGTGGACTGCGATGTCGACGGCGTCCCGGTCGGAATCTGTGATGGGACCCTCGGCCGTTGTGTTACCCGTACGCGCCTCGATACCGGCTGGACCGGCATCGCTCACGGCCAGGACATCAACGACGAGATTCTGACACGCGGGGAGCTGCGATGCCCCGGGCCGTTCGACGCCGTAAGTTCGGAACCGTGCGGCCAATGCGAGGTTCTCGGGCTCGAGACGGCGAGCTCCGACCTTTGCCGGTGCAGTACCGACAACAGTGTGATCTGCACGGAAAAGTTCGCGCAGGATCCAGGGTCCTGCGGCGTCCCCGGCGTGACGTGCAGCAGCGACTCCGATTGCAGGGTTTGTGACATCACGACCTCCCAGATCTGTCTTGTCGATGCAGACTGCCCGTCCGGTGAGGTCTGTCTGACAGGTCCGCGCACACCGAGCTGTGTGAACAACCAGTGCGTCGGAACCTGTGAGTGCTACTTCGGACCGCCGCTTCCGCTGTCCGCCGGAAACGTGCCGGCCTGCGCGGTCAACAAGTTTGCCGAAGACGTGACGGGCACTGTGAATGTCGACCTCGGCGAAGGCGAAATCAGCGCACGCCTGGCGTCGGTGGTGTTCCTCGGAGAACTCGTCACCGCGCCGTGCCCATATTGCCAGGACGATCTCGTGGTCAATGACGGCGTCCGCGACGGAAGCTGCGTTCTCGGCGAAGACGACGGCAAGCCGTGCGATGCCCAGTCGGTGAATCTGTCGTTCCCGGGACCGAACGGCGGCGGTCACAGTCTCGATTGCTTTCCCGCTGTCGGCAAGAACGTCTCGGGCACCGGACTGAAGATCAACCTTGATCAGTCCACGTCGACACAGACGTTGACGGCTGGAATCGCCTGCGGCTACAGCTTCAATCCACAGGTCTGCCAATGCGGTGTCTGCAGCGGCGACTCCACGCGTAGCTGCAGTTCTAGCACTGAGTGTGCAACTCTCGGTTTGGGGGACTGTGTAAAGATCGCCCAGGGCTCGCCGAGCGCTGACACGTGCGATGCGAGCGGCGTATGTGTCGATCTCGGTGAGAACTACGGGGAGTGCAGCAACGGACCGATCAACACCTATTGCGACGGCATCTTGAGGGCGGACGGGGCTCCGTACATTTCCTGCCTGAGCGATTCCGATTGCGATACCACCGACTGCGGCTCCGGTCCCGGGGTCGGCCTCTGCGGTACCTGTTCGTTGCAGAGCAATAGTCAGTGCTTCCTGCCGACGATTGAGGCTGCCGGCTCGGCGGATCCTGGTGCGCCGGTCGGTGCTGCGGTTTTCTGCCTGCCGCCGACGAGCAGCGCCGGCATCAATGGGACCGCCGGCCTGCCGGGGCCGGCGCGCGTGATCAATCAGGCTCGATCACAAACATTCTGCTCATCGGACCCGGCGGTCGAATACCTTCCGGGCGTGGGCGGTTGCCCTGCCGAGTGATTGCGCTGCCGGCCTCGCTCCGCTTCTCGAACTCCGGGCTACTTCGATGACTCGAGGAGCGAGAAGAATTCGGTGTCGGGATCGAGGACCAGAGTCGTCCGATCGGAGATTGTCCGGCGGTAAGCCTCCAGAGTCCGCATGAAGTTGTAAAACTCGGGGTCGCGATTGTAAGCCGCCGCGTAGATCCCGGTTGCCTCTGCTTCGGCCCCGCCGCGAAGAACCTGCGCTTCGCGGTTGGCTTCCGCGACGAGGACCTGACGCTCCTTCTCCGCCTGCGATCGAATCTTACGCGCCTCTTCTTCGCCTTCCGCCCGAAACTTCTTCGCCTGTTGCTCGCGCTCGGTGCGCATCCGGTTGAAGACGTTCTGCTCGTTCTTGGCCGGCAGATCGGCCCGCTTGATCCGGACATCGACGACCTCGACGCCGTAGGCCTCGGCCTTCAGATTCGAGCCGGTGGTGACGCCTCGGAGGAGCGCCACCCGGTCGCCTGAGACGACTTCCGTCAGTGATGTCCGTCCGACGACCTCACGCAGGTTGGAATAGATAATGTCGTCGATGCGTGACTGGGCTCCGTTGATCGTGGTGACGGTCTGATAGAACTTCAGCGGGTCGACAATCCGCCAGCGCGAGAAGTTGTCGACGACCAGTTGCTGTTTGTCCCGGGTGATCAACTCACGCGGTGCCGCATCGTACTCCAGAAGCCGCTTCTCGAAGTAGACGACGTTCTGGACGAACGGCAATTTGAAGTACAGGCCCGGCTCCCGGATCGTCTTCACCGGTTTGCCGAACTGCAGAACCACCGCCTGCGTAGCTTCTGAAACCTGGAAGCAGCTCAGGGAGTAGGCCGCGACGACCACAACAAACAGCGAGAAAAGGGCGCTGCTGAGAAATTTCACTCTGCCACCTCTCTTCTCGAACTTCCGGGTCCCAACTCGAGCAGGGGCAGAACATCGTTCGCGGTGCCGCCCTTGATAATGAACTTGTCGATCCCCGGCAGGATCGCTTCGAGGGTTTCGATGTACATACGCTTGCGCGTCACGTCGGGCGCCTTGGAATACGCATCGCTCACGAGCTCGAAACGCTCTGCCGCGCCCTCGGCTTCCTTCACGACCGACGCCGCGTATCCCTGCGCCTCGTTGACGAGCTGGGCGGCGGTTCCTCTGGCCTTGGGTACGATGTCGTTGGCGAAGCCCTGGGCTTCGTTGATGGCTCGCTCCCGGTCCTGCTCGGCGTTGATGACGTCCTTGAACGCGTCCTGCACCGGGCCGGGCGGTGTGACGTCCTGGAGCTTGACGGTCGTGATCTGCAGGCCGGTTTTGTAACTGTCGAGAATCTCCTGAAGCAGAGCCTGCGCGCGGGTCTGGATCTCGAGTCTGCCTTCGGTCAACGCCTCGTCGATCGTGGTCGACCCGACAACCTCGCGCATTGCGGACTCGGCGGAGTCACGAAGCGTCTCCTGCGGGTCACGGACCTGGAACAGGAAATTGACCGGATCCTTGATGCGATACTGGATGATGAAATCGAGCTCTACGATGTTCCCGTCGGCGGTGAGCATTCGCGCTTCCTCGGTGACGTCCCGATAGCGCGCAGGGGGGCCTACGGCGATCGTTCGGAACCCGATCTCGTCCTTGTAGACCCGAGTGACAGCCGGTTTGTAGACTCGCTCGATCGGCCACGGCAGGTGCCAGTGGAGTCCCGGCGGAGTCGTCTGCGTGACCGCACCAAAGCGCAAGACCACGCCGACCTCGCTGGGCCCGACCTGATACAGTCCGCTCGCCATCCAGAGCGCAAACGCGATCGCTCCCGCGATCGGGCCGAAAGCACCTGAGGGGAAGCGTCGTCCCAGAGAGTCGAATGCTTCCTGTATAATCCGGTTGGGGTCGGGAGGCTTTGCAGCCCCGTTTCCAAAAGAACCCGCCATAGTGCGCGCCAGCGTTACAGCGGGCACTTGGGCAGTCAAGGCGGTCAGGACGGCCTGTCGGTATCGAGTGTCCGGTTCAGGTCGCCGCGGTTACGCCTGTCGGGAACGACAGAGCCGAAGTCGGCTGATCGACCGGCAGAGAGAAGACCATACGGCAGCCATTCGGATCGATCGGCTCGCACCAGATCTCTCCACCGTGATGGTTGACGACCTCGCGGCAGATCGCGAGACCGAGGCCCGTCCCCGGCGGCTTGTTCCCATCGCGCTTCACCTTCACCTGATGGAAGCGATCGAAGACCTTCTCCTGCTCCTCGGTGGGGATCCCCGGGCCGTTGTCGCTGACGGAGATTTCGATGACGTGCTGTCCTCGATGGATCGTTTCGCCGGCAGCGATATGAATCGCGCCTTTTTCCGATGTGAACTTCAGCGCATTGCTGCAAAGGTTGGTCATAACCTGGATGATGCGATCGGAGTCGAGTGTGATCGTCGGCAAACGGTTCGGCGCCTCGAGAGTCAGCGAAATATCGCGTTCCTCCGCGAGCGGTCGGAATGTGCTGACGACATGCTCGACCAGTACCATCGGGTTGTCGATGCGCTTGTGATTCCACTCAACGCGTCCGGCTTCGATCTTGGCGAGGTCGAGAAGGTCGTTGATGAGCCGCCCGAGGCGGGCGGACTCGTCCATGATCACCGAGCTGAACTTCTTCCCGGTGCGCGGATTTTCATCCCCGTAGCGGTTGATGATTTTCGCCGCCGAGGAGACCGCGGCCAGCGGGCTTCGGAGTTCGTGCGATACATTGCTCAGGAACTCCGACTTCATGTGATCGTACTCGGTCAGGCGAGAGTTGATCTCACGCAGCTCACGAGTGCGCTCGTCGACCTTGATCTCGAGGAGTCTGGAGTGTTCCTCGATCTGCGCTCTGAGACGCTTCTCGACGCGAGTTGCGGCTTCGGCTTTCTGTTTGGCAACAACAAGCTCGCCGATGTTGGTCTTTACAGAGCGGCGCATGGCCTCGAACTGGCGGGCCAGGAACCCGATTTCATCGTCGGTCTCCGAGGCACGAATCTCGCGGTCGAGGTTGCCGCGTGCGATTGCCGCGGCGTCGTCTGCAAGCTGACGGACCGGGCGAAGCAGTCTTCGGCTGAGCAGGATCGATCCGATGATTCCGAGCAGGGTGACGATGAACGCGGTCGCGATGGCGCTCCAGGTCGCCTTCGCGTTGATGCGATCCGCTCGGAGCATCGCCTGGCTGGCGCGCGAGTCGATCGTCTTGAGATCGAACGCGAGCATCAACGTGCCGATTCGCTCTCCATGCCTGCCGACGGGCTGGTATATTTCGACGATCTTGCGACCGGTTTCGTCGCTCTTTTCCAGAATCTTCATGCCGGGCGGGACCGTCGCCGCCCGCCCGATCGCGGCGCGGTCGGTGTGCTCGACGATTTCCCCCTCGGCGTCGGCGAAATAACCGTACGCCATATCCGAGTTGCGCTTGCGCGTCCCGTGTATCGCCTCGTCGACGTCCCGTCGGTCTGAAGTCGCCAGCGTCGCCGCGAGGTGACCTGCCAGCAAGCGATTGCGCTCGATGAAGCCGCTGCGCAGGGCCTCCGTGGAGCGATGAACCTCCGCGCTCATTACCTGCTTCTGCTGATAGACGAGATGAGCCGAGACCAGAGCGATTCCGGCAAACGTGGTCACCGATCCGGCCAGAACCAGTTTCAGATGCAGTTGCAGTCCGCGCGGTCCGCCTTTCGCGCCCGACTTTTCAGCAGATCCCATCGTCGCCCCTTCCAGGTGGCAGGTGGCACGTGGTAGGTGGCACCTGCGCTCTGCCATGCGGTCTGCGCAGTTGCAGACCGAGCGAGCAGCGGGGGGCAGAGAGCAAGCTCCGCGCCAGTACGCGGGTGGTCGGCACAGTCGAAATCCTCGAAAATCAGCCGCCTGAACCGCCCCGATCTTCTCCGGTCGTACACAAA
This sequence comes from Candidatus Nitrosopumilus sp., assembly GCA_964225545.1. GTDB lineage: Bacteria > Desulfobacterota > Binatia > UBA1149 > SPBQ01 > SPBQ01. Next base: position 4,167 of record CAXQPB010000092.1, on the reverse strand, counting down.
CGCGCGTCGCTGTTCGCGAAGCGTACGACTCGTTGATCTCGCGCGAGGGATCGCCGGAAACTTCACGCGGTTGCCGGGCAATGAGCGGTAAAGTTCAGGGCGCACGGCCGGCCCGTGGCGTCGGCGTTTTGAGGTCGGCCGGGATCGAGCCGTACGTTCAGGGCAGCTCTGACGTGTCGCGCGCTCTGAGGAGGTCTCCCAGCGGATCGCGCGAGCCGGCGAACAGCGGATCGATCCACGGCCCGGCAATGACCGCCGCTGTCAGAGCGACACAGAATGTCCAGAACGCTGCACTTCGGCGGCTGCGTTGCCACGGCGGCTGCAGTCGTGTCGCCGGTCGAGTCGGTGATGGCTCGCCACGGTCTGCGGCCTCGATCTTCTCGCGGGCGGCGCGGAGCCGGCGGCCGACGGTGAACAACGGAAAGAGGGCGAGCAGAACGAGGGCGCTGGCGATGCTGCCCGACAGCGCGCCGACAAGAAGCAGCGCGATCCGCTCCCCACGCTGCCAGAAGCCGACGCCAAGTCCGGAGACGAGGTTCTCACCACGAGCTTTTACGTAGCTGACCTGTACAGCGGCGGCTGCGGCCAGGAAGCTCAGCGCCACGAACGTGACGTTTCCGGCTGCCGCAAAGTAGACCGCGCAGCCGGCATACAGCGCGACATCACCGAAACGGTCGAGTGTCGAATCGAGCAGCGCACCGTATCTCGTCTGCAGGCCTGCTCCTCGGGCCAGCGCGCCATCGAGCAGGTCCGCGGCTGCCGAGAGGCCGAGAAACAGCGCTGCGATGAGCGGCCATGCGGTCGGGGAGAGATCGGCCGAGGGAACGCCCCTCCACGGCGGTGGGTCGCCGGCGCCGATGGCGAGCGCGATTGCAGCTGCGATCGCGAACGCGAATCCCGCGTACGAGACCATATTCGGGGTCACGCCGAGAGTCGCGAGGGTCCCGATGAGCCCGCCGGACCGGGCCCGATCCTTTTCGGCTGGAGAGTCTTTCATTCGCGTGTGGAAACGTACGGTCACCGCGGACGACCCTCGGCGCTGACGGCTCGGGGATCATTCGGGCTGCACGAGCACCGTGAACTGTCACGGTCTTTCTCGCGCCTCAAGCGTAACCGGCTGCGAAACCGGGCGCGAAACCGGGCGCTCGGCGCTGGTCGTGCCCCGGACGCGCCGCTATGGTGCGCGCCGATTCACAACCCGCAGGAGGCCGTCTCAGACTATGGATTTCGCGTATTCAGAGAAAACCCGCCAGATGCTCGACCGCGTCACGAGCTTCATGGACGAGTACATCTACCCGAGCGAGCACGAGCTGCACGCTCAGGTCGCCGAGGGCGACTCGCGCTGGCAGGTTCCGCCGCTGCTCGAGGAACTGAAGGACAAGGCCAAGGCAGCCGACCTCTGGAACCTGTTCCTGCCGGAGAGCGGGCGCGGCGCGGGGCTGACCAATCTCGAGTACGCACCGCTCGCCGAGCAGATGGGACGGTCGGCATTCGCCTCGGAGGTTTTCAACTGTTCCGCACCGGACACCGGCAACATGGAGGTGCTGGAACGTTACGGAAACGACGACCAGAAAAAAGAGTGGCTCGAGCCGCTTCTGGCCGGTGAGATCCGCTCGGCCTTCGCGATGACCGAGCCCGCGGTCGCGTCATCGGATGCCACCAATATCCAGTCGAGTATCGAGCTCGACGGCGACGATTACGTCATCAACGGGCGTAAATGGTGGACGTCCGGAGCCGGTGATCCGCGCTGTAAGATCATGATCTTCATGGGCAAGACCGACCCATCCGCCCACAAGTACATGCAGCAGTCGATGATCCTGGTGCCGATGGACACGCCGGGGGTGAAGGTCGAGCGTATGCTGTCGGTTTTCGGCTACGACGACGCGCCTCATGGCCATGCCGAGGTCAGCTTCGAAAATGTGAGGGTTCCCAGGAACAACCTTCTTCTCGGCGAGGGCAGGGGATTCGAGATCGCCCAGGGGCGTCTCGGGCCGGGCCGGATTCATCATTGCATGCGATCGATCGGTGTTGCAGAGCGTGCGCTCGAGGCGATGATCGCGCGGGCGAACAGCCGTGTCGCTTTTGGACGGCCTCTGTCCGAGATGGGACTTACCAAGCACCACATCGCTCAGTCCAGGATGGAGATCGATCAGGCGAGACTGCTCACGCTGCGGGCGGCGTACATGATGGACACCGTCGGCAACAAGGCGGCACGTTCCGAGATCGCGCAGATCAAGGTCGTCGCGCCGAACATGGCGCTGCGAGTGGTTGACCGGGCCATTCAGGTTCACGGAGCAGGCGGGGTGAGTCAGGACTTTTTCCTCGCCAACGCGTATGCGGGGCTGCGCACGCTGCGGCTGGCCGACGGACCCGATGAGGTGCACACCGATCAGATCGGACGTCTCGAACTCAAGAAGCATGCGCAGGGCTGATCGTCGCGGCGCGAGGGCGGCGCTTGCCGCCCTCGCGGTCGTGATCGCGGTGCCCGTTGCCCTGACGGCGGGATGCAGTTCGACGCGGAAGGTTACGGTGTCGCAGGCGCTGATCGACCGCGACATTCGCAACCTGCAACTCATGCCCGTTGTCGACATTCGGCCCGATCCGTTCGATGCCGTGAACGTGGCGACGCAGTTGCGCTCGGCGAGCAAACGCGTGCTCGAGCGGCAGGGATACCAGGTTTCGCTCGAACCCGTCTCGACTCCGGAGCGCCCTGTGTCTGCTGCAGAGCTGCGTCGAATGGATGCTGCTCAGATCTCCGAGCTCGCGCCGGCCGGCCACAGGTACCTGCTCGTCTTGTACGTGGAGCGCCTGGACAGAGGGTATCAGGTCACCGGCGAGTCCAGTCGTGTTCGAATTCGCGGGCGCATCGTTGACGCCGAGGAACGAGCCGAGATCTGGCACGATTCGGCCAGCGCGGAGTCGGCCCTGACCGGGATCCTTTCGGTGCTGACCGGGCCCGGCACAAAGTATGAGGCCCTTTACCAGGCCGCACGCAATCTTTTCCGCAGTCTGCCCGATCGTAGAAAGCGCTGAAGCCGAAGCCGGGACGTTCTGTCCGCGCCTGATCGCTCAGGCGTGTCAGTCTTCGGCTTTGTCTCGCGCCAGTCGCAGGCCGGAGAACTGCCAGCGTGCGTGCGGCGGGAAAAAGTTCCGATAGGTTCGGCGAATATGGCTCGCCGGCGTCACGCAGGAACCTCCGCGAAGGACCATCTGGCCGCTCATGAACTTCCCGTTGTACTCCCCGAGCGCTCCCTCGCGCGCGCTGTAGCCCGGGTAGCCGACGTAGGGGCTGGCTGTCCACTCCCAGACATCGCCGAACATCTGTGACGGCAGTGTTCTCTCGGGTGGATCGGCCGCCGCGTTGTTGTTCATCGAGGGGACGCGGGGATGAAGCGCCCCGCTCTCCACGAAGTTTCCGTGCGCATCGACACGTGAAGCCGCGACCTCCCATTCGGCCTCGGTCGGCAGGCGCGCTCCCGCCCAGGTCGCGTACGCATCGGCTTCGTAGAAGCTCAGGTGACAGACCGGCGCAGCCTCGTCGATCGGCATGACGCCGCCGAGCGTGAACTCGCACCAGTTTTCCCACACCCGGCTCGCAGCGTCCGTTTCACCCGGCCGGTGGGTCTGGTCTGTCCCGTCTGCGCGGCGCCAGTAGATCGGGTGGCGCCATCCGCGCTCGACGACGGACGCCCAGCCGTCCGACAGCCACAGCTCGGGTCGTTGATAGCCACCCGCTTCGATGAAGCGTGCGAACTCGCCTGCGGTCACCGGGCGTTGCGCCAACGCGAACGCCTCGAGGTAAACCCGGTGGCGCGGGCTCTCGTTGTCGAAGATGAACTCACCGCGGTCAGGCGCGGCCCCGATCTCGTACAGCCCGGCCTTGTACGAGCGCCAGCCGCCGCTGTTCGCATGGCCCCAGCTCGCGCGTGGCTGGGAGGCCGTATTCGCGGCGCTTTCGGACACCTCGCTCGTGCCGCGTTCGTGCAGGTAGATCGGATTGAGCGGATTCAGTGAAAGCGCGTGCTTGATGTCGGTCAACAGCAGCTCCTGGTGCTGCTGCTCGTGATGCAGTCCGAGCTCCACGATCGCGAGCGCTTCGTCCTCGAGGCGCCCGGGCTCCTCGAGCAGCGCGGTGAGCGTGACGTCGACGTGGGCCCGGTCTTCGCG
>CAXQPB010000091.1:0-3921 GCA_964225545.1 Candidatus Nitrosopumilus sp. | reverse complement strand
CGGCTCGGGCTCCGCGGGATCTCTCGGGCTGGCCGCGTGGGGGCTCATGGCGTGGACGTATCTCCCGACGCTCAGGATGTACGGCCTGAATCCGCTGCGGGCGATCTCGCTGCCGATCGCAGGGATCCTCTACCTGTGTATGACCATCGACTCCGCCCGTCTGCACTGGATCGGGCGAGGCGCGACCTGGAAGGGAAGGGCCGGAGCGGGCGCAGGATCGAGTCACGGTACAAGCCATTGAGCAATCCATGGTATAAGCCATGGAAACAAGCGGCCCGCTGGCTCCTGACGGCGGAGTCGGTGGCTCAGCGCGACAGGCCGCCGCGCCGGCGAATGGCGCGTGACCTTGCTGCGGCTTTCTTCTTGCGGACCGACTTCGGTTGCGGGGCTTCCTCTCCACAGGCGACCCAACCCTCGGGCGGCTTCTGCTCGCGAATCTCGAAAAGGAATCTCGACGGCATCGACTGTACGCGATGCCCGTGGCGGGCGCGTGTCTTGGTCCAGGTCAGCGTCAGGTTTTCACGAGCGCGCGTGACGCCGACGTAGGCGAGCCGTCTCTCTTCATCCACGGTATCTTCCGCGACCGAGCGTGTATGCGGAAGCAGGCCTTCTTCCATGCCCACGAGGTAAACGCGCGGGTACTCGAGACCTTTGGCCGCGTGGAGCGTCATCAGCGTGACCGCGTTGCGTCTGGAGTCGTCCTCCGAGGTCGGATCATCGTTGGCCTCCAGCGCCAGCTCGTGGAGGAACGTGAGCAATGTACCGTCCTTGCGTCGGCGCTGGTGATTCTCCGCGAAGTTCAATACCTCCTCGACCGCTGCCCACCGCTGCCGGCGCGTTTCCGGGTCGGGGTACGAGCGTTCGACTTCGGCCTGATACGAGACCGCGTCGAGCAACTCCTGCACGCTGCGGACGAGACTGCCGCGGCCTCCTTCGCGCTCACGGCGGGCAACGGCCTCGAGCTTGCGGAACAACTCACCGGCTGCGATCGCTGCCGAGTCCGGAACCCCTTCAATCTCACCCGCGCACCGAAACGCATCAGAAACGGAAAGTTTCGCTGCCGTCGAGTGCTCGAGGATGCGCTCGATGGATGCCTTGCCGATTCCACGCGGTGGACAATTGATCACTCGAAGCAGCGAGACCTCATCGTCAGGATTGACCACGAGCTTGAGGTAGGCGACGACGTCGCGGATCTCCTTGCGGTCGAAGAAGGACATCCCACCGACCAGGACATACGGGACCCGACACGCTCGCAGGCGTGCCTCGAAGGCCCGCGCCTGCGGGCCCGTGCGAAACAGGATCGCGAAGTCTCCGTACTTTGCCTCCTCGCGATCTGTCAGCAGTTCGATGCCGGTGACGACGCGCTCCGCCTCTTCGATCTCGTCTTCGGTTCGCAGGAAGTTGACCGGGTCGCCGCCGCGTTTCGCCGCCCGCAGTGTCTTGTCGTGGCGGTTGGAGTTGTTGCGGATGACGCGGTTGGCGGCCTCCAGTATCGGTTCGGTAGATCGATAGTTGGTCTCGAGCTTGACCACGGTCGCGCCGCGAAAATCGCGCTCGAAGTTGAGGATCTTGCGGATGTCCGCACCTCGCCAACCGTAGATCGACTGATCGTCATCACCGACCACACACAGATTGCGATGGCCGCCGGCGATCGCCTTGACGATCTCGTATTGCGGGCCGTTGGTGTCCTGATACTCATCAACCATCAGGTAGCGGTAGCGGTCCCGCAACTCGTCACGAGGGCCGTTACGCTTGCGCAAGATCTTGAGCGCGTAGAGCAGGATATCGTCGAAGTCGAGGGCGCGGGAACGTCGCAGCTGTGCGTCGTACTTCTCCCAGACGCGGGCGACGAGCTCGTCACGGTCATCGGCTGCCGCTTCCAGGGCGTCCTCCTGTTTCTCCATTCGATTCTTCATCAGCGAGATACGACCGAGCACGGCGGCGGGCTGCATCTTCAGATCGCCGATGGAGATCTCGCGCATGGCCTGTCGCAACATCGAGACCTGGTCGGACCCGTCGCTGATGGTGAACCGGTCGAGCCCTACAGTCTTTCCGTGTGTGCGCAGCAGGTCGATGCAGAACGCGTGGAAGGTGCCGATGAAAAGCCGCCCCGCGCGCCGCTTTCCTACCAGCGCCGCGACACGTTCGCGCATCTCTCTCGCGGCCTTGTTGGTGAACGTCATCGCGAGGATCCGCTCCGGGTCGATTCCATTGTCGAGCAGGTGGGCGATTCGAACCGTGATGACTCGGGTTTTACCGCTGCCGGCGCCCGCCAGCACAAGCACGGGTCCCTCGGTGGTCATGACCGCTTTGCGCTGGTCGGGGTTGAGGTCGCGTAGGATCTTCATGGAGACGAATCGGATCGGCCGGGGGCGAGGCGCTCGCGGGCGCGCAGGCTAATCGGGCACGGGGTCAAGGCAAGGCGCCCGTGCAGTCTGCCCGGCGGTCGAAGGCGCGGAAACAATACGAGGTGCATATAAGGGTTTTCCGGGGCTACCAACCGGTGGCTCTACCGTGATAAACCGCGGCATGACCCTGTATGCAAAAGACGTGATGTCGAAGACTCTTTTGACCGTCGAGGCCGATACGAGTCTGCTGGAACTCGAGGGGCGGCTCAGGATGGCCGGCATCGGCGGCGCACCGGTCGTGGACCGGGGCAAACTGGTCGGAATCGTCTCACGCTCCGATATTGCCAGGCAGCTCACCGTCGAAGATACCTACGCTGAGCTTGCCCGAGACCTGTTCGTGGCTGCCGAGCCGAAGGCAGAGGCGGATGATGCCATCGGCGACCAGGTGGGACGCCGCCTGCGCGAGTTGCGTGTGGGCGATGCAATGGTGACCAATATCGACACGGTTCGGCCCGACCTGCCGGTGACGGAGGTCGCACGGACCATGCTCGAAAATCATCACCGGCGCGTCATCGTTGAGGATGCTGACGGGACGATTCTCGGAATCGTGACCGCCAGCGATATCGTCCGGCTTGTCGCGGAAGGGAAGGCGGCAGGAGTCTGACGGCTCCAGAGCAGGGATTCTGCCGCGAATCTGCGTCTCCGGGTGCGTTGTCTGTCGCCGTCCTGGACAAAGAGCGACACGCTGATAGTCTGGACAATGGTCTAAGTTTGCTGGACTCGGGCGTCCGTCAGATGGCTACTCGGTCCAAGAATCTTTCGGAGGTAGCGATACCATGAAACAGGAAATGCTGAAGGTCCCGAGACGGCGGCTCATCGAGTTCGCCATTCTCTTCGCCGCGGCGTTGATGCTGCTGAGTTCGCCGTCAGCCCAGCCGGTTCACGCGGCCGGAGACGCCGCCATGTACGAGCTCCAGATCGGGGGTATGACTTGACCCTCGGGTTGCGCTGCGCGTGTACGCAGGCACCTGGAGACCATCGACGGCGTCGCTGATGTCGACGTCAACTTCGAGAAGAAGACGGCTGTAGTGACCATGCAGCCCGGCCAGTCGCTGACTCGCTCCGCATGCGAGAAGGCCTTCGGTACCTCCAACTACAAAGTGCTCAGCTTCGAGTCCCGCGGCGATTCGGGCGCGGCCCAGCCCGGCACCTGACGGCGCAAGGATGGCGGCGCGGCCGAGCGTCTGGATTCTCGGTGACCAGTTGGCTCGCGGCATCTCGTCGCTGGCGGAGAGGATTCCGGTGAGTTGAAGCAGGGCGAGGGAGAACGCCACGATCGCAAGCGACGAGAGGAGGAGATCGGCGAGCGACACCGCGGCGGGTGGGGAGGACGTCGTGGAGGTCTCGTTCGACATGGCGGCAGTATCGCGGATCGGGGACTTCCCGTCAGGGCCGACGTGGGGGGGCGAGTTCCACCGTCACCGGACGATGATCCGATGCCATCGTCTCGGATCCGACCCGCCGCCCGAAGCCGGTCCACGTGTCTCCGGGGCCGGCGATGATCGTGTCGATG
>CAXQPB010000090.1:0-37894 GCA_964225545.1 Candidatus Nitrosopumilus sp. | reverse complement strand
AAAACCGCAGGTGCTTCTACTCGACGTATCCGAGGGCCTTCAGGTGCTCCGCCAGCTCCTCGGGCAGCTCCTCGTAGCCGTCTTCATAGCCTTCCTCGGCCCCCTGGCCGTCTTTTCCCTCGCCGCCGGCCGTCGCCCCGCCCGCGGCAACGGGCCTGTCATCACCGCGGCGGTCGTCGGCCCGCCGCCGATCGGGTGCTGCGTCGCCTGTGGCCCGTGCTCCGACGGCCGCTGACGCCGCCTCAACCCTGCGCTTCTGGGCAGCGGTCGCATCGCTGCCGGTGGTCTGCGAGGCCCGTGCGGCAGCCCGCTCGCGGGTACGCCAGGTTCCGGACATGGACGCGTGCCAGTCTCGCAGCGTGGTGCGCTGCAAGTAGGCGTCGTGGTCGGGGGGCAGGAGGTTCTGCTCGTAGGGGTCGCGGCGGACATAGTAGGCTTCCTCGAGGCCTTCTTCCGTGTACTCCATCAACTTGAAGCGCGGAGTTGTCAGCGCGATGGTCTCGCCGCGACTTCCCAGCCGGCCGGCGACGCTGTCGGTCTCGCTGTACACAGCGTCGAAGCGCTGGGGCAGGCCTCGCAGCGTCGGGTCCAGCGTGACGCCCGGCATCCCGCTCTCGATTCCCACAGCATCGAGGAGCGTCCGGGGTACCGAAATCGAAGCCGGTATCAGCGTCTCGACACGCTTTCCACGCGGCGAGAGTCCGGGCACGTAGAGGATGTACGGAACGTTGATGACCTCACGGTAGAGGAAGCGCACATGGTCGCAGTTGCCGTGCTCGAAGAACTCGTCTCCATGGTCGGAGGTGATCAGGATGATGGTGTCCTTCATGAGGCGCTTCTGTTTCAGCGCGTCGAGAAAGCGGCCGACCTGCCGGTCGCCGCTGTGGAGGGCGGCGTCGTAGTAGCGGACGATCTCTTCGAGGTTCTCCGGCCGCTCGCGGTTGCCCTTGAGACAGAACGCCCGGCGTTCGCGCGGCGCGTCGGACGGCAGCCCGACGGCTTCCTTGTCGGCCGCCAGCGAGTAGTAGGGGCGGTGGGCGTTGTAGCCGTGCAGGAACAGGAAGAACGGCCTGCCTTTGTTTTCGGCCAGCCATTCCAGCGCCTGCGGCATGTTGTGCTCGAAGCGCCGGCCTTTGGACACGTATTTATCGAAGCCGCGGGAGAATCCGAAGTGCCCCGCGACGAATCCGCCGCCGGTAAAACCGGCAGTCGCGTAGCCGGCCTCCTTGAAGGCCTCGGCCAGCATGGGCACCGAGCGTGGCAGCCGTCGCGCGGCCGGGTAGTGGGTGACCCCGAGCCGGCCGGGGTAGACGCCGGTCATCATCGAGCCGTGGGCGGGCAGCGTCCAGGCCGACTGGCTCATTGCGTTCTCGAAAACGAAAGACCGGCGGGCCAGGCGGTCCACGTTCGGCGAGGTCGGCCTCTCGTACCCGTAGGTCCCCAGATGGTCCGCCCGGACGGTGTCCATGGAGATCAGGACCACGTTGCAGCCGGGGCAAAGCGCACGGCCGGGATTCGGCTGCTTTGAACACGCGCTCGAAGCGAGGCACATTACGAGGACTGCGAGCGTTCGTGTAAGGAGGCGGTTCATTGGAATGGCCGGTCAGTCTTAGCAGCGCTTGCCGCGAAGTCCACGAGATCAGTTTAGCAAGCGCCGACGACAGGTTCGGCGTTGTTGCGTCGTCAAGGAGGCCGGGGGTCGGTGCGAGGTCTTAGTTGTTGCGCGGCTGCCACGGCATTCGCGCTGATTGTGGGCGGACTCGGAGGTTGCAAGGGGGCGAGCGAGGAAACTGCCGCCCCCGCAGCGGACGGACCGCGTGTTCTGGTGTTCGGTATCGACGGCGGGACGTGGGATGTTGCCCGTGAGCTTTTCGACGCCGGTGAGCTGCCGACACTCCGGGCGCTATACGACGGCGGCGTTCACGGCGTTCTGGAGTCGCGACCCCCGGCGATCTCACCGGTGGTCTGGTCGACGATCTTCACCGGCCGGCCGCACAGCGAACACGGCGTCGAAAGCTGGAAGACGTCCCACTCGACCCACCGCAAGGTCAAGGCTGTCTGGGACATCACCTCGGCGGCCGGGCTGCTGACCCACGTGTTCAACGTCCCGTCGACGTGGCCGCCCACAGAGGTGTCGGGGGTAATGGTCTCCGGCTTCCCGCTCAGCGGCTCGACCGTCGGCGGCAATACCGGTCAGGTGGTCTCCAGGGAGCGCGTTGACGCCAAGCGGCTGCCCGGTTGTTACGCCGAGGCCAGTGAGCGGCTGGCTGCGGCAGCGTCGCGTCTGGAGGCCGGCGCGTGGAGCGACTATCTGGACGTTCCGCTGCGCGGTCGCCCCGGCTGGAAGGCGAGTGTTCGCATCAAGAACCTCGGCGGCGGCAACTATTACATGACGCCGTGTTATCGGACGGACGAGGGAATGGTGATCACGTATCCGCCCGAACTCGCGGCCGAGATCCAGGAAGACCTCGGCGAGCCCTACGTCGCCGAGGGCCCGGGGTGGAGCAAACACGCGGAGCCCGAGACCCCCGGATACCTGTCCCAGCACCTCGTCCAGGTGTCGCGCAATCAGACCCGTGTCGTGCGAGATTTCATGGGCGGCCCGTGGCAACTGGCCATCTATGTCGACACGCTGGTTGACCGTGTCTCGCACCCGTACTGGGCCTACATGGAGCCGCAGAACTACGACGGGCTCGATCCGAACAAGGCTGAAAAGTACAAAGACGAGGTTCGCGATGCATATCGGGAAACCGATCTGCAGCTCGAGGCATTGCTCGATGCGATCGATGGAGAGGTCTACGTCGTGCTCGCCTCCGATCACGGCTTTCACTCCAGCCGGAACCGCGACCTGTTCATCGGCACGCATGATTTCGATGGCATCTTCCTCGTCAACGGCCCCGGGTTGAAGGGGACCTCGGCCGATCGGGCGTTCATCGAGGACATCGGCCCGACCGTCCTTTATCTGCTCGGATTACCGGTCGCGGGCGACATGAAGGGGAAGGTGATCCCGGCGGTCGCGGCCCAGTTGGCGCGTCCGATCAGTAAGATTCCATCCTACGAGACTTCGGAGCCGGGCGGAGATGTCGAGCCGGTAGACGCGAAGACGTGGAGACAGCTTCAGGAGATGGGGTACGTCGATCCGGACGAACCGGCTCCCCGCACGCAACAGCGCAAGCAAAGCGCAGAATCTGTCGGGAAATGACGCGAGCGCGAGCGAGCGTCAGTGCGCGATAGGCGAGTCGGCCATATCGTCGTCGAACGCGATCTCACCGTCGCAGACCAGCGCGTCGAGGACATCGTTCAATGTGCAGAGCGGCTGGCCGGCCAGCGAGAAATAGGTCACGCCACGGCGAATCGCATCGGAGAGCTCGGCGACAAGGAACACGGTGTCATAGTCAGATTGCTGTAGATCACTGTGTGAGAGCGGTGCGCGAACTGTCGGGTGCTGAGTCTCGATAACGTACATAGTGCTGCTGCTTCGAAGCCTTTCCTTTTCGGTGCGGAGTCCCTGTTCCGTACCGCAGCCAGCGCCTCCGAGTTCCCTCGCTCTTGCGGCGAACTACCCGAATGGCGCCAGCGCGGCTGTAAGCTTCTACCCAAGATGTGTGCCAGTTCGTGGAGGGGTGAATCCAGTTCTTTTCTTCACCTTTCACGACAACCGACATGAGGTCCGTCAATAAGGGCTCACCTCGTTGAACGGGATTCGAATCGTGCTCGAAATCCGCACGGCGACGGATTCTCGGGCGCGACAGCGATGTGCCGTGCGGTCGACGATCGGCAAGCTTTCGACGCGTCACCCGGCGTATGCTCCGGCGTACGCTGTGTACGCGACGCGGTGCGCGAGAGGCGCGGATCGATCGGGCAGGTATGCGACGGACTCTTCTGCGCTTGCAGGATTGCACTGAAGAGCATCGAGGCCTGCCTGTATAGAAAAGTGTTTCTATACAGACCGTGATTGTTGCGTGGGAAGTAGCGCTATCTGCTACCCGTGACCTGGTCGAAAACTTCCTGCGCCGACGACCGACGGGTTCGGATCGCAGCGGTCCCCTCGCGTGGTGTTTTGCTCAGGCGCTCGAGAGTTTGCACCTGACGTTCGAGAGATGCGCGAACGAACAGGCACGATTCGAGCTCATTCTGCATACGCGACTCGACCTGTTCGCAGTGCTTGCGCGAGGCTTCGATGCGACTGAGCTCGGCGCTCGCCAGCTCATGAATCTTCGATTCCTGACGGGCGATGATGCCCGCCTGAGCGCCGACCTCGGCCGAGAGTTCAGAGAGCGTCACCAGCAGCGCCGTCTCATTGTCATCGGCGGCGGCCTGCGCAGCCGCAAGACGTGTTCTCAGCGTCTCGTCATCGAGCATGAGCCTCTCGACCGATCGCGACAGCTGCGACACTCGGGAGCCCCAGAGCGCGAAACCGATCGCGACGCCGAGAAGGACGAACACTCCGAGTGAGAGCAGACGCGAGAGCATGACGTCAGGCTAGGGATGCGCGTCGCGGATTTCAACGCGAACCGGCCCGTTCAGCAGCGATCAGCGTCCAGCGATCAGCGATCAGCGTTCAGCGATGTACACGCAGCCGCGCAAGGTTGTCGACATGGCAACCGCCGGGTCGGCGTGTAGACGCGGGTAAAGGGGCATTTTCACGATCCGATACGGCCCGGTCCATGGCATGTCGATTGCACGATCAAGGCGGATCTTCGTGCGTGCGGCCCCCGGGACGCGCGCTGTGGCAGGGCTGTGGAAAATCATCCGATCATCTTCATCGCAGCGTCAGCCTTCATGCTGGCCGCCTCAATCTCCGACCTACGTCACCGCCGTATCTCCAATCGGCTGAACCTGATTGCCACCATCAGCGGGCTGTGTCTGCAGGCTGCGATCTTCGGCGTCGCAGGCGTGCTCATCGGGCTCCAGGGCTTCGCGGCCGGGCTCGGCATCCTGTTGATCCCGTACGCGATGGGAATGATCGGGGGAGGGGACGTCAAGTTCGTCGCCGCGATCGGAACCTTCCTTGGAGCGGTCGTGACGCTTACCGGGCTGGCCATGGGCGTTGTGCTCGGCGGTTTCGTCGGCGCGTTGTCTCTGCTGCGCAGCGGCCAGCTGGCCAGTGGAATTCGCTCGGTGCTGGCCGACCTCGGTTGCCTCGCCGGCGGTGTGAGGCCGGTACGACTCGAGCACGCCCAGGCCGTTGAAACTGTCCCGTACGGCGTCCTGCTGGCGGTTGGAATGATAGGCGGCGTCGCCGTCTCGGTGATGGAGGTGATCCCATGGGCAAGCCGGTAGTGATCATCGGTATCGGAGTCGTGTTCGCGGCAGTCGCCGGATTCATGACTCTCGGTTATCTGAAGAATCATCAGGCGGAGCCCGTCAAAGTCGAGGTCGCGAAGATCTCGGTAGCGGTTGCCGCCGATACGATCTCGCGCGGGCAGGTCGTCGAGAAAGACCATGTAAAGCTCGTGAGGTGGCCCGCCGACTCCGTGCCCGAGGGCGCGTTCACCTCGGTAGAGGCGGCGGTCGGTAAGCTCGCGCGTGCCGAGATCTTCGGCAACGACGTTCTCACCAACGCGAAGTTCCTCGACACCAAAGCGCCCAGTGTCCTCTCGATGCTCATACCGGCCGGACGTCGGGCGATTTCGATCAAGGTCAATGAGGTTACCGGCATCTCGGGCTTCGTTGCCCCGGGCAGCCACGTCGACGTGTTGCTGACCGTTTCCGCCGACGACGACGAGCCTGCGCGCACGCGCGTGATCCTGCAGGACACCGAAGTTCTGGCGATCGCGCAGTCCATCGAGAACCGCGACAGCCGCCCCGTGGTCGTCAACACGGTCACGCTGAATGTCTCGCCGCGGCAGGCCGAGGTCGTCACGCTGGCGACCAATCAGGGCAGCCTGCATCTGGTGATGCGCAACGACCGTGATGACCGGACGGTCTGGTCCGGCGGCACCTCGATCTTCGAAGTGATGGGAGGCGAGGCGGCCAAGCGTGTCGGCTCGGTGGTGGAGTTGATCCGTGGCGTGGAGCGAACACATGCAAACTTCTGAGATTCACGCGACGGGCCGTCGCGGCTCCATCGCAGTGGCGGCCATAGTTTTCATGCCCGTCCTGCTCGGCGTGCTCGCTGTGAGCTCCACCGCGCCTGCGGCCGTACGCATCGACCCGATCGGACCACGCCTGGGAATCGTGCCCTCTCACGAACTCGGTCGTGGCGAACGTAGCGCGGCTCGCATCGGGGGCGTCCGTGTCAGCGAGACCCCTTCGGGCTCGTCTCTTCCCGCCGGGGACGCGTTGCCGGCACCGGAGACCGGAGGCAACCGCTTCTCCGACGATGACCGTGTCTGGAATTCACAGCCTGCCGGAGTGCGGTTCGCGGCATCCGGGCAGAGCGACATCGATGCTTTCGTCGAACGATTTCCCGGGACAGCGCAGCCGTCGAAGCCCGAACCTGTGCAGATCTCGCAGGCGGCTATGCACGAACAGCTTCCCATGCCGGGTGCGGCCGCGCCCGCGCCTGTCGTATCGGCTTCCGACAAAGCCGCGGTTCACGCCAACCCCGCCAGCGTGCGCGGAGCGGCGCGCGCCGCTGACTCCGACTCGCAGCCGAACATCATGCGGGTGCTCGCAGGCAAGTCGCTGATCGTCGATCTGAAGAGCGAAGCGAAGCGCGTTGCCGTCGCCAACCCCGAGATCGCCGAGGTGCTCGTAGTCACGCCGCGGCAGGTGATGATCAACGGTCTGGCCGAAGGCGAGACGTCGATCATCATCTGGGATCGCGCCGGCAACTACACGATGAACAGTCTCGTTGTCGGCAACACGCTGCAGGATCAGGTGATGCTCGAGGTCACGGTCGCGGAGATCAACCGGACCGCGATGGAGCAGCACGGTGTCGATGTGCGCGTCATCAACAGCAACTGGGCCGGGATCTCGCAGTACGGCAACGCCGCCCCGGTCAGGGGGACCTACCCCTCGGGGCAGTCCGAGCCACTGCTGCCGATCGCGCTCGATGGCGGCATCTCATGGGCTGTCGTCAATCTCAGCGAAGACATCGCCGTCCTCTTCAAACAGCTTCAGGACGAGAACCTCGCCCGCGTGCTCGCCGAGCCGAAGTTGCTCGCGCGCAGCGGACAGGAGGCCAACTTCCTCTCCGGCGGCGAGATCCCGATTGTCATCACGCAGAACCAGGACACGACGATCGAGTTCAAGGAGTTCGGCACCAAGTTGCTGTTCGTCCCCAGGGTTCGCGTTGACGGGATGATCGACCTCGAGGTCGTATCCGAAGTGAGCGAGCCGGACTTCGCGGCCGGCGTTGAACTGTTCGGTTTCAATGTGCCGGCCTTCATCACCCGGCGAGTCGATACCGACGTGTCGCTGTCGGATGGCGAGAGCCTGATCATCGCCGGCCTGATCAAGGAAACGAAGCAGGAGATCGAGTCGAAAATGCCGTTCGTCGGTGACGTTCCGTTTCTCGGCTACTTCTTCCGTGCGACCGAATACAAGAACGAGATCAAGGAACTGGTGATGGTTGTCCGCCCGCGTCTGGTCGATCCGATCGAAGTCGGACGCCGGGTCGCGTTGCCGACCGATCGCGGACCACTGACCCGCGACGAGGTGAAGACTCAGGAGACGGACGCGAAGGTCACGCGACCGCGGCCCTGGTGAGCCCGGGCGCCGGTGAACCGTCGTATTCGTAGACCCTCTGAATTGTTGAAGGCGTTGAGTTGGAGAGGCAGGTCGTGAGCGAGAAAGTAACAGCACTGGTCGTGACGCAGAACGAAGAGAATGCCGCGCGCATACGGACGGCGTTTTCCGCAGTCGCGGGCTTCGACGTCACTGTGGAGGCGGCCGGTTTCGCGGACTCGGCGGACATGCTCCGCCGCATCTCGGCCGATGTGGCGGTGATCTTCCTCGACGAGCAACCGGGCGGCGCCGGCGCGCTCGTCCTCGAGCAGCTCAAGAATATTCGCGAGAACGTCTTTACCTTCGCGGTCTCAAGCGAACGCCGCGCTGAGGCCGTGGTCAAAGCGATTCGTGCCGGAGCCGACGAGCTTCTTTCGGCGGTTCCCGGCTGCGAAGAATTGCATCGCGCCTGCGTGAGCCTCGGCGAGCGCCGCAGGCAGGCGGCCACGACGCACGACGGCGAGTCGAAACTGATCGCGGTGTATTCGCCTCACGGCGGCGTCGGTTCGACCACCTTGGCCGTAAACCTCGCGACCGCGCTTCATGCCCACACGCAGCAGGGCGTCGCGCTGGTGGACCTCGATCTGCAGTCCGGCGAGACGCCGGTCTTTCTCGACTACCGGCCGCTGTACACCATCCTCGACGTCTGCCACGGCATCGATAACCTCGACCCCGCCTACATGAAGGGGGCCCTGTATGCTCACAGCGACGGGGTTCATGTTCTTTCGCCGCCGTTCAATCTCGAGGACAGCGAGGCGATCAGCGCGTCGAATGTCGAAGAGATCCTCGACACGCTCGGGACGATGTTTCCCCATGTTGTCGTCGATACGTCTTCGTACCTGAACGAGACGACGTTCGTCGCGCTGGAGAAGGCCGATTCGATCTACCTGGTCTGCGACAACACTGTCGCCTCGGTGCGATCGATCCAGCGGCTGCTCGACACGATGGGACGTCTCGGTGTGAACCCCGAGCGCTTCCAGCTCGTTCTCAACCGTCAGGTGCCACGCTCCGAAATTACCGCCAGGGATGTCTCGGAGGCGCTTGGCAAGCCGATCGCTCACGTGCTTCCGGTCGATGATGCGACAGCGGTCGCAGCGGCCAACCAGGGCCGCCCGCTGGCCAAGATCAATACGCGCAGCCCGCTGGTCGCCGCGATTAATCGAATCGCCGCGTCTGAGGCCGGCGTTGCGGCGAGCGCTCGGCGCAGTGGTGGACTGTTCGGACGCCTGTTCTCGGAAGCGAGGGCCTGAGCGTGGGCTTGCTGGACCGCGTGCGTGAGCGCGGGGGCGCGACCTCCGGCGGCAGCGTGGCTCCGAAAAACGCTGCCGCGGCGGCGTCATCAAAAGTTACGGCGCGGCCGCAGTCGGCTTCAAAGCCCGACAAAAACTCCAGAACCGTCGACGCGAAACGTTCGGCGCCGTCGATGCCCGGCAGCGCTGCGGCCAAGGCGGAGGCACAGGCCTCCCGGGCAAGCGCACAGAGCGAGCACACCAAGGAGCTCAAGGTCCGCGTTCACTCCGAGCTGATCGATCGGCTCGATCTTGCCGCGATCGGATCTCTCGGCCCGGTAGAGGCCGGCGAGGAGATCCGCGCGGTCATCGGACGCCTGCTCGAGCAGCAGGAGCTGCCGCTTTCGAACGAGGATCGCAGACGGCTCGAGGCGGAGATCACCAGCGAGGTGCTGGGTTTCGGCCCCCTCGATCCGCTGCTCAAGGACGACAGCGTCTCCGACATCCTCGTCAACAGCGCGAGACAGATCTACGTCGAACGGCGTGGGAAGCTTCAGCTTTCCGATATTCACTTTCGCGATGACGAACACCTGATTCAGATCATCGATCGGATCGTCTCGCAGGTCGGCCGCCGTGTCGATGCCAGCTCGCCGATGGTCGATGCGCGGCTGCCCGACGGCTCGCGTGTCAACGCCATCATCCCGCCGATCGCACTCGACGGTCCTGCACTGTCGATCCGCCGCTTCGGCAAAGACCCGTTTCACATCCATGACCTCGTCTCGTTCGCATCGATGACCGAGGAGATGGCGCAGTTCTTCGAAGCGATCGTTCGCGCGCGCCAGAACATCATCGTCTCCGGCGGGACGGGGTCGGGAAAAACGACCCTGATGAACTGCCTGTCCAGCTTCATCCCCGAGAACGAACGCGTCGTCACCATCGAGGACGCAGCGGAGCTCCAGCTCCAGCAGCCGCACATCGTGCGCCTGGAGACGCGACCGGCGAACCTCGAGGGCAAGGGCCAGGTGACCGCGCGCGATCTCGTCCGCAACTGCCTGCGTATGCGGCCCGACCGCATCGTCGTGGGCGAGTGCAGGGCGGGGGAGGCGCTCGACATGCTGCAGGCGATGAACACCGGTCACGACGGTTCGATCACGACGCTGCACGCGAACAATCCGCGCGACTGCCTGAGCCGCCTGGAGATGATGATTCTCATGGCCGGTGTGGAGCTGCCGGTTCAGGCGATGCGCCAGCAGATCAGCTCTGCAGTGAACTTCATCGTGCAGCAGTCGCGCCAACGCGACGGGACGAGGAAGGTCACGAAGGTGACCGAGATCACGGGCATGGAAGGCGACGTGATTTCGGCTCAGGACATCTTCCAGTTCGTCCAGACCGGCGTCGACTCCGAGGGCAAGGTCGAAGGCTACTTCGAGTGCACGGGAATCCGCCCGCGTGTTACCGAGACCCTCGAAGCCTGCGGGATCAACCTCGGCGACGACTTCTTCCTCAACCGGAGGGTGTCGTGACCGAGCCGGCGATCATCGCAGGGATGATCTCCGCAGCCGTCGGAATCGTTTTCTGGGGCATTTACGCACTTCGCTCCGACGCGACCCGTAAAGATGTCGTCAACGCCCGCTTGAACGGGCATACGGCCACCGCGACGGGCGCGGCGACCGGCAGCAGACGCAAGTCTGCCGCGCCCGCTCCCAAAGTCTCGATCGTGCGCGACGAGAAGTTCAGCGAAATCCCGTTTCTCAACGCGCTGCTCGGCGGCGCCGCCTTCGCCGGAATGCTGCGCCTCTGGCTGCTGCAGGCCCGTATCAGAACCAGCCCCGGTGCCGTGGTCCTCGTCACGCTCCTGCTCGCGGCAGCGGCGGGGGTTTCGACTCATATCTCGACCGGGAGCGTGTTGATGACGGCGACCGGATTCGCCTTCGGTGGAGCGATCCCGGTTGTGTTCATCCGGCAGAAGCGAGCCAAGCGGTTCCGGATGTTCGCGCAGCAGCTCCCCGACGCGCTGACCATGATGAAGAACTCGCTGCAGGCCGGTCATACGCTCGACCGTGCCATGCAGGTGATCTCGGAGGAGATGCCGGACCCGGTCGCTCTCGAGTTCCGTGAGACGGTCGAGGAGCTGCATCTCGGAGTCCCGGTAAAGCGTGCGATGGAGAACTTCAACAACCGCATCATCGACGAGAATCTCAAGATCTTCGTTGCCGCGCTGCTCGTTCAGCGTGAGGTCGGCGGCAACCTGACCCACCTCCTAGGAAATCTCGCCGGCACGATACGCGAACGCTTCCGCATGGAGCAGGAAGTCACCTCGCTGACCGCGGAAGGCCGCTTCTCCGGCTATATCGTCGGGGCTCTTCCGATCGCGCTCGGG
Organism: Candidatus Nitrosopumilus sp.; assembly: GCA_964225545.1. GTDB lineage: Bacteria > Desulfobacterota > Binatia > UBA1149 > SPBQ01 > SPBQ01. The sequence continues at coordinate 26,611 of CAXQPB010000090.1, read as the reverse complement.
ATCATTATCCAGGGCATGCAGCCTGACTATCTCCAGACGCTGTTCACCACGGATACGGGAAAGAACCTGCTCAAGCTCTCGTTCGTGCTTCAGGTCACCGGCTTCTATTTCATCCGCCGCGCTTGCCGCGTGAATTTCTGAGGGGGCACCGTGCCGATCGAACTCATCGCGCTTACCGTGTTTGTCTCCGTCTGCACGCTGACGTTCGGCGTCGCGTCGCTGGTCTCCTCGCGCAAGACTGCCGGGCAGCGCCGACTGGCGCAGGTGACGGGTCCCTCGGTCAGCACTATCGCCGCCGGCGGCGGCCCCGACAGCGAGCCCAACAGCACACTCCGGCTGGCGCAGTCACTGGTCGAGAAGGTCGGTTTCTGGTCGCAGTCGAAATTCGAGACGGATCGCAAAGAGGACGCGATCGATACGCGGCAGATGCTCTCTTACGCCGGCATGCGCAGCGCAGGAGCGCCGGCGTTCTTCACGGGGATCCGTGTGATCTTCGCTCTCCTGCTTCTGGCGCTCAACGCCGCCGCAGTCTACGTCGTGGACTCCGATCGGCTCCACCCTGTAGCGATGCCCCTGGTCGGCGGCCTGCTCGGTTTCGTGTTGCCCAGGCTCTACCTGAATCTCAAAATCGCGCGGCGGCAACTGACGATCATCACGTCACTGCCGGACGTTCTCGATATGCTGATCATCTGCGTGGAGGCGGGGCTCGGTCTGAATGCCGCGCTCGACCGTGTCGCCAACGAGCGAAGCCGCATCGCTAACGATGTCATGGGCAGTGAGCTGAAGTACATGACCTACGAGCTTCAGGCGGGTGTGCCTCGTGACCAGGCCTTCCACAACCTCGGCGCGCGCAACGGTGTCGACGATCTCAAAGCGCTCGCCGCGTTCATGGTCCAGAGTGAGAAGCTCGGCGGCAGCCTCGTCGAGGCTCTGCGGATCTACGCCAGCGAGCTGCGCGAACGCCGACGGCAGCGCGCTCAGGAGCAGGCGAACAAGGCTGCGGTCAAACTGCTCTTTCCACTGGTCTTCTTCATCTTTCCGACGATGTTCATCGTCATCCTTGCGCCCGCGGTCATGCAGCTCAGCACCTCGATGAAGGCGCTGCACTGAGCGCAGCCCGGCGCGCAGCCCGGCGCTCTCTTCAAGTCGCGGCCCGAACAGCTCAGCGCCGGGTTCCGAATCCCGGCGTCGCTCCCGCGGCTGGCTCGCCACCGGCACAAGCCTCTGTTAGCGTCTGCGCGATGCGAACGCTTCGGGGCTCTGCTCTCATCCTAACCTTTCTTGCCGTCGTGCTTGTCTCGGCTGCCGCTCAACACGCGGTTGCGAGCGATGGGGCTGCCCGGCCCACGGCACAGCTGACCGGACGCGTCACGGCGGGCGAAGACGTCAGCGCGCCTGCGCCGCTTTCGGTCGCGATCGACGACTGGGTGTGCGGCAAGGACGGGAGCATCGCCGACCCGTCGCTGGTCATCGGGCCGTCGGGGGGAATCTCCGATGTGGTGGTGACGGTCGAGGTGCCCGGCGCGCCGCCCATGACGTCAACGACACCGGCGGTCATCGATCAGCACAAATGCGTGTTCGTGCCGCACGTCACGCTGCTCGCGCCTGGACAGGAGCTCGAGGTTCGTAACGGGGATCCGGTGCTCCACAATTTCCGCACGATCTCGGAGCTCAACCGCAAGGTGAACCGGGCGCAGATCAAGGGCGCGTCCGATACGTTTCGTTTCGAGAATCCCGAGATCCTGCGCGCCGAGTGCGATGTGCACTACTGGATGAGCGCGGTCGTCGTCATTGACCCCAACGCATTCACGACGGTCACGGGCAGCGACGGGACGTTCACTCTGAACGACCTGCCTGCAGGCCGCTATCCGGTCCGCCTGTGGCACCAGAAGCTCGGCACACGGACTGTGGAGGTCGAGGTCGGGCCCGGCGGCGGTCGCCTGGAGACGGCATGGTCAGCGGACAACGCAGGATGACCGTGCGCGCCTGACCGCCTCGGCCGGGCCTTGTGCGCGTGGCGGGCCTTGCGGGCCTTCCGGAGAAAGTGCCCGACGCGTTCTACTCGACGGTGATCGGGTGTTCGGTGATCCAGCCGGCCGTGTGGTTCGGCTCCTCCATCGCACGCAGTGTCGTGCTCTTCTCGAGACGGATCGTGTAGGTGACCTTCGGCATACTGAAAACCGGGTGCAGGTAGGTCCGGTTGATCTCGACCTCGCCGTTGTAAAGCGCGATGTAGCGGATGAAGTGTGTGTCCATCGACGGATGCAGCGCGTCCTTGCCGATCTCGATCGTCACATCGAACCACTCTCCGGCTTTGACCTTCGACGGCGCCGTGATCTTCGGCGAGTGCTTGGGGTCGTGGGCTGTCTGGTTCTTGTCGAACGCCGGTGTGATCTCCGGCACCGGGTCATCGCCGTGATGGTCGGCAGCGGCAGGGAGCGCGAGGCTGATCGCTCCGAGCGACAGGGCTGCGGTGACGAGAAGGGACAGTGTCTTGCGAACGATCACGGGGGACCTCCGGTTCAGTGTTGGTATCGGTGGCCCTGCACCCGCTGTTCAGAAGGTACCGGGCCGCGAAACGGCGAACGCTAGCCGATGGCCGCCGAGAGCGCCAGCCGCAGGCCTGCGGACCCTGTTTCGCAGCCTCCGCCGCCGCCTGCCTCTCCCCGCGGCGAAGCGCCGGCCGCGACGCGGGGTGACGCTCCCCGCGCGCCGGGGTATGGTCGGGCGCCATGGATCTGCCCGGAAACTTCAAGCTGGTCAGCGACTTCGAGCTGCGCGGGAACCAGCCTGAGGCCGTCGACGCGCTGACCGGCGGGGTGGAGGCCGGGGACCGTTTCCAGGTACTGCTCGGCGTCACCGGTTCGGGGAAGACCTTCTCGATGGCCAACGTCATCGCCCGGCTCGACCGCCCGGCGCTGGTGCTCGCGCCGAACAAGACGCTCGCTGCGCAGCTCTACAACGAGTTCCGGCAGATCTTTCCCGAGAACGCGGTCCGCTATTTCGTCTCCTACTACGACTACTACCAGCCCGAGGCGTATGTGCCGTCCAGCGACACGTTCATCGAGAAGGACGCGTCGATCAACGACGAGATCGACAAGCTGCGACACTCTGCAACCCGCGCATTGCTCGAGCGCAAGGATGTCCTCATCGTCGCATCCGTCTCGTGCATCTACGGACTCGGTTCGCCCGAGGAATACTTCGAGATGCTGCTCTTCCTCGAGAGGGGCATGCGCATTGATCGCGATGAGGTGCTTAAGAAGCTCGTGGCGATCCAGTACAAGCGCAGCGACGCCGACTTCCATCGCGGGACGTTCCGTGTGCGCGGTGATGTCGTCGAGATTTTTCCGGTCTACGAAGACTCGCGCGCGGTTCGTATCGAGTTCTTTGATGACGAGGTCGAGGCGATCCGCGAGATCGACCCCCTGCGCGGCGCAGTCGCCCGCGAGATCGACCGGTTGTGTGTCTACCCGGCCAGCCACTACGTCACCTCCTCAAAAAGGATGGAGCAGGCCATCGAGGGCATCCGGCAGGAGCTCGGCGATCGCCTGGCGGAGCTGCGTCGCGACGGCAAGATGCTCGAGGCCCAGCGTCTCGAACAGCGCACCCTGTACGACATCGAGCTGCTCTCTGAGATGGGGACGTGCCCCGGGGTAGAGAACTACTCCCGTCATCTGACCGGACGAAAACCCGGCGAATCGCCGCCGACTCTCCTGCACTATTTCCAGAAAGGCTTCGTGACGTTCATCGACGAGAGTCATGTGACGGTTTCACAGATCGGCGCGATGTTTCGCGGCGACCGCTCGCGCAAAGAGACCCTCGTCGAGTTCGGCTTCCGCCTGCCGTCCGCGCTCGACAACCGGCCCCTGAACTTCCAGGAGTTCGAGGAGACGGTCGGGCAGACCATCTATGTCTCGGCGACTCCGGGGGACTTCGAGCTGGAGCGGTCCGGAGGGGCCGTGGTTGAGCAGCTCGTGCGGCCGACCGGGCTGGTCGACCCGCAGATCGAGATCCGGCCGGCCTCACGGCAGGTCGACGACCTGCTCGAGGAGATCCGCCTGCGCGTCGAGTCCAACGAGCGTGTGCTGGTCACGACGCTGACGAAGAAGATGGCGGAGGACCTGACGGACTACTATCAGGACATCGGCGTGCGTGTGCGCTACCTGCACTCCGACATCGATGCGATCGAGCGGGTGGAGATTATCCGGGACCTGCGCAAGGGCGAGTTCGATGTTCTGGTCGGAATCAATCTGCTGCGAGAGGGACTCGATCTTCCCGAGGTGTCGCTGGTCGCCATTCTCGATGCCGACAAGGAGGGGTTCCTGCGTTCGACTCGCTCCCTGATCCAGACGATGGGGCGCGCCGCGCGCAACCTCAATGGCCGCGTCATCATGTACGCCGACGCGATGACCGCTTCGATGCGTGCGGCGATCGGCGAGACCGAGCGCCGCCGGGAGATCCAGGAGCAGTTCAATCTCGAGCACGGCATCGAGCCGCGATCGGTCAGCAAGGCGATCGATGACCCGCTCGTACGCATGGCCGAAGCCGATTACGCGCGGCTGCCGCAGGTGGCTGAGGACGGCGGCGAGTATCACGACAGCATTCAGGTGCGGCGTGAGATCGAGAAGCTGCGCAAGCAGATGCACGAGGCCGCCGATGCGCTCGACTTCGAGCGGGCCGCCGAGCTGCGGGATCGTGCGAGGCGGCTCGAACAGCAGGAACTCGGGCTCGATGGCTGAGGGCGACGAGACGGGCCGGCCGCCGGAGGGCGGCGGCATTGACGCGGACACCGGCGCCGACGCAGAAGACGCTGCGAAGGAGGTCGACCTCTCTGCCCGGGTCGCGACGCTGCCGCAGACCCCGGGCGTCTACCTGTTCAAGGATCGCCGCGGCCGTGTGATTTACGTCGGGAAGGCGAAGAACCTGCGCGCCCGGATGCGCAGTTACGTGAACGCGGGGGACAACCGTTACCAGGTTCGATTTCTGATGGATCGTGCGGCCGACTTCGACACGCTCGTCACCGCCACCGAGACCGAAGCGCTGATCCTCGAAAACAACCTGATCAAGCAGTACAAGCCGCGCTACAACATCAAGCTGAAGGACGACAAGAGCTATCTCTCGGTAAAAGTGACGACGAGGGACGACTGGCCCCGCGTTCTGGTCACGCGCAAGATCGTTCGCGACGGCAACACCTATCTCGGACCTTACGCGTCGGCCGCGAGTCTCCGCGAGTCGATCGACACGATACGCAAGGTGTTCCCGCTGCGGACGTGCTCGGATGCGGTCTTTCGCAACCGCTCACGTCCCTGTCTGGAGTACCAGATCAAGCGCTGCATGGCGCCGTGCGTGCTCGAGGTCGATCGCGAGGATTACGAGCGCCACCTCGAAGGCGCGATGCAGCTGCTCGACGGCAAAACCGAAGTACTGGTCCGTGAGCTGACCGCGCGCATGCACGCGGCGGCGACCGAAGAGCGCTACGAGGACGCGGCGCGCCTGCGCGACCGGATCGCTGCGGTGAGTAAGGTCGCCGAGCGCCAGAAGGTCGTGACCCACGGCGGCGGTGACCGCGATGTGTTCGGGTTGTATCGCGAGGGCGGCTACGTCGAAGCGCAGGTGCTGCTCGTGCGTTCGGGCAAACTCGTCAGCCATCACGCCTACCAGTTCGAGGATCACGAGCTGCCGGACGAGGAGGTCCTCTCGTCGCTGACGGCGAGATTCTACGAGGGCGATCGTTTCGTACCCGACGAGGTCCTGCTGCCGATCGAGATGGAGGGAATGGACGCGCTCGCGGATTATCTCGGTGGCCTGCGTGGTCGCCGGGTTTCGGTTCTCGTGCCGCAACGAGGAGACAAGCGGCGGCTGATCGAGATGGCGGTCGAGAACGCCGCGCATGGATTTCGAGAGCGCAACGACGAGACGGCGCGGCGCGAGAAGACGCTGGCCGAGTTGCAGAAGCGACTCGGCCTGGCGAGCGTTCCCAAGCGCATCGAGTGTTTCGATATTTCGCATTCTCAGGGGGACTCGGTGGTCGCGTCGATGGTGGCGTTTGATGAAGGGGTCCCGGACAAGAACGGTTATCGCCGCTACAAGCTCCGGGAGGTCCAGCGCAACGACGACTTCGCCGCGATGAAAGAGATCCTGTCGCGACGACTCGCTCGCGGAAAGGCCGAGGGCGGGCTGCCCGATCTGATGGTCATCGACGGCGGCAAGGGCCAGCTCGCGATGGCCGTGGCCGCTATGGAGGAGCTCGAGGTCGAAGGCGTGGAGCTGTGTTCTCTAGCTAAGGACCACGTGACGAGCGATGTCACCGGCACCGAGATCGAGCACAGCGAAGAGCGTGTGTTCCGGCCGGGGCGATCGAACCCCGTCGCGTTGCGCAGGAACTCGAGCGCGCTGTTCCTGCTCCAGCAGCTGCGCGATGAGGCGCATCGGTTCGCGATCACATTTCACCGTGAGCTGCGCTCAAAACGGCGCCTGCGTTCGAGCCTCGACGACATCGACGGGGTCGGTCCGGCCCGGCGCCGGGCGTTGCTGTCCCACTTCGGCAGCCTGAAGCGGATCCGCGAGGCCTCCGCGGAAGACATCGCAGCCCTCGAGGGGATCTCGCGGGAGCTCGCAGAGCGTATCGTCCGCGAGCTTGCCGACTGAGCCACGCCGGTCGGTCCTGAACTCGATTCGGCAAACGCGTACGCCCCGCGACGCCGGCGAATCGCCGCAACGCCTCATCACTCCGATGTCATTGAGGTCCGGCGGCGAACTGCTGTAGCCCATGGTTCATGTCGCCGCGGGGGGCCGCGCCGTACGCACGCATCGAGCTGTTCGCCATCGCGGCCTTTGCCGGCCAGTGGGTGGCGCTGCGGACCCGGCAGCGGCCCTGCGCGATCGACGGCCGGGCACTCCTCGATGGGGCGGTAGAATGTCTTTCTGCTGCGGACCGCCTCGCTGCCGCGGGTGGCTCGCTCGCCGCTGCTCCGGCCGCGGTCGCCGGCATCGCTGTCGTCGCCGGCATCGCCGGCATCGCCGGCCCGCTCGGACGGCTTGCCCTGCGAGCCGCTTCTGGACGGCCGTTCAGCGCTCGCCGGCGGCGCGAAATCACCGGCCTCGCGATCGCCGCGCTGCTCGTGTTTGCCGGGAGCTTCAAGCTGGCGCGCTCCGCGATCGCGCCGCCTGCCGGCGAGGATCATGTCGCAGGTCTGCTCGCTGGCGAGGTCCGCAGCGCGGCGTCCCGGCGAATGGCCGGCACGGTCGCCTCGGTGCGTCCGAATCGAGGAGGTGGTGCGCGGGTGGTTGTCGAGATAGACGGCCAACGGCTGGACACACCCACTGTTCTGCAAGGCAGGGTGGCTCTGTACGTTCGCCACGGGGGCGACCGGCTGAGCGTCGGCGAGCGGATCGCGTTCACCTCAACGCTGCGCAGGATCGAGGGCTTCGGAAACTTCGGCGAGCCGGACTGGGAAGCCGTCAACGCCCGCCAGGGGTTGTTCGTCAGCGCGTTCGTATGGAGTGAGCAGGACATCGACCGGCTGCCATCGACCGCTGCCGGCGGGGGAGGGGGTTTGATGCCGGCAACGCCTGCTGCGCCCGCCACGCCGGCCGGGCGACTTACCCGTCTGCTCGGCGACGACCCGGCTGCGGCGCTCGTCATCGCGCTCGTCACGGGGGATCGGGCGCAGCTCGATCCGGCGACCGTCGATTCGATGCGCGCCGCCGGGCTTGCGCATGTGCTCGCCATCTCGGGCCTACACGTAGGGATCGTTGCCGGCTTTGTCGTATGGGCCGTCCGTGCGCTTGCGCTGCGAAGCGCGCTCGCGCGCGCGGGCTGCGATGTCGTGCGACCGGCCGCCGCCGCTGCGCTGGCGGCGCTTGTCGCCTACGCGACCATGGGAGCGGGCGGCGTCTCGGTCGCGCGCGCATCGGTGAGCGGAGCGCTCTCGCTGCGTGCGCTGTTCATCGGCACCGCCGCCAGGCCGTTCCGCGCGCTTGCGTGGGCAGCGCTGGCCGTACTCGCGGCGGCGCCGGCCGCAGTCATGGAACCGGGGTTTCAGCTCTCGTTCAGTGCGGCTGCGGCAATCCTGGCGCTCGCGCACCGGAACGCGCGGAAGCACGCGGGAGCCGCGGCACGCGACGATCGCGTCGGTGCTGCGTTCGGAACGGCGGCGGGCACAGCCGCAGGACCGGCCACGGCCGCTGGCTCACGCCGCGCACCGCTGCGGGCCTGGCTCGGTGCCGCGCTGGCCGTCAGCGCCGTGGCCTGGGCCGCGACGCTCCCGCTCATCGCCCATCATTTTCAGCGCGTCTCGTGGGTCGCGCCGTTGGTCAACCCGCTCGCGGCGCTGCCGGTGGCTGCCACGGTCATTCTCGGGCTCATTGCGGCCGTCATGCACGCGCTGACCGGCCTCGGTGGCTGGTTGTTCGAACCCGCCGTGCTTGCCGCGAAGCTTGTCCTGGTGATCGCTGGCGCCGGCGCCGCGCTTCCTTTTGCCGAGAGTGCGGTGATCGCCCCGGGCGCTGCCGCCGCCCTGTTGCTCAGCTGCGCGGTGACCGTGGCCTTGCTGAGCGAGTCGAGACTGCCGGTCGCTGCAATGGCCGGCCTCGCACTGGTAGGCGCTCTGTCTGCGGTTCACGAGCGCTACCGCGTTGATCGGCTGGACGCGGTGTTCCTCTCGGTGGGGCAGGGCGACTCGACGATCCTGCGCCTGCCCGGCGGACGGATCGCGGTGGTCGACGCCGGGCCGGCAGGTCGCGGGCGCAGAGTCGTCGAGCCCGCCCTGCGGCGGATGCACGTATCTCGTATCGACTACCTTGTCGTCACACACGTTCAGAGCGACCACTTCGGCGGTGCTCTGCATCTGGTCGAGCGCATGGAGGTCGGTGAGCTGTGGCACCCCGGCGGCGTGTGCAGCTCGGCCGGATTCGCGGAGTTGCTCGACGCTGCGGCGTCGCGCGGAGTGCGTGTCGTCGACCTCGAGTCCGTCGGAGGCTGCGGGCGCGGATGCGACCGGGACGGCGCGGCAGGCGTCGCCGATGCCACAGGGACCGGCAGCGTGGCAGGCCGCGGCTGGCGTATTGACCGCCTCGAAACTCATCGACCGGGAAGACCCGGCGAGCCTTCCCGGCGACCGGGTTCCGGCGCCTGTGACGACAACGACCGATCCATCGTGCTGCGCGTCGGCTTCGCCGGCCAGTCAATCCTGTTGCCGGGCGATATCGAGCGGGCCGCCGAGCAGGCGCTGGTCGGCGGCGACCGCGACCTGCGGGCACAGATCCTCAAGTCGCCGCATCACGGCAGCGCGACGTCCTCGACCGCAGGTTTTCTCGATGCTGTCGCGCCGTCGTTGGCCGTGGTCTCCGCCGGCCGGGCCAATCGCTACGGCTTTCCGGCCGAGGCGGTCGTGGCGCGGCTCGCAGCGCGGGGAGTCGCCATGCTTCGCACGGACCTCGACGGCGCGATTCGGGTCACTGTCGACGCGGACGGATTCCGCGTGCGGACTGCGAAGCGTCGTTGACTCTTCGACCCGATCTGCCGCCTCTCCCGCATCGGGCTGCCTTCACGCGCCCGAAACATCCATGACGATCAAGTCTGTAAAGGGTTTCCGCGACGTCCTGCCCGGCGAGTCCGAGCGCCGCAAGCAGATGCTCGACGCGGCGATCGGCGTGATGCGCACGTACGGGTACAGCGAGATCGAATTGCCGCTGCTCGAGCGCGGCGAGCTGTTCAGCCGCTCGGTGGGGGCGACCAGCGACATCGTCGAGAAGGAGATGTACGCCTTCGAAGACCGTGACGGTACGGTCGTCGCGCTGCGGCCCGAGGGGACAGCGTCGGTTGCCCGCGCCTACATCGAGTCCGGGATGACGCGTTCGAGCCCGGTGGCGCAGCTTTACTACCACGGCTCCATGTTCCGGCGGGAGCGGCCGCAGAAAGGCCGCTATCGACAGTTCACGCAGGTCGGTGCCGAGTGGCTTGGCCGCGACGACCCGGAAAGCGACGCCGAGATGGTCTGTATGATCGCGGATATCTTCAACGCGACAGGCATCGAGGGGGTACAGATTCAGATCAACTCGCTCGGTGACAGCGAGTGCAGGCCGGCTCACAGGGAGGCGCTGCTCGCGCACGCGCGCGAGCGAGCCGATGGGCTCTGCGACAACTGCCGATCACGAATGGAGCGCAATCCGCTGCGCGTGCTCGACTGCAAGCAGAGGGAGTGTCAGGCGCTGATGAGCGGCGCCCCCGTGATGCTCGACTTCCTGTGCGGGCCGTGTAAATCCCACCATGATCGGGTGCTCGAGCTGATCGATGCGGCGGGTGTGTCGGTCGAGGCAAATCCACGGATGGTCCGCGGTCTCGACTACTACTGTCGCACGGCGTTCGAGATCCTCGCTCCCGGCCTCGGGGCGCAGAACGCCGTCGGAGGCGGTGGTCGCTACGACGGCCTGGTCTCGGAGCTTGGCGGGCCGCAGACGCCCGGGATCGGGTTCGCGCTGGGGATCGAGCGGATGGTTCTGGCTGCCGGCGAAGCGCCCTCAGACCCTGCGCTGTCCGGGTTTCTCGTCGCGCCGCTCGGTGAGGATGCGGCGGCGAGCGCTCTGGGCGTCGCGCGGAGGCTGCGGGCCAACGGCCATCGGGTCGCGCTGGGCGTCAGCGATCGCAAGCTCAAGGCTCAGCTCAAGCGCGCAGACAAGGAACGGGTGCGTTACGTGGTGATTATCGGGGAAGACGAACTCGCGAGCGGGAAGGCCACAGTGCGTGATCTTGCCGAGCGCCGCGATCACCCCGCGTGTTTCGCGATCGTTGACAGCGCAGATGCGATCGTGACGGCCCTCGCGGCAATCGCGAGCGCCGAAGGAGAGAGCGGACGTGAAGCGTAGTTGCTACTGCGTCGAGCCGAGCGAGGCGGAGACCGGCAAAGAGTTCACCCTGGTCGGCTGGGTCGATACCCGGCGTGATCACGGGGGCGTCATCTTTGTCGACCTGCGCGACCGGACGGGCCTGATGCAGGTTGTCTTCAACCCGGAGATTCAGCGCGAGGCCCACGAGCTCGCGGGAGAGCTGCGCAACGAGTACGTCATCGCCGTGCGCGGAGTTCTGCAGCCGCGCTCCGAGGAGACCGTTAACCCGCGCTTGCCCACGGGCACGATCGAGTTGATGGCGCACGAACTGGAGATTCTCAACTCGGCGCAGCCGTCACCGTTCGCGATCGACGACGAAGCGCAGATCACCGAGAACGTCCGCCTGCGCTTCCGCTACCTCGATATCCGTCGACCGGTCATGCAGCGCAGTCTGCGGCTTCGTCACGACGTCTGCCGAATGACGCGGGACCACCTCAATGATGCAGGCTTTCTCGAGGTCGAGACCCCGATGCTGACCCGCAGCACGCCCGAAGGCGCGCGGGATTATCTGGTGCCGAGTCGTGTGAGCCCGGGACAGTTCTTCGCGCTCCCGCAGTCGCCGCAGCTGTTCAAGCAGTTGCTGATGGTCGGCGGGGTGGACCGTTACTACCAGATCGCGCGCTGCTTCCGTGACGAGGACCTGCGCGCTGACCGGCAACCCGAATTCACCCAGGTCGACCTCGAGATGTCTTTCGTGGAGTCGGACGACGTGATGGAGGTCGTCGAGTCTCTGCTGAAAAACATCTTCCGCGATCTGCGCGGGCTGGAGTTCGCGTCCGATTTCGCGTTTCCGCGGATGCCGTACGACGAGGCGATGAACCGCTTCGGCAGCGACCGACCCGATACGCGATTCGGCATGGAGCTGACCGACCTGTCGGAGATCTTCTCGGCTTCCGACTTCAAGGTCTTCCGCGCCGCCGTCGAGGCTGGCGGTTCGGTCAAGGCCATCGTCGTCAAAGGCGGCGCGTCGATGTCGCGCAAGGAGATCGACGATCTCGGTGTCATCGCCGGCGAGCTCGGCGCCAAGGGAATGGCCTGGATCAAGGTCAACGAGGGCGGCGAGTGGCAGTCGCCGATCGTCAAGTTCTTCTCCGACGGCGAGCGCGAGACGCTGACCTCGCAGCTCGGTCTCGAGGACGGCGATCTGATCCTGTTCGGCGCTGACCGCACGCAGGTCGTCCACGACGTGCTGGGCGGGTTGCGCACCCGTATCGCGACGGCACGAGGGCTGATCCCCGAGGACCGCTTCGACTTTCTGTGGGTGACCGACTTCCCGCTCGTCGAGTACAACGAGGAAGACAAACGCTACTACGCGCTCCATCATCCGTTCACCGCACCGAAGGACGACGATCTCGATCGTCTCGAGAGCGATCCGCTCGGGGTCCGTGCAGATGCATACGATGTGGTCCTCAACGGCGTCGAGCTCGGTGGCGGCTCGGTTCGTATTCACCGAGCTGACGTCCAGCAGCGCGTGCTGGCCATGCTTGGAATCGATGAGGAGGAGGCGCGCGAGAAGTTCGGTTTCCTGCTCGACGGCCTGTCCTACGGGGCGCCTCCGCATGCGGGGCTCGCGCTGGGGCTCGACCGGCTCGTGGCGATCCTCGTCGGCACCGATTCGATTCGCGATGTCATCGCTTTCCCGAAGACGCAGAAGGCCGCCTGCCTGTTGACCGAGGCTCCCTCGCCGGTCGACGCGACGCAGCTGCGCGGTCTCGGGGTCAAGCTCGACATCTGATGGCGTATTCCCGCATCGCGATTTTCCGGAGTCTGCTGCTCGGCTTCGTCGCCGTCGCCGTGACCGGGTGCGCGACAATCGACCCGTATCTGCCGTCGTTCCTGCGATCGCCCGGGTCGAAGAAGGCGGTCAAGATGCGCACGATCGCGATTCTGCCGTTCGCGTACCGAAGCGAGGATGACCGCAGGACCTGTGACGTCTGCCCCAATCCGCTGATCATGACCGAGACCTCGCAGGAGTCTGCGTTGCTGGTCACGGCGTTCTTCTACGAGGCGCTCAGCCGTTACCCGCGATTCGAGATCATCCCGTACGAGACCGTCTCCGCGTACGCGGCTGACACCATGGACGAACAGCTCGCAGAGCTGACACGGGATCACCGCATCGACGGCGTCGTGGTCGGCGGTGTACTCGAAATGCGTGAGCGCCTCGGCGATCCGCGCAAGCCCACGCGCACCGGCGGGGCTGCGATCTACGCGGCGATGCTCGACGTCAGCTCCGGTGATGCGATCTGGGCTCAGTACTTCGACGGCACGGAGTACCCGCCCGGTTTTGCCTACAAGACCTACAAGAGGCTCGTCGATACGGTCGACGAGCGCCGGCCGACGGCAGCCGAGGTCGCCGAGTATGCCGTCGATCGAATGGTCAAGAGCATGTCGAAGGCGGTGAAATGAGCGCCGCGGCGATCATCGACGGGAAGGCGCGCGCGGCGTCGGTGCGGGCCGGACTCGCCGAGCACATCGCCGGGCGGGTCGGTGCCGGCAAGCGCCCTCCGGGACTGGTGACGATTCTCGTCGGCGATGACCCGGCGTCCCACGTCTACGTAGGCAACAAGCAGCGCTCAGCCGCCGAAATCGGAATGTTCTCCGAGCATGTCGAGCTCGCGGCGGACACGGAGCAGAACCGTCTCCACGCGGTCATCGACGAGTTCAACCGGCGCGATGACATCGACGGTATCCTCGTCCAGTTGCCGCTGCCCTCAGGCCTCGACGCCGATGCGGCGATCATGGCGATCGACCCCGACAAGGATGCCGACGGACTCCATCCCGTCAGCCAGGGGCGGCTGTTCACAGGGCGACCGGGAATCCGCCCATGCACCCCGCAGGGCTGCATGGATCTGATCGATTCGACCGGTGTCGAGTTGGCCGGCGCGGATGCCGTTGTCGTCGGCCGGTCGGTACTGGTCGGTAAGCCGGTGGCGATGATGCTCCTCGAGCGCAATGCGAGCGTATCGATGTGCCATTCGCGCACGCGTGACCTCGCTGCCCGGGTTGGGGCGGCCGATGTTGTCGTCGCCTCTGTCGGCGTGCCAGGCCTCGTGCGCGGCGAGTGGATCCGGCCGGGCGCGGTGGTGATCGATGTCGGCATGAACCGCGTCGACGGCAAGCTGTGCGGCGATGTTGAATTCGCCGCTGCCGTCGAGCGCGCGGGCCACATCACTCCGGTGCCGGGCGGCGTCGGACCCATGACGGTGGCCATGCTTCTGCGCAATACGGTCGAGGCGTGCGAACGTCGCGAGAAGAGGGTGGGGGAATGAGCGAGCCGAGACGCACTCCGCTGCACGACCTGCACGTTGCTGCCGGAGCTCGTATGGTCGAGTTCGCCGGTTGGCGAATGCCGGTCCAGTACACATCCATCGTCGATGAACACCTGACTGTTCGCAGCAAGGCCGGGCTTTTCGATGTAAGCCATATGGGCGAGGTCCTGCTCACCGGCCCGGGGGCCGAATCGTGCTGCGCGCGTCTTTTTGCCAACGATGCACGCAGGCTGCGCGTCGGTCGTGCGCAATACAGCCTGATCTGCAATGACGCTGGCGGTGTCGTCGACGACATCATCGTTTACCGGCTCGAGCCCGAGACCTTCCTGGCCTGCGTGAACGCATCGAACGCGGAACGCGATATCGCGTGGATCCGCGAGCGCGCGCAAGGAGAGTGCGCGATCGAGGACGCCTGCGATCGTTATGGTCTTCTCGCGTTGCAGGGACCGGCTGCGGTCGCGGTGGTCGAGGCGCTGGCGCCCGATGTGGCCGCCGCTGTGACCTCGCTTCCCCGCTTCGGCTGCGCACGGACGCAGATGGCCGGGAACGAGGTGATCGTCGCCCGCACAGGGGATACCGGGGAAGACGGTTTCGAGATGTTCGTCGCGGCCGACGCCGCTGCGGCACTCTGGGAGGCGATCCTCGCCGCAGGTGCCGCGCACGGGCTGGTCCCGGTTGGCCTCGGCGCCCGCGACACGTTGCGCCTCGAGGCCGCTCTGCCGCTGTACGGCCACGAGCTCGACGCTGATACCAGCCCCTTCGAGGCGGGGCTGGACTGGGTGGTCAAACTCGACAGGCCCGACATGATCGGCTTTGCGGCATTACAGGCCGCGCACGACGGGGGCGCCCGACGGCAGCTGATCGGTCTGGAGGTCAGTTCGGGAATCGCACGCGACGGCTGCGAGGTTCTTGCTTCCGGCACGAGCATCGGCAAAGTGACAAGCGGTTCCTACAGCCCCTGCCGCGAGAGTGGCGTGGCACTGGCGATGGTCGATCGCGAGGCGTTGATGGGGGGCGGAGAGGAGGCGGTGGAACTCGCCGTGGAGATCCGCGGAAAGCGGAAAGCGGCGCAAAGAATAGAGCTACCGTTTTACGAGAGGATTCGAGATGGAGTTTCCCGATAACCTTCGTTACACCAAGTCCCACGAGTGGGTTCGCGTTGAGAAAGATGGATCGGTGGTGATGGGAATCACCGATTACGCACAGGACGCGATGGGCGATCTGGTTTTCATCGAGTTGCCCGAGGTGTCCGGTGAACCGGTCGCCAAGGAAGAGGCCTACGCGGTCGTCGAGTCGGTGAAAGCGGTTCAGGACGTGTATGCGCCGCTCACCGGGCGTGTGACCGAGATCAACGACGAGCTGCCGAACACCACCGAGGTGGTCAACCAGGACCCCTACGGGGACGGTTGGATGGTTCGCATGGAGATCGAGGCCGAAGCCGAGCTCGAGGAGCTCATGGAAGCAGCCGAATACGAGGAAATGGTCTCGGATATCTCCTGAACATCATGCGCTACAACCCCCACAGCAACCGCGACGTCGAGCAGATGCTCGGCAGGATCGGCGTCGAGTCGGTCGAAGATCTGTTCTCCGAAATCCCGGCGCCGCTGCGGCAGCGCGCGGGTATCAAGTTGCCCGACGGGCTCGGCGAGCAACAGGTGATCGAGAAGCTCTCGACGCTGGCATCCCGCAACAGCACGCCGGTGAGCTTCCAGGGGGCAGGCGCGTACAACCATTTCGTACCGTCGGTGGTTGGCCAGATTCTTTCGCGTTCGGAGTTCGCGACCACCTACACGCCCTACCAGCCCGAGGTCAGCCAAGGGACGCTGCAGGCCTGCTTCGAGTTCCAGACTTATGTGGCCACACTGACCGGGATGGACGTCGCGAACGCGAGTGTCTACGACGGTGCGTCGGCTCTGGCCGAGGCCGTGCTCATGGCGCTTCGAATCGGGCGCAATAAAGGGCGAATACTGATCTCGAACGCGGTGCACCCGCAGTATCGCGCTGTGGTCGAGACCTATCTCGCCGGCTTCGGTCGTGGCGAGATCGTCAAGGTTCCGGTGGGGAAGGACGGTCGCACGGACGCGCAGGCGCTCGAGGCACTCCTTGGAGATGACGTTGCGGCGGTCTGTATCGGCTACCCCAATCTTTTCGGCGTCATCGAAGACGTGCAGGGTGCCGCGACGCTGGCGGCGAAACACGGCGCGCTGACCGTCACGGCCACCACCGAAGCGTTGTCGCTGGCGCTGCTCAAATCTCCGGGCGAGCTCGGCGCGGACATCGCGGTTGGAGAAGGGCAGAGTCTGGGGTTGCCGATGAGTTACGGCGGACCGGGCGTCGGTCTGTTCGCGACACGCCGGGCGCACGTGCGGCAGATGCCGGGGCGGCTGGTCGGCCAGACCGTCGATGAGAACGGCAAACGCGGTTACGTACTCACGCTCGCCGCTCGTGAACAGCACATCCGTCGCGAGAAGGCGACGTCGAACATCTGCACGAACCAGGGCCTGGCGGCGCTGGCCTCGACGGTCTACCTTTCACTGGCCGGCAGGCGCGGACTGCGCGCTGTCGCCGCGCGCAATGCGGAGCTTGCCCATACTGCAGAGGCGAAGCTGGCGGCTGCCGGATTGACGCGGACATTCAGCGGGCCGTTCTTCAACGAGTTCGTGGTCTCCGAGCCGGCCGGCGAGGGCTGGTTCCGCGATGCCGTCGCTCACGGTGTCGTCCCGGGAGTGCGGCTGTCGGAGCTCTTGCCTGACGACCCGATGTGTCGCGGACAGCTGCTGGTGACGGTGACCGAGTGCAATTCTCTGCAGGATATCGATCAGCTGGTAACGCGGCTGGCCAATCGTCGCGCCGCCTGAACAGAAACCAGCCATCGCCCGCGGATCGGCGAAAGCCGATCTCATGACGCTACGCCGGCGAAGCACCAATTGGTCACGGCGGGCGAAAAAATCATCCGGTGGGGCGAGCAGGAGAACGATCCGATCATGTTGATGGAAAAACCGATCTTCGAGAAGGGAAGCCCGGGCCGCTGCGGCATCGATGTCGAGACCGGCAACGGTGATTGCGGGATCGACTCCGGCCTGCTTCGCGAGGATCTCGAAGGTTTTCCCGAGGTCGGGGAGCTCGATGTCCTTCGTCATTACACGCGGCTTTCGAAGCTCAATTACTCAGCTGCGACCAACTTTTATCCGCTCGGCTCCTGCACGATGAAATACAACCCGATCGTCAACGAGCGGGTCGCTGCGCTTCCGGGCTTCGCCTC
Organism: Candidatus Nitrosopumilus sp.; assembly: GCA_964225545.1. Classification (GTDB taxonomy): domain Bacteria; phylum Desulfobacterota; class Binatia; order UBA1149; family SPBQ01; genus SPBQ01. The sequence continues at coordinate 9,193 of CAXQPB010000090.1, read as the reverse complement.
GCTGCACCCGATGGCCCCGGACGAGACCGTTCAGGGGGCGCTGGAGCTGATGTTCGAGCTCGAGCGCTGGCTGGCGGAGATCTGCGGGTTGCCGCATGTCTCGCTGCAGCCGGCTGCGGGCGCGCAGGGGGAGCTTACCGGCATCAAGATGATCCGCGCCTGGCATCAGGATCGCGGCGATGTCCGCTCGCGGATCCTGATCCCGTCATCCGCACATGGCACGAACCCTGCCAGCGCGGCCCTGAGCGGATACGAGGCGGTGGTGGTGCCGTGCGACGAGCGCGGGCTCATGAAAGCCGAGACCGTCTACGAGCTGCTCGACGATCAGGTCGCCGCATTAACGGTCACCAACCCGAATACACTCGGCCTGTTCGAGGTCGAGATCGAAGAGATCGCACGTGCGGTTCACGAGGTCGGCGGGCTTGTCTACATGGACGGCGCGAACATGAACGCGCTCATGGGCAAGGCCAAGCCGGGTCACATGGGGGCCGATGTTCTGCAGTTCAACCTGCACAAGACCTTCTCAACGCCGCACGGTGGAGGCGGGCCGGGTGCCGGTCCGGTCGCGGTCAGCGACGCGCTCGAACCCTATCTGCCCGCGCCGCGCGTGGCGCGTTCGAAAGACGGCTTTCACTGGAATCACGATCGTCCCGCCAGCATCGGCCGCGTTCGATCCTTTCACGGGAACTTCGGAATTCTCGTGCGCGCCTACGCTTACATGCTGGCCTGCGGAGGCGACGGCCTGACCCGTGTGACCGAGTCCGCAGTGCTCGCCGCCAACTACAGTCGCGCGCGGCTCGAGGGGGCCTACCACCTGCCGTACCAGGGGCGCTCGATGCATGAGGTGGTTTTCAACGACAAGCACCAGCAGGCGACCGGGGTGAAGACGCTCGACATCGCCAAGCGGCTGCTCGACTACGGCTACCACGCCCCCACGATCTATTTTCCGCTTGTCGTAAACGGTGCGTTGATGATCGAGCCGACCGAGACCGAGAGCCTGGAGACCCTCGACGAGTTCATCGAGGCGATGCTCGAGATCGCCGAAGACGCGTCCGAGCGTCCGGATGTCGTGAAATCGGCGCCGTCGAATACGCCGCTGGCCCGCCTCGACGAGACGCGGGCAGCGCGTCACCCCGTGCTGGTCTGGACCGACCCGTCGGCACAGGACGCCGATTGATGTGCGGCCTTGCCTCTAGCCGTAATAACAGTGACACTTAGCCATGTTCGGCCTCGGAATTCCTGAACTCGTCATCATCCTCGTGATCATTCTGATCATGTTCGGAGCCGGCAAACTGCCAGAGATCGGAGAGGGATTGGGCCGCGGCATCCGCAACTTCCGCAAGTCCGTCAAGGCCCCCGACGAGATCGACGTCACCCCCCCGGATGAAAAAGAGGCGGAGAGTGACCGGGAAGGGGCTCCACCGAAGCAATCCTGAACACGACCTCGTCAGGGCCCGGCTCCAGCCGCGCGAAAGCGACCTGGCAACGGATCGTCTCTCCCGTCGCGAGCTCTCCCGTCGAGGAAACCTCGAGGGTGTTCAGTGCTTTGAGTTCGTCTCTGCGAAGGCGTCCGATCAGCCGATCGGAGACCGGGCGTCCGCACCCGGCGTGCACGCGGCGGATACGATTTCCTTCCTCCATGACAACCGCCTCGACCACGACATTGGTCACCGGCAGGAGCGCGTCGTTGACGATCACTGTCTCAGCCACCAACGTCGACGACTGATCGCCGAGGCGGGCGAACCAGGCCTCGCTGCTGAGGATGCGAAGCTGACCGGCCAGCGACGGATCGGCCGCCATGCTGGTACCGGCGCCGGGGACGGGCAGGCGCGAAAGGAACGCGTCCGTCCACTCGTGATTGCGGACCATGTAAGAAGCGGTTATTCCGAACACCGCGACAAGCGACGTAATCAGAATCAGAGCCGTCCAGATCGAAGTGCGCCGTGGTTCATGGGGAACCACGGTTCGGGGACCTCGCGCCAAAACCACACCTCCTGCGGCGTGCCCATCTCCGGCGGGTACCAGCCGGGCGGCCGTCCTCCTCGGGCGAGCGAGAGGCCATCTTAAGGGGTGAGGGAGCGGATGACAACGACGGAGCAGAGCCCGGAGCTTAGCATCGTGATGCCGGCGTACAACGAGGCGGCCAACATCGCCTCGGTGCTGGAGTCGACGACACGACATATGGAGCGCAGCGGGATTCGCTACGAAATCCATGTCGTAGACGACGGCAGCGATGACGGCACCGACCGCCTGCTGGAGACGATGGCGCGGCGCCAACCTCGGCTGCGAATCGTCCGGCACAACGTGAATCTCGGGTACGGTGCGGCGATCCGGAGCGGACTCGAAGCGTCGCGAGGCGACCATATCCTCGTCAGCGACGGCGATGGCCAGTTCAGTATCGAAGATCTCGGGCCGTTGTGGGAGCGCCGTGAGCAGGCCGACATGGTGCTGGGGTACCGTGCGCCGCGGCACGACCCGCCCGTTCGCAGGTTTGCCGGCTGGATGTACAGCCGGGTCCTGGTGCGTCTCACCCTCGGAGGCCGCTTCCGTGACGTCAACTGCGGCTTCAAGCTGATCTCCCGGCCGGTCATCGATGGCATGACGCTCGAGTCGACCGGGGCGTTGATCAGCGCCGAGCTGCTCACGCGCGCGCGGCTGTCCGGAGCGCGTTTTGTGGAGGTCGGTGTGCGGCACTTTCCGCGACGCTACGGGAAGGCGACGGGGCTGCTGCCGCAGGTCGTGATCCGGATGTTCGGCGAGCTGATGAGGCTGCGTCGGAACATCATCCGTGCCGGTCGCAAACGTCATCGCAACGGCTTGCGGCCTGATTGCGATGCTGTAGAATCCGCGTCGGCCTGAAGCAGGGACACGCGAAAGTGGCGGAATTGGCAGACGCGCAGGATTCAGGTTCCTGTGGCCGCAAGGCCGTGGGGGTTCAAGTCCCCCCTTTCGCACCACCGCCCTGCTGAAAAGACGACACCACCGGACAGCAAGAGGGGGCGGAGAGGCGTGTCTCTCGACTCGACGGAATATCGCAAAATCATCGGCAACTTCGCGACCGGAGTCACCGTCGTGACAACCGACGTCGAGGGTATGCTGCACGGGATGACGGCCAACGCGGTAACGTCGGTATCGCTCGAACCTCTGCTGATCCTTGTGTGTGTGGACAAGGGGGCCGTGTCACACTCTCAGATGCAGGCCGCCTCACATTTCGGAGTGAACATTCTCTCCCAGGCTCAGCAGGATCTTTCCAACACGTTCGCCGCCAGCAAGCCGCCTGAAGAAGGCTCGCTGCGCGGAGCGCCGTTCCGGCGCGCCGCCTCCGGTGTTCCCTTACTCGAGGGAACGCTGGCCTGGCTCGACTGTGAGGTCGATCAGGCGGTCGATGCGGGGGACCACACGATCTTTATCGGCCGTGTTCTCGACGGGTCGGTGGATTCCGAGGACAATCCGCTGCTGTACTTCCGCGGCGGTTATCGCGCGATCGGCTGAACGGCTCACAGGCGCCGGCCGCCGCAGCGGCCGGCACCCGCAGTCTTGTCAGCCCGCCAGAGCGGCGAAAGCTTCGATGACCTCGCTCGGTGCCTGAACGAGCTCGATCAGCACGCCCTCACCACCGATTGGCGATTCGTCATTGCCCTTGGGGTGAATGAAGCACACATCGAAACCGGCGGCTCCCTTGCGGATTCCGCCCGGAGTGAAGCGCACCCCGTTGGACTCGAGCCACTCGACCGCGGCGTGGAGGTCGTCGATCCAGAGGCCTACATGGTTCAGCGCCGGGTCGTGAACCTTGGGTCGCTTCTCCGGATCGATCGGCTGCATCAGGTCGACCTCGACCTTGAGCGGCCCCGAACCTGCGACGGCGATGTCTTCATCGACGTTCTCTTTCTCGCTCTGAAAGTCGCCGCTCAGCGTGAGGCCGAGGGTATCGACCCACAGTTTGCGCAGGCGCAGCTTGTCGAGACCGCCGACGGCGATCTGCTGGATACCGAGGACCTTGAAGGGACGTTGGCTCATGAATGGCTCCTTGCAGTGTCCGGGAGCCGCGTTCGGGCCCCGAGGGGCGTCGCCGGCGGGCGTCCCGGGAGTGGCGGGAATGTACCGACCGGGCCGCTTCGTCTCAAACCGTTGCGCCGCGCGGCGGCCGCCTGACCGCCGTCCGGATGCCGTCGGCTGCCCGCTGGCTGGAACCCTCTCGGCTCACTGTCTATAGTCCCGGGCTCCGTGGCCGGATACGACCCCAGAACGTTCGAGGAGAAGTGGTACACCGCCTGGTCGGAGAGCGGCGCGTTCGCGCCTGCCTCGCCGAAGCCGGGCGAGAAGACTTTCTCCATGGTAATTCCGCCCCCCAATGTGACGGGCTCGTTGCATATGGGGCATGCCCTGAACAACACACTTCAGGACATCCTTTGCCGCTACCACCGGATGCTCGGAGAGGCGACCGTCTGGATCCCCGGCATGGATCACGCGGGAATCGCGACGCAGAACGTCGTCGAGAAGCAGCTGCTGGCCGAGGGGACCGACCGGCACGCGCTCGGCCGCGAGGCCTTTGTTGATCGTGTCTGGAAATGGCGCGAGGAGTCGGGCGGCCGAATCACCGAGCAGCTCAGACGCCTCGGTGTCTCCTGCGACTGGAGCCGTGAACGCTTCACCCTCGATGACGGTCTGTCGCGTGCGGTGCGCGAGGTCTTTGTCCAACTCTACGAGCAGGGACTGATCCGCCGCGATCGCTACCTGATCAACTGGTGCCCGCGATGCCACACAGCGCTGTCCGATATCGAGGTCGAGCACGATGATCGCGACGGTCATCTGTGGCACCTGCGGTACCCGTTCGCGGACGGCAGCGGTCATATCACGGTCGCGACGACCCGCCCCGAGACGATGCTCGGAGATACCGCGGTCGCCGTCCACCCCGAGGACGAGCGCTACGCCGAGCTCATCGGTCGCGAGCTGGTGCTGCCGGTGCTCGGTCGCAGGATTCCGTTGATCGCCGATTCGTACGTCGACCGTGAGTTCGGCTCCGGTGCCGTGAAGATCACGCCCGGACACGACCCCAACGACTACGAGATGGGCCTGCGCCACGATCTGCCGATGATCTCAGTGATGAACGAGGACGGGACCATGTCCTCGGAGGCCGGGGAGTACGAAGGGGCAACGCGAGAGGACTGCCGCTCTGCGCTGGTCAAACGCTTCGAAGCCGACGGGACGCTCGAGCGTGTCGATGCGCACAGGCACTCCGTCGGAACCTGCTATCGCTGTCAGAACGTGGTCGAGCCGATGCTCTCCGTTCAGTGGTTCGTCGAGGTCAGGGGACTGGCAGACCGGACGCTGGAGGCGATCGACGAAGGACGCACGCGCTTCGTCCCCGCCCACTGGGAGAAAACGTATCGCGCCTGGATGGAGAACATTCGCCCGTGGTGCATCTCGCGGCAGCTTTGGTGGGGGCACCGGATTCCGGCGTGGTATTGCGACTCGTGCGACCGAACCCTCGTCAGCCGCGAGGACGTTCAGAGCTGCCCGGACTGTAACGGCGAGGTCCGTCAGGACGAGGACGTCCTCGATACATGGTTCTCAAGCGGGCTCTGGCCGTTCTCCACGCAGGGCTGGCCGGATGAGGCTGAGGACCTGACGCGATTCTATCCGACCTCCGTGCTGGTGACCGGGTTCGACATCATCTTCTTCTGGGTCGCGCGCATGATGATGCTCGGACTGCGATTCATGGATGAGGTGCCGTTCCGGGATGTCTACATACACGCGCTGGTGCGCGACGAGTACGGCCAGAAGATGTCGAAGTCCAAGGGCAACGTCATCGACCCGCTCGAGATCGTCGACGAGTTCGGCGCCGACGCGTTCCGTTTCACGCTCGCCGCGTTTGCGGCCATGGGGCGTGACATCCGTCTGTCCGAGGATCGCATCGGCGGTTACCGCAATTTCGTCAACAAGCTCTGGAACGCCGATCGCTACCGGCAGTTGAAGGCCGACGATGTCGGCGACGCCACCTGCGCGATGCCCGAAGCGCCGCGTCTGATGCCGAATCGATGGATTCGTTCGCGTCTCACGGCCGCGGTTGCCGATGTCCGCGACGCACTCGACGGCTACCGCTTCAATGACGCCGCCGGCCGCCTGTACCAGTTCGTCTGGCACGAGTTCTGTGACTGGTACATCGAGCTGACGAAGGTCTGCTTCGATGGCGAACAGGCCGATCGCGAGGAGACGCTGGCGACACTGAGCGCGGTCTTCGAGACAACTCTGCGAATGCTCCACCCCATTGTCCCGTTCGTCACCGAAGAGCTGTGGCAGGCGTTGCCCGCGCAGGGACGTGGAGAGGGCTTCATCATGAATGCGGCTTATCCGGACCGCCGCGCCGATTGGGTGGACGCGGCCGCCGACGATGAGGTCGGGACGCTGATCGAGGTGGTCCGCGCTGCGCGCAACATTCGCGCCGAGATGAGCATCGCGCCGCGGGTCGAGCTTCAGTTGCACGTCGGGCCGGGGCCGGCGCGCGACGTGGTCGAGCGCAACGCGGCGCTCATCACACGAATGGCCCGGTTGGCGTCGATCGAGAGGTCGGAAGAGGCCCCCGCCGGTTCCGCGGTAGCGGTCGCGGCCGCGACCGAGATCGCGATTCCGGTTGCGGAGCATGTCGACCTCGGTGCCGAGGCGGCACGTCTGCGCAAGGAGCTCGACCGCATCGACAAGGAGGTCGCGCGTCTGGACAAGAAGCTCGGCAATCCGAAGTTTCTCGAGAAGGCCCCGCCGGAGGTCGTCGAGCAGGACCGCGGCAAGCGCGACGCGGCGGCCGCAGAGCGTGAGACGCTGGCGAAGAGTCTCGAGCGTGTGCAGGCCATCGGGGGCGCGTCCTGAGCGGCCGGTCGGCAGGCGAAACGCTCGCACCCGCGCCGCCGGACCTGTTCGGCGAGCGTATCCGGGCGTTGCTTGACCTCAGCCTCGAGGAGGATCTCGGCGCCGGGGACCTGACGACGCTCGCCACCGTCGGCGCCGGAGTCGAGGTGCGTGCGAAGGTACGGATTCAGGAGGAATGCGTGCTGTCGGGGGTCGCGCTGTTCGAACCCCTGGTTGCGGCCATGTTGCGCCGCAACCGCCCCGAGGAGGAAGCCGATACGCTCAGGATGCTCACCGCGTGCAGCGATGGAACCCGGCTGCAGGCGGGCGATGTCGCCTGCGAAATCGCCGGCTCCGCACGCGCCCTCCTGATGATCGAACGCACGCTGCTCAATCTGGTCGGCAGAATGTCGGGGATCGCGACGCTGACCGCTCGCTTCGTCGATGCCGTCCGGGCCGCGGGGTCGAGCACGCGAATTCTGGACACGCGGAAGACCGCCCCGGGCCACCGCGTGCTCGAGAAGTACGCCGTTCGATGCGGTGGCGGTCACAATCACCGTGAGGGGTTGTTCGACGGCATCCTGATCAAGGACAATCACGTGGCTGCGGCAGGCGGTATCGCGGCGGCAGTCCGGCGCGCGCTCAACAACGCGCCGGAGGGAATCTTCGTGGAGGTCGAGTGCGATAACGAGGCGCAGGTCGAAGAGGCTCTTGCCGCCAGCGCGCGCGCGATCCTCGTGGACAACTTCGAACCGCAACAGGTCCGCGCCGTGATCGAACAGGTCGCCGGCCGCGCGCGCGTCGAGGTCTCCGGAGGGATCACGCTCGATACGGTCGCCGCGTATGCGCAAGCCGAGCCTGACGACATCTCGGTCGGCAGCCTGACCCACAGCGCAGGGACGGTGGATGTCTCCATGGAAATCGTCGGGGTCGCCGACGTCGCGGGCACGAATCCACGTCAGAGCGCTGAGCCGGGCCCCGGAGGACAATCCGGCCGGGCTCGCGGACGCGTCACGTGAAGCGCCCCGTCATGTCGGACAACGGAGTACGTCAGCGCCTGTTGCAGCTTCTGGAGACGGGGAGGGGCGATGCCGCCTCGGGTCCCGATGCGGACGACTGCATCTCGGGGGGGCGCATCGCCGACTCGCTCGGCGTCTCGCGCACTGCAGTCTGGAAGCATGTAGAAGCGCTGCGCGATCGCGGCTACGAAATCGAGAGCGTCCGCTCGCGGGGGTACCGGCTGATCGCGGTTCCCGAACGCATCACGAACGAGAGCCTCAGCGTGGCGCTGCAGACACGCCGCCTCGGCCGCCGCAGCGTCTGTGTCGATGAGACCGGCTCGACCAACAGCGACGCCGCGCAGCTGGCGCGGGAGGGTGCGGCCGAGGGCACGGTCGTCATCGCCGACGCGCAGAGCTCCGGCAGGGGGCGACTGGGTCGGTCATGGGTCTCGCGGCCGGGCTGTAACCTGTACATGTCGGTGATTCTGCGACCGCCGCTTCCGCCTTCGGTCGCCCCACAGCTCTCGCTGGTGGCCGGGCTCGCCGTGGCCGCCGCGCTCGACTCGGTTCCGACCGCCAGAGATGGACTGGAGGCGCGGATCAAGTGGCCGAACGACGTCCTCGTCGGCGGGCGAAAGATCTGCGGCATTCTGACCGAGGTCGAGGCTGAAGCTGATCGGGTTGCCCACGTGGTCGTCGGTATCGGCGTCAACCTGAACAGCACAGAGGACTTCTTCCCGCCCGAGCTGCGTGACATTGCCACGTCGGTCCTGCTCGCGGGCGGCGTTCGGGTCGACCGTGCGCGCTTCGCTGCAAGACTGCTCTGTGAACTCGAGGGGCTCTACGACCGTTTTCTCGCAGACGGCTTCGGCGCTCTTGTCGGTATGTGGAATGACAGGGCTTCGCTTGTGGGGTCGGATGTCACGGTCAGCGGCGCCGGCGAAGAGGTCTCGGGGAAGTGCGTCGGGATCGATGCGGACGGTGCACTGCTCGTCGAAGAGCTTGCGGGTAGCACGCCGCGTCGTGTCCTCGCCGGGGACGTAACGATCGTCGGAGGGTATCGCTGAGATGAGCACGGGTCAGGAGAGAAGCGGGAAGGGCCTTCTGATGGCGATCGATGTGGGCAACACCCACACGGTGATCGGCTTGCTCGATGGTGAGGACCTCGTCCGCCACTGGCGTATCGCGACCGAACCGGAGCGCACCGCGGACGAGTACGGCATGCTGGTGTGGAGCCTGTTCCAGGCTTCCGGGATGCCGGTTCCTGACGTGCGAGGTGCGATCATCAGCTGTGTCGTGCCGCCGATGATTCGCGTCGTCGAAGCGTTGTGCCGCGACTACTTTCACGT
>CAXQPB010000089.1:0-20887 GCA_964225545.1 Candidatus Nitrosopumilus sp. | reverse complement strand
CGCCGGCGCCGGCGCCGTCTCCGAAGGAAGCTCTACTGGATGATGGCGCGTGACGTCCTTCGGTCGCACTGAAGTAGCCGGTGCCGGGGATTCGCAACGCGGAGGTGTCAGCGGCAGCGTCCGCGCCGCCGGCGTCGCGCCGCCGGGCCGCGGCCGCGACGAGGTCGAGGAACGCGACGTCTTTCTCGAGTTCGATAAGAAGCTCGGTCTGCGACTCCTCGAGGCGATACCGCCTCTCGAAGGCTGCCAGCAGCGCTTCGTACTCGGACGCACGGATCGCCAGTTCCAGTGCGTGGATCGTGCGGTTACCGATCACGCGGTAGCCGTGCTCGACCTCAATCCGGTGTTCGCGCGTCAGCCCGATCAGCCCGCCGTGACTGTGCTGGAAGTGGAAGCACGCGCCATCGCCGGCGGCTCCGGCTTCAGCTCCTGCGTTGAAGCACAGCGCCGCGTGACCGCCGCTCGAGTCGCCCGCGTTGGCCTCGATGTGGAGGAACTCGACCCGCCCGCCGGCTGCAAGTCCGGCTCTGCCGGTATCGCCGGTGTCGGCACAGGCCGTACTCGCGAGGACTGCGAGTACGGCCGCCAGAGCGGTTGACCGCGCGGCCGGCGAAACGGCCGTCCATCGTGATGCGGCCGCGGCGATCGCTGCCGCTTTCAGGGCTTGTACGAGCCGTAGCCTTTGAAGATCCACTTGTGCTGCGCGGCGGTCGGCTCGAGGTTCATCAGAAACGCATCGCGCTCGGTCGCGTTGTAGCCCGCCTTCGCGATTCCCGCGCCGATGGCCTTCCAGGTATCGCCGTCGGCGGTCCAGTCGCTGACGCCGGCCTTCTGGGCCATCTCGCCGATGCGATCACGCAGGTTGGCGGCGCTGCCACCGGAGCGGATGAAGGCTGCCGTGAAGTCCTGGACCTCAGCGATGTACTTTTTCTTCGGGCTGCTGCTCTTCGAGAGCGAAACCGAAGGGCTCGAGATGCTCTTCGAAATGCTCTTCGAGCTGTCCGAGAGCGAGCAGGCCGTCATTGTAAGCGCCAACATCATGGCAGCGGCGACAAAAGAAATGCGCCTGAAAAAAATGCGCTTCATCGAAATCTCCTGAGGGTCGTTCGTCTGATCGTCTGTTGGTTTCGTGAAAAAACGTGTAGTGGCTACGAGCGCCGCGACATTCGCTTGTCGAGGTCGACCACGCGGGTCGTCACAGGGTCCGGCGCAGGCCCGATCTTCTGCGTGTTGCCCGGCAGCGGAGCCTGCGCGTGGCCCTGCGCGGCGAGCTGCCCGCCGGCCTGCTGGTCCGCCGGCACGCGGGTCTCCGCGCTGTCGCCTGCGCTGACCTCCGGGCTGATCTCGGGGCTGTCTGCCGGGCTCGACGGCGCGGGCACCGGCTGGAGAGACAGGTCCCGGGTCGGGACTTTTTCTTCCTCGAGGTAGGTGTAGCCCTCGAGCCCACGCCGATAATGGCGCATCAGCAGCGCGAACTCGTCGATCTGGAGTTTTTTCTCGCGCAACGCTCTCTCGCCGGACTGGCGAACGCGATCCATGAGTATCCGTCGATCGTACTGCACGTAGTCGAGGACCTCCGCGACCGACTCTCCGGGTACCACGTGACCGATGTGGTAGCCGGACTCGTCGATCTGGACATGTACGCAGTTCGTGTCGCCGAAAAGATTATGCAGGTCGCCGAGGATCTCCTGGTAGGCACCGACCAGGAAGACGCCGAGGTAGTACGGTTCTCCTTCGACGACCGGATGCAGTTCGAGAACGTTTTTGACGTCGTGGAGATCGATGAACTGGTCGATCTTTCCATCGCTGTCGCAGGTCAGGTCAGCGACGATCCCGCGGCGCGTCGGTTTCTCGCGCAGCCGGTGGATCGGCATGACCGGAAACAACTGCTTGACCGCCCAGTGATCGGGCAGTGACTGGAAGACCGAGAAGTTGCAGTAGTACGTGTCGGACAGCGCTTTCTCGATGCCTTCGAGGTCGTCCGGTACGTAATCGAGATCACGCACGACCTTGAGGATGCGACGGCAGCACGCCCAGAACAGCTCTTCGACGTGCGCGCGACCGGCGAGGTCGAGGTAGCCCAGGTTGAACAGCGTGGTCGATTGTTCCTTGAGCTCGAGCGCGTCGTGAAACGCTTCCTGATAACTTTTGCGCGTTACGTTCTTCAGGACATCCCGGAGGTTGGTGACGACTTCGTGTTCCTCTTCGCCGGGCGCGGCTGCCGGGACCGGCGTGTCGAGAACGGTCCGGCTGACGCCGAGGACGTTGAACACCAGCAGCGCGTGGTGAGCGACCAGCGCGCGTCCGGACTCGCTGACGACATCGGGCTCGGGGATGCCCTCGTCGTCGCAGGCCGTGGACAGTGCATCGATGACGTCGTTGGCGTACTCCTGTGTGGAGTAGTTCTTCGAAGAGTGAAAGTTGGTTCGGGAGCCGTCGTAGTCGACGCCGAGACCGCCGCCGACATCGATCAGACCGAGCGGCGCGCCCATCTTGTGAAGCGCGGTGTAGATGCGCGAGGCCTCGCGAAGCGCGTCTTTGACGGCGCGAATCGCCGTGATCTGTGAGCCGATGTGGAAGTGCAGCAGGCGAAGGCAGTCGAGCATGCCTTCGGCGCGCAGTCGCTCCACGACGCGTACCAGTTCCGATGAGGTCAGGCCGAACTTCGACTTGTCGCCGGTCGACTCGATCCATTTGCCCGCGCCGCGCGTCGACAGCCGCACACGAACGCCGAGGCTCGGGGCGACGCCGACACGTCGCGCTGCGGCGATGACCTCCTCGAGCTCGCCGAAGCGGTCGAGCACCACAATCGCATCGCGGCCGAGCTTGCGCGCGAGCAGCGCGGTCTCGATGTACTCCGAGTCCTTGTAGCCGTTGCAGACGATCAGCCGGTCGGGGTCGTCGAGAAGGGCGAGCGCGACGAGCAGCTCGGGCTTGCTGCCGGCCTCGAGCCCGAAGCCGTGCTCTTTGCCGAGCTCCACGAGCTCTTCGACCACATGGCGTTGCTGGTTGACCTTGATGGGGAACACGCCGCGATAGCGGCCCGTGTAGTCAAGCTCACCGATCGCGCGATCGAAGCAGCCGGCCAGTCGGCGCAGCCGGTCGCGCAGGATATCGGAGAAGCGCAGCAGCAGCGGGGTCTCCAGTCCGCGACGTCGCAGATCTTCGGTCAGCTGAAGCAGATCGACGCGCGGCCCGGTCGGACCCTCCGGCTGCACAACGACGTTGCCGTCGGGGCCGATGCCGAAGTAGCCCGCGCTCCAGGCGTCGATGTGGTACAGCTCCGAGCTGTCTTTGGTGGTCCATGCGCGCACGTTCGGTCTCCGTCCGTCGTAAAGCCCGACAGGTATGGCACATGTGCGCGACCCCGCCAATAGCTGAAAAGCGGCGTCAGGGCCGGCTCAAAGCGGCATTAGCGCCGCTCCCGCCGCGTTTTCGCCGCTGCGGCCCCGAACTGCTAGTTTCGCGGGCGATGAAACGCCCCGATTACCTGATCAACGACGCCGACAATCATTATTACGAGCCCGACGACTGCTTCTCCCGTCACATCGAGGAGCGCTTCAAGGGCAGAACGATGTGGATCGACCGCAGCGGCGACGCCTCTGGCGATTCCGCCCGCCCCGGACGCATGTACGTCGGCGAGGAGCGCTGCAATTTCTTCAGCGTCGGGGCCGGCGACAGCGTCGGCGCACCCGGCATGATGAAGGACTTCCTGCGCGGCACGACCGAGGAGGGCGGCAGCCCGAGCCTGAACCCGATCAACGGGCTGGCCGTGCGCGAGTTCGTCGACCGCACCGCACGGCTCGAGCGCATGGACGAGCAGCGGATCGAACGATGCCTGATGCTGCCGACCACCGGCGTCGGGCTGGAGCCGCAGCTGCGCGAGCCGCACAACCGCGAGCTTCTCTACCCGTCGCTGCGGGCCTTCAACCGCTGGCTTGAAGAAGACTGGGGCTACGGCGGCGCAGGCAGCGCAGGCAGCGCAGGCGGCGCAGGCGGCGCAGGCAGCGAAGGCCGCATTTTCGGCGCGCCGCTGGTCTCGCTCGTCGACTTGGCCGAGGCGCTGACCGAGCTCGAACGGCTGCGCGCGCTGGGCGCGCGCTTCATCGTTGTCACCGCCGGGCCGATTGACGGCCGCTCGCCCGGAGACCCGTTCTTCGATCCGTTCTGGGCGCGCTGCGAAGATGCGGGCATCAACGTCGTCTATCACATCGGCAGCACGCCGTTCGGGCGGATGTACAACGTGCCGTGGGGATTGCGGCCGCAGCCGCCGTCTCACCGTCATTCGCTGATGGAGTACCATCTGTCGTTCACCGAGCGCCCCGTCGCCGACACGCTGACCGCGCTGATCGCCGACAACGTGTTCGGACGCTTCCCGCGGCTGCGCGTGCTGTCGGTCGAGTACGGAGCGTCGTGGGTCAAGCCTCTGCTGACCAAGCTCGATCACATCGCACGGCTTTACAGCAAGGACATGTGGCGCTTCGGGCAGCCGCCGGGAACACCGAGCGAGATGTTCCGGAACAACGTCTGGGTGGCGCCGTTCTACGAGGACGACGTCGTCGATCTGGTCGCGACGATCGGCGCCGGGCACGTTCTCAACGGATCGGATTATCCGCACCCGGAGGGCCTTTTGTGGCCCATCGAGTTCGTCGATGAGCTCGAGGGGCTGGGCAGCGAGGAGATTCGCATGGTCATGCGCGAGAACTTCGAGGGGCTGGTCGCGTGAGCGGGCTGGATCCGAGAACTCCGGTTCTGGTCGGCGTCGGCTCGGTGCTCCAGCGTGAGGAAGACGCGAGCCGCGCGCGCGAACCGTTTGTTCTGAGGGCGCGCGCGCTCGAGCGCGCGGCCGAGGACGCCGGCTCCCGCGAGCTGTTGCTGCGCGCCGATTCGGTGCGCGCGCCGAGAGGTTTCTGGGATTACCGCGACCCGTGCCGGCTGGTCGCCGACGCGGTCGGCGCGGCGGAGGCACGCACGGAGGTCGCGCAGCTCGGTGTTCTTCAGACGACGCTCTTCGGTCGAGCCTGTGAGGATATCGCGGCCGGGAAGCACGACATCGTTCTCATCACCGGCGGCGAGGCCAAGTATCGTGCGCTTCGCACGGAGATTGCCGGCGAGACCGTCACGCACACCGAGCAGCCCGAAGGCACCGTTCCCGACGAGGTGCTGGTGCCGGAGAACGAAATCTACCACCCGCTCGAAGTCGAGTGCGGGCTCGTACTTCCCGTCGGTCCGTACGCGATGATCGAGAACGCCCTGCGCACGGCCGAGGGCGTGAGCCTCGATCACCACCGACGTGAAGTCGCGGAGCTGTGGGCGGGTTTCAGCCGCGCGGCGATGCACAACCCCGATGCCTGGAACCGCGACGACATCGATGCCGATACCATTATCGACGCTGGACCTCGCAACCGCATGCTCGCATTCCCCTACACCAAGCTTCACACCTCTCAGTGGAACGTCGATCAGGCGGCCGGGCTGATCCTGTGTTCGGTCGAGGCCGCGCGCCGCCACGGCGTGCCCGAGGATCGCTGGGTGTTCCCGCAGTGTGTCGTCGACGCCAATCACATGGTGTCGTTGATCGAGCGACGCGACCTGCACCGCAGCGACGGCTTCGAGCTCGCGGGTCGCAGAGCCGGTGAGCTGTGCGGCGGTGAGATCTCGGGCGCCGATCACCTCGAGCTGTACAGCTGCTTCCCGGCGGCGGTGCGCATCCAGATGCGTGAGTTCGGTATCGGCGCGGACCGGCCGGTGACGCTGACCGGCGGAATGCCTTTCGCCGGCGGTCCGCTCAACAACTTCGTCCTTCAGGCGCTGGTTCGTCTCGCCCGGGTGTTGCGCGCCGAGCCGGGCACGGTCGGGGTGGCGACGGCGGTCAGCGGCATCATTACCAAACAGGGCGTGAGCGTGTGGTCGACGCGGCCACCGGCCTCGGGTTTCGCCTTCGAGCAGGTCCCCGATGCGGTGGCGCGACAGCTCGCGCGCGCCGAGATCGTCGACCCGCCCGGCGGCGCGGATGCATCGGTCGTGACCTATACGGTTCTTCATGACCGCGGCACGCCGGCGCGGCTGGTGCTGCTTTGTGAACTCGGTGACGGGCGCCGGACGCTGGTCGCCGTTGACGACCCCGCTCTGGCGGCCGAGTGCATCGGCCGCGACCTTCTTGGCACCGCCGTTCGCATCGAGGGCAAGGGCAGCGTCGAGCTGCGCTGAAGCCGGTCGCATTCGAGCGGGCTGGGCGGGCCGGGCGAGAACGGGCGAGAACGGGCGGCGCTGCTTTGCGGACGGAGGTTGCGGTCAGAGAAGCTCGGCGAAGCTGAGCTCGTGGCCGTCGGGGTCACGCATATGAAAGAAGCGCTCGCCCCATGGAGCGTCGCGCGGCGTGTCGGCCTCGAATCCCGCCTCCACCACGCGCCGGTACTGCTCATCGGCGCTGTCGACACGCAGGATCGCGCGTCCCCACCAGTTCTCGCGGTAGTCGGCCGTCAGGACGAGGTTCACGTAGGCCTCGTCTGATTGCATGGTCGCGAACGAGTCGTCGCCGGCGCGGAACGTGTTGTCGAAGCCGAGCTTCGCGTAGAACTCCACGGATCGGTTCATGTCTCTGACCGCGAACGTGACCGCGCTGACGTTTCGGATAGCCATACCCGATCTTCCGCCTCCGGCGAGTCCTTGTGAAATCCGGCTGTCCGGTCCGGCCGTCCTCGGCTTCCGCCATCCCCTGTGCGCGCCGTTGCACAGCTCCGGGCCGAGGGTTCCAAGTGCAGGTGCGCACGGCTAGAGTCCCCCGATGCCACAGCCTCACGAAAGAGATCTCGAAAAGACACGGGCCGATCTGGCCGCCTGGTTGCCGAGCCGGCTGGCGGGCGCGAGCAACCTTGAAGTCCGCAGCCTCGGCGGACCGGAGAACACCGGGTTTTCCAGCGACACCCTGATGTACGATCTGAACTGGACCGAGAATGGGGCGCATCGTCATGAACCGGTGGTCGTCCGGCTGCGCCCCGGCGGGTACCAGGTCTTCCCCGAGTACGACATCACGATCCAGTACCGCTGCATGGACATCCTGCGGACCCAGGGCGTGCCGGTCCCGAAGATGATGTGGCTCGAAGAAGATGAGTCGGTGCTCGGCGCGCCGTTCTATGTGATGGAACGTCTTGACGGCGACATCCCGCCCGACCGGCCCCCGTATCACATGGAGGGCTGGTTGCTCGACTCGACACCGGACCAGCGGCGCACGCTGTGGATGAGCGGGCTGGAGGCGATGGCGCAGATCCATACCTGCGACTGGAAGGCGCTCGGTTTCGACTTCCTCGACGACCGGCGTTACGGCGCGGTGGGCCTCGACCAGCAGCTCGGCTACTACGAGTACTTTCTCGGCTGGGCGATGGAGGGCAAGCCGTTTCCGCTGGCCGAGAAGGTTCTGGCGTGGCTGCGTGCCAACAAGCCGGTCGATGAGCCCACGCGGCTGTGCTGGGGCGATTCACGAATCGGCAACCAGATCTTCCGAGACTACCAGTGCGTCGCTGTGCTCGACTGGGAGATGGCTACCCTCGGCAACCCGGCGCGCGATCTCGCGTGGTACATGTACCTCGACCGGCACCACAGCGAAGGCATCGGCGTCGAGCGTATGGCGGGACTGCCGACGCGCGAAGAGACCGTCCGGTACTGGGAGTCACTGACCGGACTCGACGGCGCGAGCACGGTCGATTACTACGAGATCTTCAGCGCGTTCTGCTTCACGGTCATCATGATCCGCGTGGCCAAGCAGATGAAGTATTACGAGCTGTTACCCGAGGACTCGGACTTCGACGTGAACAACACCGCCAGCGGTTTCCTCGAGCGGATCTTCAACGGCTGAGCCCGAACCGAAACGGCAGGCGGAGGCGGCGATGCGCCGCTGCCTGAGTCTGCCTCCGCACTCAGTCTTGAATCTTCAATCGTTGACGCGCAGGTCGAAGCGTTCGAGGTAGCCGCCGAGCCGTTCGCGGACGTGGCCGGCGCTCAGTCCGTACTGCGACAGGTCGTACTCGTGCTTGCCGTGTTTCCCGCGCGGGTTGGAGCTGACGTGGGCCTCGAGCGCAGCGGTGGTGGCGTCATCCATCTCGATGTCGAAGTGGTCGTAGATCGCGCGCACGGCGGTCAGCGGATCTTCGATGAAGCGTGCGTAGTCGACGTCGATGAAGCGCTCGCCCCCCGAGCGATCGCGCGAATCCAGCCCGCGGTCCATCAGCTTGCCGAGATGCTCGAGCACCGAGCGGCCCAGCTCCTTGCGGTCGACCGTCTCTCGGATCGACATCAGCGCTTCCATCATCGAACAGTACGAGGCGAGGATCTGCATCGGGTCGCGGTGGGTCTGGATGATGCAGACGTCGGGGAACATCTCGACCAGCGCGTCGATGGCCCACAGGTGGGCCGGCGACTTGAGCAGCCAGCGCTCCCCGGGCCGCTGCCACTGGATCATGCGCAGGAGGTCGGCGTAGTAGGCGTACGACTGGCGCAGGTCCGAACCCTCGAAGTATTCGCGGTACGGGCTCATCAGCGGCTCGATGCCGTTCTGTACGTCGCAGAACGTATGGGCCAGCAGCAGCACGCACTCCTCGGGGAGGTCGGCGTCTGCGAAGTGAATCTTGTCGAAGTCGGGATTCTTCTTGCGCTGATACGCGTAGTAAGCGCGCATACCGGCCAGTCGCGGGTCTTCCTCGCCGGGCTCGAGCTCGCGACCGAGCGGCGTCGGAAACATGCCCTCCCACAGCAGCAGCGGCCGCGCGCTGGTGTCTTTGCCGAGCAGGTTGAACAGCGCCGAGGTTCCCGTGCGCGGAAAACCGGTCAGGTACATCGGCTTGGTGATCTCGACGTCGCGGATCTCGGGGTGGTCCTTGAACGCCTGCTCGGCGAGCAGCCGCGTCGTCAGGAGCTGCACGAGCCGGCCGCGTGTGCGTTTGCGGCCGCTTTCGTTCAGGCCGGCCGCTTCATAGGTCTCTACGAGAATCTCCAGGCCGCGTCGGAACGAGGGCGCGCCGAAGTCTTCCAGGCCGCCGGCGCCGGTCGTGGCGTCCTCGAGCAGTGTCTCCGGTGTAAGGTCGAGCGTTCGGTCCATACCTGATCTCGTGCTCCCCGTTGCGTTCGCGCGCGGCCGGCCGCGCGTCTCGCGATCCGGATCTTCGTTGACCCACGCACTCGACGCAACAGCGCCGTTGCCGGCACCGGTTTCAGTCGCGGGCGATGCTCGCGAACGGAACGACCTCGGCCTGCGGCGTCTCGATCTCGCCCTCGGGCAGCATGAAACGCCAGAACACCAGCCCGAAGGCGCGGCCCTCGGTGTCGATCCAGTTCGGCACGCCGGGGTCGCGGTGCGCGATCACCATGCGGAAGCTGCCGTCTTCTTCCAGCCGTGTCTGCGCACGATTGAGTGCGACCGGCCGGTTGACGTAGTCGTAGGTCTGCAGGTGGCGGTTCCACAGGCACACGTTCGCGCAGCGGCACTGCGGCCAGCGGCCGGCGATGACCAGCGCCTCGTCCGGCCCGAGCACGTACGGCGCCATCGTGTAGGACGCGTCGGCGGCGGCCAGCGCGTGATTGCCCGGCGGCACCGGCGGACCGAACACATTGGGAACCCGTGAGACGAAGTCGGGCTGGACGCGCTCGGCCGGCGGGTTCATCGCCAGCGTCCGAGAGTACAGGAAGTTGCTCACACGCCGCACCGCGCGCGCGATCGATGCGTCGTCGGCGGGGGCAGGGGGGTCGTTGACGCCGAGCGCTTCGATCGTCAGCGGCACGTTCACGCTCGGATCCGCGGCCGTCATGCGGTCTTCCTCGAAGTAGTGCCGCGTGGTCACACGCGCCGCGTTGTCGGGCAACGCCAGCCAGCCGCGCTCACGCGGCTCACCGCCGAGAAAGATCTCGAAGCTGCCGTCATCGGCGATGTCGAACTGGTCGTCGTTGAGCACGCCCGCGATCGCCGCGCCGACGCGCCCCTCCTCGGCGCCGGTCTCGATGGTGAGTGATGTATAGACCGCGCCGGCGACGTTGCCGCGAATCCGGTAGCAACGACCGGCGCGGATCGCCGAGTCGTAGTAGATCGCGTAGGGATTGTCGCCGGTGTACTTGCGCGTCGGGTCGACGATCTTGTGGAAGCGCGGGTGGTCCGCGTCTTCATCGACGTAGGTTACCAGTCCGCCCTGCAGCATATGCAGGAGGGCGCGGATGCCCTCGCCGATGTCCTCGGCCGACCCGACCAGCCACTCCTCGGACAGATAGGTCTCGTCGAGCTGCTCGAGCAGACCGAGCAGCTCGTGGAATGCCTTGCGGCTCTCGCTTTCGGGTTGGGGCATCGATGCGGTCTCCTGTTCACGCAAGCGCGCGGGTCGCCGGTGCGGGGTTTGCGAACACGCTGCCGGGCCACAGTTGTAGGTGTCCGGCGCGGGTAAGTTGAGCGCCGACCGCTTTCAGCGCTCGTGGGCTGTCGCCGCCGAACGTCCGGCGAGTCGCCCGAAGTAGCTGCCTTCGCCGATCGACATGCCGCTGGCGTAGGTGCGCCCTTCACGGCACAGCCCCGCCGTGCAGCGTCCGGCGGCGTAGAGTCCGGGGATGACACCGCCGCCGGCGCGCTCGACCTCGCCGGTCGCACGCGTCGCGAGCCCGCCGAGGGTGAAGGCGCCGAAGATCGAGTTGTTCGTGCTGCAGTCGAGCGCGGCCAGCGGCAGGGTCTCGAGCGGTCGCAGATACTTCGCATCCTTGTGAAAGTCCGCGTCCTCACCGCGGGCGACGTTGCGGTTGTAGCGCTCGAGTGTGTCGACGAGAACCCCGGCGGGCATATCGAGTGCGCGCTCGAGATCGGCGAAGGTCTCCTCGACGGCGGCCAGCTTGTGGGCCGCCTGAGTACGTCCGTACATCGAATTGTCGACAATCAGGAAGGCGCGGCCGCCGGCCTGGTGAAGGATCGCGTCGCTGGTCCTGCCGATGTACGAGTCCTCGTTGATGAAGCGGCGTCCGTCGGCATCGACCAGCACGCCGCTCAGATGCGATGAAGGCGGGTAGTAGGCGTTGAGGACCAGCCCCTCGTCCATGTTCTCGGCCGAGCCGCCGGCCGCTACGCCCATGAGAATTCCCGAGCCGTCGTCACCGGGCGTACCGAGCGGATAGTTGCATTGCAGCAGGTGCGGCGCGTAGCGCTCGACCATCTCGCGATTCATGATGAATCCACCCGTAGCAAGGACGACGCCGCGTCGAGCGCGGATGTGGGCCGGCTTCAGATCCAGCCGTACGGCGAGCCCGACGACGCGGCCGTCGTCGTCCTCGTCCACCACCAGGGCGTCGGCCCGGCACTCGTTCAGCACACGTACGCCGGCCGACTCTGTGGCAGCGAGCAGGACTTCCATCAGATAGGCGCCGGCTTCGCCCTCACGCGCCGGCTTGTGTCCGCGCGGCACCGGACGCGCCTGTTCGCAGAACGGATAGGCGTCCTCGTTGCCGCTGAACATCAGGCAGTCGTCGGTCAGCGGGTGCGTGACCTTGTCGTCGAGGTAGGTCTCGTTGAACTCCACGCCGAGAGCGCGGAACCACTCGAAGTGTTCGACGCTGTCCTCGCAGTAGCGCCGGATGCGTTCGGGGTCGGCGTCCCTGCCCGCGGCCAGACGCACATAGGCCTGCATGTCCTCGACCGAATCGCTGAACCCGCACGCGGTCTGGACCGAAGTGCCCGCGCCGAAATAGGTCAGGCCGGTTGACAGCGCGGTGGTGCCGCCGCCGGCCATCTGGCGTTCGAGTACAAGAGTCTTCGCACCGGCGCGGGCGGCCTCGATCGCCGCGGCGGCTCCCGTGATGCCATGTCCGACCACGACGACATCGCATTCGATGTCCCAGCGCTCGATGTCGGCGGCCGCGAGCGTCGCTGCCTCGCCTGGCCCCTTGTTCGACGACTCAGCCATCCTCGCGTTCGTGCATGGTCGTGTACCAGTCGAAGCCTTCGCGTTTGGTCCAGCCCGGCATGCGCGAACCGCGCTTGATGCGGTCCTGCATCGTATCGTTGAGGTCGCCGTTGCCGGCCATCTCGAGGAACGTATGACCTGCGTTGGAGTGATCGAAGAAGTCGCGCTGCCAGCACCACTTCCAGTCCCCCGCGTAGCGGAACCACGAGCCGCCGGTGCCGGCGATCTCGTAGGGGTTGCCGTCGGGGTCGGTCATCGGCGAGATCTGTTTCCAGAACCCGACGACCTCGCCCTTGGTTTCATCGACGAGGGTGCGCACGTAGGGGTAGACCCACTTTTCGAGCCCGTCCATCTCGGTGCCGTAGGCCCACTCGGCGATCTCCTTGCGGCCGTTGGCGCGGAACTCCCACTTGGCGCCGTTGTTCCAGGTGTACACCGCGTCCTCGGTGTAAAACTCCTGCATCCGGCTCCAGTCGCCGGTGCGTCCGGACTCGTTGTTGGCGTCAACGAAACGGCGGATCATCTCTTCGAGCTCTTCGCGTGGGAATGCTGGCATCGGTCGGTTCTCCTTATGCGTCGTGCAAACTCAGTCGTCTTTGCTGACCGACGCCGGGCAGGCGTCGGTCGGCTGCTTCCCGGCTTCGGCGTCGGATCGGGCCGGAACGCCGTCGCGGATCAATCGCAGCGCCGAGGTCGGGCAGTACTTCACGGCGCGCTCGGCGCGCTCGATGTCCTGCGCAGCGACCTGTGCCGCGCGCAGGCGGACCTTGCGCTCGGCCGGGTCGATCTCGAACAGGTCGCGGGCCTCTCCGACGCAGACCCCGTGGCCCTGGCACAGGTCGAGGTCGACCTCGAGCCGCGCGGCAGCAACCGGGCAGCTTGCGGCCGTGTCCTGACGGGTTGCGGTGTCGGCCGATGTGCCGGCGCGTACGACGCGCCGACGGTACGCGACGCGGCACGGTTGCTCGAGCTGGACGACCATCTTCGATTCGTCGTTGCGGTAGCTGTCGGCCGGCTGCGCGATCTCGAAGGAATAGTTTCGCAGCAGCACGCTGAAGATCGCCTTGAGCTGGATCAGCGCGAACTGCGCTCCGACGCAGCGGTGCCGGCCGCCGCCGAAGGGCAGCCACGCGAAGACCCGTTTGTCCGCCGCCGGGTTGTTCTTGTAGCGGCCGGGATCGAAGCGGTCCGGGTCGGCAAACACGGTCGGCATACGATTGGAGACCGCGGGTGAGACCGACAGCGTCGTCCCGGCCTCGACGCGATGGCCTTTGTATTCGAAAGGCTCCTGCACGATGCGGCTGAGCATGATCAGCGGCGGGTGCAGGCGCAGCGACTCCTTGATCGAGCACTCGAGCTCGGGGATCGCGCGCAGCGCCTGGTAGCTGACGTCACGGCCGTCGGCGTAGATCTCGTCGAGTTCGGTGACGACCGCGTCCATTGCCCCGGGGTTTCGCAGCAGCTCGATCAGCGTCCATGCGGCGGTCCCGGACGTCGTATGATGACCGGCGAACATCATCGAGATGAACATTCCGGTGATGTGATCGGTCGTGTAGCGCGGCGTGCCGTCCGCATCGCGGATCGATGTCAGCACTCCGACCAGATCCGACGTCCGGATGCCCTCGCGCTCGCGCCGGTCGATGATCTCCTGAATCAGTTCGACGAGGCGCTGCCGCGCACGGTCGCGGGTGCGGAAAGAGGGCAGGGGAAGATACGGGCTGATGTAGGCGAGCCAGTCGGTGCCGCGCTCGAGCTGCTGGAACAGCCTCGTATACTCCGGCGTCAGCTCATCGCGAAACTCCTTGCCGATCAGGCAGGCGCTCGACGTGTAGATCGTCAGCTCGGCGAAGAAGTCGAGCAGATCGATCTCGCCGCGCTCGCCCCAGCCGGCGATCATTCGCTCGGTCTCCGCTGCGATCGTTTCGGCGTGCTCGCGCATCATCCGGTCCTGCAGCGCCTGGTTCTTCATTGCCTGCTTGCGCTGCTCGGGCGTCGCTGCGTCGAAGACCACGCCGGCACCGAAGATCGGCTTCATGAACGGATAGGCCGCTGCCTGGTCGAGCTGTTCGTCGGGCGCGCGGAAGAACGCCTCCTGCGCGTCCTCTCCGTAGAGCATCACCAGGTCGTGCCTGCCGAGCCGCATGCCGGCGATCTCGCCGTCGCCTGCCGCCCCGCGGCCGCGCTGCATCAGACGGATCGGCGAGCGGCGCAGCTCGAGCAGGTGGCCGAGCAGCGGCAGCCCGCCGGGAACCCGCGGGATCGCGCGCGCGGCGTTGGTGCTCGCTGAGTTCATGCCGATTTTCATGGGAACGTCCCGCCCGGAGGCGGCCCCCGGTTGTAGCGATTATCCACACTGCTGAAAAGGCGGGCGTTTTCTCGTTCGACCGGCTAGCGTCGCGGGGTCATGCACGAATCGCATTCCGACTCCCACTCTGCCGGCCCCGCCGCGTCGATCCTCCCCGTCGCCCTGTTCACTGCCGCCTATATGGCCGCAGCCGTCTGGGGCGCGTTCGCCTCGGGGAACTCCGAGTTCGTCTTCTACATCATCATCATGGTGGTCCTGATCGCGGTTGTCTGGACCGTGCACGCGCGCGTCGCATTGACCGCTGCAACGCTGTGGGCGCTCAGCGCGTGGGGCTTGCTGCACATGGCCGGCGGCCTGGTGCCGGCTCCGCAGGGCTGGCCGACCAACGAGGGGGCGTCGGTGCTGTACTCGGTCTGGTTGATCCCTGAACGGCTCAAGTACGACCAGGTTGTTCACGCATTCGGCTTCGGTGTCACCACGTGGGTCTGCTGGCAGGGGCTCAAAGCGGCGATGGTTGCCGACGGACGCGAAGTCGCGCCGACGTTCGGTCTGCTGCTGTTGTGCTGGGCGGCGGGTCTCGGTTTCGGCGCGCTCAACGAGATCGTCGAGTTCGTTGCCGTGCTGACGATCCCCGAGACCAACGTCGGCGGCTATCGAAATACCGGTTGGGACCTCGTGTCCAACGCTGTCGGCGCGACCGTCGCAGCCGTCGCGATCCGCTTCGGCGAGAGCTGAGCCGGCCTGTCCGGTTCCGCCGCGCGGCCGGGAAAGTCCCCCTCGGCCGCGCTTGCCGGTTCCGTTGAAGTTTCGCTGACGGTTGAGCTAGATCTGCGCGATGTCGGTTCCGGTGAGCACGTGGTCGAGCCACATGTTCGTCAGCTTCTCGAGCACCGTATTGGTCCGCAGCCGGTCGTTCAGGTTGCCGAAGTCGACATGATCGAGACGCTGATCCTGGTTGAAGCAGGAGAACACGGCATGCGAGCACTCGCCGGTTTCCGGGTCGATGTGCTGCTGCAGGCACTGTCCGCAGATCTCTTTCATCATGCACTGCATCGTCGAGTTGATCGATCCGATGCCGAACAGCTCGTCGTTGAAGTACGGCTTGAGCACCTCGTGACGCGCGGCCTTGACCGCGGCCATCATCCGGTCTGACCCGATCGCGATCAGCCGGCTCGCGTCGGACAGCTCGATCGACCGTTCGCCGAGCTCGCCTTCGGCGTAGGCCTTCATGGCCTGAACGACGTTACCGACGAAGGTCATGTCGGTTTCACGGCGCGGCTTGATCGGCTCGCCGGCATCGACCGACCAGACGACGGTATCGGCAGCCGCCTCGATGTCGTCTTCGTGGTAGACGTCTTCGGGCTTCTTGTACGCCGCGAAGTAGACGACTCGGTTGCCCGCCTCGCGCATCGCCTTGCCGATCGAGAACTGCACCGCGTTGCCGAGTCCGCCGCCGCAAAGGATGACGGTCTCGCCCGACGGGATCTCGGTCGGCGCGCCGGTCGGACCCATCAGAACGACTTCGTCGCCGGGCTTCCAGTTGGCGCACATCCGCGAGCTGCCGCCCATCTCGAGCACGATCGTCGACATCAGGCCGCGATCGACATCCACCCACGCTCCGGTGAGCGCCATGCCCTCACTGGCCAGCACGGTATTCTCGACACGCGGCGCGCGCGTCTCGAAGTTCTGCAGCCGGTAGAACTGCCCCGGATGGAAGTGTCGCGTGGCGAACGGGGCATGGATGACGACCTCGACAATCGTCGGCGTCAGTCGGATGACCTCGTGCACGCGTGCGATCAGGCCGTTGTCGAGCCGTGCGGTCAATGCCGACCAGCCGGCGTTGCGCTCCGACTGTGCCGCGTCGCTGGTGTCATTGCCCGCAACCACGCCCGCGAACAGGTCGACGATCTGCGGATAGCCGTCGCGTGCCGACGCCATCGCCTTGACGACGTTGCCCGCGTAGTTCGGATGGTTGTCGCCGAAGTACGAGATCATTCGACCGTCGTCGCCGTACGACGTGAACACGCCGGGCTTGCCCTCGAACTTCGCGTCATCGACAGGCGCCGGACCCGAGCCGTTGCTCGATGCGCGGTAGCGCTTGAAGAACTTACCGCGATCGTCCATCTCGAACGTGCCCGGGAACTCGCGCTCGTAGATGACGTTCGGGCTGGTTCCGGCTGCGACGAACAGCGACTTGCAGGGCACGGTGACGTGCTCGCCGGTTCCCGACCAGCGGCCGTCGTTCTCCTGCTGCCGCTCGAAGACGATCCCGTCGAGTGCGCCGCCCTTGTCCTGCAGTGCCTCGGTGGGGCTGAGCTTGTCGACGTAGTAGATGCCTTCCTCGAGCGCCTTGATGATCTCCTCGTGGTTGAGCCGGTAGGCCGGGGAGTCGAGCATGCTTTTACGGTAGACGAGGCTCACGCCGCCCCACGAACGGATCAGCGGCGCGAAGTCCGGCTCTTCACCGGCCCCGGCAGCGCGCTCGCGCTCGGCGCGGATCGCACGTCCGTGCTCGACGAACTCGTCGAGAACCTCGAGCTCTTCCTCGGTATACAGCGCGCGCACGCTCTGCTCGCTGCGCTCGGCGATCAGCGCCTCATAACGCGAAAGCGTGCCCTCGACCTGCACCGGGTAGTAGGCCATCGCCTCGGTCGTGGTGTCAATTCCGGTCAGTCCGCCGCCGATGACGACCGCCGGCAGGCGGACCTGCAGGTTGGTCATCGACGACTTCTTCTGCGCGCCCGTGAGCTGCAGCGCCATCAGGAAGTCCGAAGCGGTGCGCACGCCGCGGATCAGATTGTTCTTCATGCCGAGCACAGTCGGCTTTCCGGCGCCGCTGGCGATCGCGATGTGGTCGAACCCGAGGCTCCACGCGTCGTCGATGGTCAGGGTTCCGCCGAAGCGGACGCCGCCGTAGGCGCGGAAGGTCTCACGACGCTCGAGGCACAGGCGGATGACCTTGAGGAAGTTCTTGTCCCAACGAACGGTGATGCCGTATTCGGCGACGCCGCCGAAGCCCATCAGCGGCCGCTCGTCGAGCTCCTCGTACATTCTGGCGAAGTCGTCGACCGGCGTCGCGTCGCCGCCGCGCCCTGAGAGCAGCTCGGGAAGCGGTTCCATCTTCAGGCCGTCGATGCCGACCACGCCGAAGCCTTCGTTGACCAGGTAGTGGGCCAGCGTATACCCCGCCGGTCCGAGTCCGACGACCAGAATGTCCTTGCCGTTGTAGGGCAGAGGGTAGGGGCGCCGCCGGTTGAGCGGGTTCCAGCGCGTGAGCAGCGCGTAGATCTCGAAGCCCCACGGCAGGTCGAGGACGTCGGTCAGGACGCGCGTCTCGATCTGCGGAATGTTGACGGGCTCGTACTTCTGGTAGATGCAGCCCTTCATGCAGTCGTTGCAGATGCGATGGCCGGTGCCCGGGCACATCGGGTTGTCGACGACGATCATCGCCAGCGCTCCGATGCTCAGCCCTTCAAGCTGGAGCGCGTGCATCTCGGAGATCTTCTCGTCGAGCGGGCAGCCTTTGAGCTCGATGCCGAGCGGGTTGCTCTTGAACGAGCCGTCCTTGTCGATCACGCCCTTGCTGCACGAGTCCTTGTCGCGGTCGTGGCACAGGATGCAGTAGTCGGCCTCGGCCAGGACCTGCTTCTCGCTGTAGCGCCGGTCGGTCAGCTTGAAGCCGTCGCGACGACGCATCTTCGCGGGCGGGCCGCCCATCGCCTCGGGGAGCTGCTCGAGCGGGTGCTCGACGTCGACGAGGTTGAAGAAATCGATGCGCTCCGGGGTCTTGAAGCAGGCCCAGCCTGCCGTCACGTGGGAGTGATCGGGAGCGGCGGATCGAACCTTGCACCAGCGGGTGATCGCATCGGCGAGCGCTGCGACGTAGGCGTCGTCATCTTCAGGGCCGCTCCAGACTCCGTCGAGCGCGGCGCGAGCCTCCTCGGCGATGCCCGGCTCCGCCGTGATCAGCTCCATGGCCGCCGCGGTGAACGCGGCCTCGGGGTCACCGAGGCCGGCACGTTTGCCGCGCTCGCTCGCGATCCGTTCGACTGCGGTGTCGAAGGCCTTGTCGTCAAAGCCCGCGAGATCGGCATCTTTGACCCGCTTGATGCGCTTGCCGAGGTATTCCTTTTTGAATTGCCAGAGCGAGCCGTACTCGAGGATGCCGTCGCGGTGCTCGGCCGCTGCGCCGTCGATTCCGAACAGCCTGGCGACGAAATCGCTGAGATGGCGCGCGACGTCGATGAGCAGCGTACTTTCGTCGACCGGCCCGAGCTGGGCGCCGTCGCGGTACTCCGCGTAGCGTTTGCCGAGGTCGGGGTCGGCGCTCGCGACCTCCGCATAGAACTTCTCCGCCAGCTCGCGGAGCCGGGCAGGGTCGTAAAGGTCGGCATACACAAAGCCGTCGATCTTCAGATCAACCATCGAGTCGAAATCTCCTTGGGTGCGGGTCCGCTCGCGAGCGGGTAGCTGACTTTTATGTGTGATTTGGCAGGATTTCGCCAGCGAGGCGGCGATTTCGCCCCGTTGGGGTCGTGGGAACAGCGGTATCGGCGGCGGCCGGGGCGCGAGCTGCAAAGCCGGCGGTCGGGGGTGCATCACTGCTCGCGAGCGGTTAGCTTCGTCGGATGTCGCCGCGGATCACGCTTTTCACCTTCCTGCCTTCGCAAAATGCCGTGCGCGCGGAGATCGCGCTCATCGAAAAAGGCCTCGACTTCGAGCGGGTCGAGGTCGACCTTTTCGCCGGCGAGCATCGGAACCCGCCGCTGATCGACGTCAACCCGCGCGGCCAGGTTCCCGCTCTGCGGTGGGATGGCGGTGACGGCGCAATCGACCTGTACGAGAGCATCGCGATCATTCGCTTCCTCGACGATATGCATCCCGAGCCGCTGCTGATGCCGCCGGTCTCGGAGCCTGCCGCCCGGGCCGCGGCCCTGATGCGCATCGAGGAGTTCCAGGCCAAACTCGATCCCCGCAACATCTTCGGGTCGGTGGTCTTCGGCAAGCAGAGCCGGGAACAGCTCGGCACACGTGTGGACGACCTCCTCGCCGAGCTTCCGCGCTGGGACGCGTACCTGCAGGGCCGGGACTACCTTGCCGGCGATCGCTTCACGCTCGCCGACATCGCGGTCTTCCCGCTGCTCATGCACTTCGATCTGCTCGGCTATGATTTCGCGGCCCGCACGCCGGGGCTCGCCGCCTGGATGGAGCGCTGCAGGCAGCGGCCGTCGGTGGTGGCCACCGGCTGGGTTGAAGGCTTCGAGCGCTTCTTCAGCCGGGACGAGATGCGTCCGGCGAGGGTGCTGGCCGACTGACCGAAGGGGAGGGCGATCATGGTCGACGGCGAAAAACCTTTCGATGCCGATAATCACTATTACGAGGCAGCCGATGCCTTCACGCGCCATGTCCCCGAGTCGATGCGTGCGCGCTGCGTGCAGTGGGCCGAGATCGATGGGCGCAAGCATCACGTCGTCGCGGGCAAACTCGCGCGCGCGGTGTCGAACCCGACGTGGAATCCGATCGCCAAGCCGGGCGCGATCGCCGAATACCTGCGTGGAAACCCGGATCGCAAGGACCCGCGCGAGCTCATGCTCCAGCGTGAACCGTTGCCCGACTGTTACATGGACCGGGATGCCCGCGTCGCGAAGGTTGAAGAGCAGGGGCTGTCCGGCATCTGGCTGTTTCCGACGCTCGGCGTGCTCTACGAGGAGCTGGTCAAGGGCGACATCGAGGCGGTGCGCACGCTGTTTCGCGGTTTCAACCGCTGGCTCGACGAGGACTGGGGCTGCAACTACCGCAACACGCTGTTCGCCGCGCCGTATCTCCCGCTCGGCGACGTGGACTTCGCGTGTGAAGAGCTCGAGTGGGCGCTCGAGCGCGACGCGCGCGTGATCGTGATCCGCCCTGCTGCAGTGGTCACGCCGGACCTCGGCCCGATCTCCCCTGCGCATCCGCGACTCGATCCGTTCTGGGCCCGCGTCAACGAAGCGGGGATCACGGTCGTCATTCACGCCGGCGACTCGGGCTACACGACCCACGGCTACGTTCGCGACGGTTTCAGCTCGGCCGGCTTCACCTCAGGCCCGCTGCGACCGAACATCAAGCAGCTCAATATCGAGAGAGCCGCCTATGACTTCCTACTGACAATCAGTTACGAGCGGCTGTTCGAACGGTTCCCCAATCTGCGGATCGCTTCGGTGGAGAACGGGGCAGAGTTTCTGCCCGACCTCTTTCGCAAGCTCAGACAGTCCCGCGACCGTCTCGCGGTGTTCGACTACTACAGCGAAGACCCCGGCGAACTGTTTCGCGAGCACGTGTGGATCAACCCGTTCTGGGAAGACGACGTCTACGAGGTCGAGTCGCTGATGGGGCCCGA
The DNA here is from genome assembly GCA_964225545.1 of Candidatus Nitrosopumilus sp. Taxonomy (GTDB): domain Bacteria; phylum Desulfobacterota; class Binatia; order UBA1149; family SPBQ01; genus SPBQ01. The sequence continues at coordinate 285 of CAXQPB010000089.1, read as the reverse complement.
GCGCGTAATCTTCGGCTCGGACTGGCCGCACATCGAAGGCATGCCCAGTCCGCTCGATTATGCTGCCGAGCTCGAGCGTTTTGACGAGCGGACGCGGGTCCGGATCCTGCGCGACAACGCGAGGTCGCTCAACGAGCGCCGTCCGGCCTGACGGTCTCGTCTGACAGTCTCGTCCGACAGTCCGGCTGCCGGTTCGTCAGACGGCCGTTTACCCTTTTCAGGAATCTGGCCGATCTGCACATCAAAGTGGTGCCGTCAGTCTTGGCCGCAGGCCCGCTGTGTGGG
>CAXQPB010000088.1:0-36126 GCA_964225545.1 Candidatus Nitrosopumilus sp. | reverse complement strand
GACGGCATCCGCGATCGTAAGCAGTGACTGGAGTTCAGACGTGTGCTCTTCCGATCTCGGTACGGCGCGCGCAATCCGCCCGTGGGCAAGCTGCTCTTCGGTGCATTCCAGGTGATCGCGGGAGAGGGCGAGCAGTTCACCACGCGAGAAACGGTTCTGGAATTGTGGCGACCGGCCCCGGACCGGGAGCACGACCTGCCCGCGATTCACGCAGTCCGCAGGGGAAATGCTGCACTGCTCGTCGTCGCTGCTGGCGCTCTTTACCGCATCGCCCTGGTGCTGACCGCATCCCCTCCACTGGCCGCGCTTGCCGCCCTGCTTCTGGCGTTCGACCCGTTCATTTCGACGCTGAGCTTTATGGCCATGACCGACATCCCGATGCTGGCATTCGGGCTTGTCCTGCTCTGCGTCACACTCGCTTGCCTGCGCTCGATTCGGAGCGCGCAGATCGGGCGCGCCTGCGCCACCGGAGCCCTCGCCGGCTGCTGCGCGGCCGTTGCCGTCGGCACCAAACTCAATGCCCTCGTGTTCGTACTCGTCGCGTTCGCATGGCTGGGGCTGACGCAGATCCCCGGTCCGACGGTACTCGGACCCATCACCGGTTCGTCGTCGAGAAAAGCCGTCGCCGCCTCACTGAGCGTTGCGCTGCTGGCCGGCGGCATATTCTGGGTGCTCCCCAATCCGTTGCTGTGGAAAGCACCCGTCGAGCAAACCCGGGTTCTACTCAGCTACGGCTCCGAGCTCTCGTCGGTCGCGCAAAACCCGGGCAGGTTGATGCAGGCAATGCGCCCGACGTCGCGAGTGAAAGACCGGGTGGCGCCCATCATCGAGTTCGCCGGCACCGGCCCGTTGAGCAAGGCTACCGGAATGCGATCGATCGACATCTGGTTGATCGCTTTCGGAATCATCGCATGGATGGCCGCTGTGGCTGGAAAAGCAGGGGTCATGCCGAGGAGTGGCGCGATCCTGCTCGGCGTGTGGGCGGGCGTAGCGGTTGCCGGTCAGCTCGCGTGGACGCCGTTTGCATGGCCGCGCTATCACTTTCCGCTCGAACCGTGCTTTGCGATTTTCGAGGCGCTGGCACTGTGGACGATCGTCCGACTCGTACTCGCCGCCATCACCAATGCCCAAAGCGCAAAAGGAATACGCATGACAGAGCGTCCGGTCCGGTGAATCGTGAGCGCGATCCGCACCGTGTCGGCAGTATGCCGCTGACGATAGATCCATAAACCGCCCAGACGTATCCACCGAACCGGGTTCACGCCCTCTGCGCGTCGGCCTCCGGCCGCCCGACGAAGCTGCGTCCATGAGACCTGCGGTGGCTTCACGCTGCTCGACAGAAAGCGGGCTGCCCCCTACTCTCCCAACATCAAACGACGGAGACATCGAAAATGAAGCCACGTGTCCTTGTTACGGGCGCCTCCGGATTCGTTGCCGGTCACTGCGTGCAGCTGCTGCTCGACGACGGCTACCGGGTACGCGGGACGGTACGCAGCCTCGGCAATGAGGCGAAGGTCGGACATCTGCGCCAGCTCGAAGATGCAGACGGCAACAGCATCGAGCTGGTAGAGGCCGATCTCAACAGCGACGCGGGCTGGGACGTGGCGGTGAGAGACTGCGAGTACGTCCTGCACGTCGCGTCACCGTTCCCGAGCGAGACTCCTGATGATGAGTCCGAGCTCATCACGCCGGCTGTAGAGGGCACCCGGAGGGTTCTGGCAGCCGCAGCGAACGCCGGGGTGAAGCGAGTCGTGTTGACGTCATCAATGGCCGCGATCGCCTACGGGCACGGCGACGCGCAGGGGCGGACGTTTACCGAAGCAGACTGGTCAGACCCGGATCGCTGTGAGCCCTACCAGAAAAGCAAGACTCTCGCCGAACGCGCAGCGTGGAGCTTCATTGAAAGCCTTCCGCAGAATCAAAAGGATCAAAAGGATCAGAAGCTCGAGCTGGCCGTGATCAATCCAGGCTTCGTGCTCGGCCCGATGATGAGCGCTGTCGGCGGAACCTCCGCTGAACTCATCTCGCGTCTGCTCAATCGCGGTATGCCGGCATGCCCGCAGCTCGGCTGGGCGGTGGTCGACGTCCGTGATGTTGCCCGCGCGCATCTGCTCGCGATGACCACCCCCGAGGCGGCCGGCAATCGTTACATCTGCGCGGGCGAACACATCTGGCTGCAGGACCTCGCGAAGCTGCTGGCCGGTGAGTTCAATCCTCACGGATACCGGGTACCGACCGGGCACCTGCCCTACTGGGCGCTGTGGCTCGCCGCACGCTTCGACAAGACGATGCGAATGACGCTGGAGTTCGTCGGGAAGAAAGAGCTCGCATCGCACGAAAAAGCCCGGCGCGAGCTGGGCTGGGAGCCGCGGCCTGCCCGCGAGACGCTGGTCGACATGGGCTACAGCGCGATCGCGCTCGGGCTCGCCCCCGACAGGATGGGGTACCGCGAAACGCTCGCGAAGAGCGACGAGGCGGGGCGAAGCACGGCATAGGCCCGCCGCGGCACCGGCTCATCGATGGAACTGACGACCGAGCAGGCCTTCATTGTCCGCAATCTGTACCTGACCGCGCTCGTCCCGCTGGCGGTCGTGGTCGGTCTCCACGTTGTCGGGCGACTGCCGAAATGGGTGCTGGCAGCCTATGCATGGTCGTTCGTGATCTGCGCCGCCGGCTGGGAGATCTGGTACACCTACGGTCTGGTCGGCGGGTTACCGGTCACCGAGCGACGAGCGGCGGCGATGTCCGAAGCGATCCCGATCCATCTGAACTGGGTTCTGACCTCGCTGTTCGATGCGGCCGTCTGTGTCATCGCACTTTTGATGGTCTGGCTCGCCGGAGGCCGAAAGGCGCAGGCCTTCGACAAGCCCGGCCTGCTCGCACGCCTGATCGTGTTCACGCTGTTCGTCGGCCAGAACGTTTACGTCGAGTACGTGATCCACGAACAGGTCCGCCCCGGGCTCCCGCTGTCGTGGGCCCCGCTGATCCCGACCGGCCCGTGGTTCAACTTCGTCCTGTTCGAGATCAACGGACGCGCGATCACGTTCCAGACCCAGCTCCCCTGGCTGCTGATGGTGCCGATCTTCGCGTGGCTGATCGCATGGTGCCGGCACCGATACGCCGAACCGTTGCCTCAGGCGACGTCTACCTGACCTCGCGCAGAGTTCACTCGAGGTGCACGTATCGGCAGCATACGCTGCTGCCGGCTCACGGCGTCACGATCGCGAACGCCCGGTCCCCCGGGCTCAAATTCCGCAGAAACGACAGAAAGGTGAGCCGGCTGCCCTCGACGGCGAACTCATCGGACAGCAACAGATCGGTCGCGCCCGCGTCCCCGGTGATCAGTCGCAGCCAGAAGGCCTTGGTCAGACGGACCGTCGCATCGGCGTCCGCAGCGGCCTCACCACCGCGGTAGTTGAGAACCGAATTGCGAATCTCGACCACGTAACTCTCGTCAAGGTCGGTGAAGACAAAGTTGAAGGTCAGATCCTCGCCGGCGTAATCGTCCGCATCGAGACGGACGGCCATCGAATCGAGATAACCGGTGATCGGGATCATCGCGAGGATATCGCGGGCCCGGGAGATGTCGACCTCGCCGGAGGGTGTGCCGGTGCGCAGCTCGAGAGAGGCGGTCAGGTACATATCACGCCACGGCCCCGACTCGGACTGGTAGCCGAGCTGGTCGTAGGTCGCTGCAAGCAACGCGCGGCCATCGACGTTGTCGGGATCGGAGAAGACCAGGTGATTGAGGACACGCGCCGCCCACCGATAGTCGCCCTCGTCGAACGCCCTCTGCCCCTCCGCAAGAACCCGCTCCGGTCCGCCCATCGCGCGGACGAAGCGGCCTGCCTCCTGCTCGGGCGGCAGCGGGTTCAGGTTGGCCGGATTGCCATCGTAGAAGCCGAAGTAGCGCTGATACACCGCGCGGCTGTTGTGCGAGGTCGTGCCGTAGTAGCCGCGGTTGGCGAAGTCGGCAGCCAGCCCCTCGGGAAGCTCGACCTGCGCAGCGATCTCACGCGGGGTGAAGCCGTCGTTGGCGAGCCGCAGGGTCTGATCGTGCAGATATTTGTACGTGTCGCGCTGCCCCTGGAGAAACCGTCCGATGCGCTCGCTGCCGATGACCGGCCAGTGGTGGCTGTTCACGAGGAACTCCGCGTCGGGAAACAGTCGCAGCGTCTCGTCGATGTAGCCGGCCCACGCCTTGGCATCGCGGACCTTGGCCCCGCGCAGCGTAAGCACGTTGTGCATGTTGCGCGAGACAACCTCCGCGCCGAACAGCGCGCGCCGCTCCGGCAGATAAAAAATGAACTCGGCGGGCGCTTCCGAATCGGGCGTATGCTGGAAGACGAAGCGCACCCCGTCGATCGTCAGCTCTTCGCCTGTCGTGTCGACGGTATCGGTCGGCACCGCGATGCTGAAGTTACCGGCCGCCGGCTGCTTGCCAAGCCCCGAGCCGACATGGCCACGCGGCGTGCGCGGCAGGCCGAAACCGAACATGAAGGTGGCCCTGCGGCCCATCGCCACACCGGCCAGAATGTTCTCGCTGACCGATTCCTCGATGAAGCCTTCCGGGGCGATCACACGCACTTCGCCCGAGGCCAGCTGTTCATCGCTGACCACGCCCTTGATGCCGCCGAAGTGGTCGATGTGACTGTGGGTGAACAATACAGCCCGGATCGGTACTTCGCCGAGGTGCTTGCGCGCGAACTCGATCGCCCGCTGCCCGGTCTCCTCGCTGCCCAGCGGATCGACGAGAATCCATCCGGTCTCGCCGCGAATGATGCTCATATTGGCGAGGTCGTAGCCGCGCACCTGCCAGATTCCGTCGGTGACCTCGAACAGACCGTGCTCGTTGTTGAGCTTCTCCTGACGCCACAGGCTCGGATGGACCGAGGCCGGTGCGTCACCCGTTACGAAGTCATAATCGCCGGTGTCCCAGACCACGGTCCCGTCTTCACCGACCACGCGAACCCTGCCCTCGCGCGCGATGCGTCCGCGTGTGGCCGCCTCGAAGTCTTCCGGGTGATCGAGATCGAGTCCTTCGGCCGCCGTCCGGTTGAGACGCAGTGTATGTTCGGTTGGGGCCGTGAAGCCGTGTTCGTCGACTTCCATTGCCGTGGGCACCGGAACCGGAGCCGAAGTTTCGCAGGAGGCCAGAACGCCAAGAGTCAGAAGACAGATCGACGGAATGAACAGGCGACGCGGATTCATCCGAGGAGTTCTAACCGAGATGCTGGCGCAAGTCTCGCCTTGTCTTTAGGATCCCGGCCACCATGCATATCCCCGACTTCATGCGTCGGGTGAACCGGGTGTTCACCAATCCGATCTTTGCAACCGTCGCGTGGGCAGTCCCGCCGCTGGCGATGGTGCATCACGTCGGCAGGCGCAGCGGCAACCCCTATCGCACACCGGTCGTGGCCTTTCCCAGTGACTCGGGTTTCGTAATCCCGATGACCTACGGACGCGACGTCGACTGGGGCCGTAATCTCGTCGCGGCAGACGGCGGCACCGTAGAGCAGTTCGGCCGCCGGTACCGTCTTCGCGCAGCACGCATCGTCGGCATCGACGAAGCCTGGGACCAACTGCCGCGCGGCGTGCGCAGCGCTTTGCGAACGGCGGACTTCCCGGGCTACGTTCTGCTCGATCATGCAGGCGAGGCCTGACCGTCGGCCGGGCAATCCGCCGACGGGACGAATCAGGAGGGCCGGGAGATGAAGGTCAAACGCGTGGCGGGCGCCCTCGGCGCAGAACTCCACGGAGTCGATCTGGGTTCCGGCATCGATGCGGCACGGGCCGGCGAGCTGCGCTCACTGCTCAACGAGCATGAGGTCCTGTTCCTGCGCGACCAGAAGATCGAGCCGGCGCAGCAAAAGGCGCTCGCCGCGATCTTCGGACCGCTTCAGACCCACCCGGCCTCCGACACCGTAGAGAATCTGCCCGAGGTCATGATTCTCGAGAGCACCGAGGCGAATCCGTCGAAGATCGAGGTCTGGCACTCCGACATGACCTTCCGGCAGCACCCGCCTTCGGTCACGGTGCTGCGCGGGATCACGATTCCGGAGGTCGGCGGCGACACACTGTTCGCGAGCATGACCGCCGCGTGGGAAGGACTTTCGAGCGGGATGCAGCGTTATCTCGAGCCGCTGGTCGCCGTCCATGACTTCAGTCACGGCTTCAAGGAGAGCCTGCGCGAACCGGGAGGCCGCGAGCGACTCGCCGACGCCGTTGCAGCCAACCCTCCGGTCCGACACCCCGTGGTCCAGACGCACCCGGAGACCGGGCGAAGAGTTCTGTTCGTCAACGCGCTGTTCACCACACACATTGAGGGACTGCCGTCGCTCGAGTCGAGCGAGGTCCTGCGTTTTCTGTGGCAGCACGCCTGTCTGCCCGAGTTCACCTGCCGGTTTCGCTGGCAGCAGGACAGCGTCGTTCTGTGGGACAACCGCAGCACCCAGCACAAGCCCGTCAACGACTTCTTCCCGGCGACGCGGCGGCTGCATCGCGTGGTGAGCGAGGGGGACCGGGCCTATTGATTCACGCCTGATTCACCCCTGATTCACTCCTGATTCAGGCCGCGGCCGTCTGCAACATCCGCCACATAGCGTTCGACCTCGAGCCGGACCTTCGGAGCGAACAGGTACAGCGCGAGGATATTCGGGAAGGCGATCAGGAAGACCATCGCGTCGGAGAAATCGAGCACCGCATCGAGCTTCAGCATGCAGCCGAGCGCGATGAAGACGCAGAAGACCAGCTGGAAAAACACAGCTCGGCCCCTCCCCTCGCCGACCAGATACGTCCAGCCTTTCAGACCGTAATACGACCACGCCAGCGTCGTGGAGAAAGCGAAGAGCAGGGCTGCTACCGCGATAACGTACGGCGCCCACGAGAAGTGAAACCCGAAGGCCGCCGAGGTCAGCTCGATACCGGCCAGCCCCGAGCCCATGAGATCGTTGGGCAGCGCGGTGGTCAGAATCACCAGCGAGCTGAGCGAACAGATGACCACCGTATCGACGAACGGTTCGAGCAGAGCGGTGATTCCCTCCGACGCCGGCCTCTCGGTCTTCACCGCAGCGTGCGCGATCGACGCCGAACCGATTCCGGCCTCATTGGAGAACAGCGCTCGCTGAAACCCGATCACCAGCGCGCCCAGCGCGCCACCGGTGGCCGCCTGCGCCGTGAACGCCTCCCCGACCACGCGCGCGAGCGCGCCGGGACTGTGTTCGTAGCTCAGCGCACTCACCACGACGCAACTGAGGACATACAAAGCCGCCATGAAAGGGACGAGGACCGACGCGACACGGGCAATCGATTTGATCCCGCCGATGATGACCGCCGCGACAATACCGGCGAGGCAGATCCCGAACAGCCAGCCCTGTCCCTGAAGCGGGCTCTGCGGACCTCCGGTGATCACCAGAACCTGGGCGAAGGCCTGGTTGGACTGGAACATGTTGCCGATTCCCAGACAGCCGATCACCAGTGCCAGCGCGTAGAAGCTCCCCAGCAGGCGACCGAGCCCCGGCCGGCCACGCTCGCTGAACCAGGCCTGAAGGTAGAACATCGGCCCGCCGGAGACCGATCCGTCGTCATTGTATCTGCGGTAGCGCACGCCGAGCGTGCACTCGACCAGTTTGGTCGACATCGACAGCACTCCGGCGGTGAAAAGCCAGAAGGCCGCGCCGGGGCCGCCCAGCGAAATCGCGACGGCGACACCGCCGATGTTGCCGACACCGACCGTCCCCGAGATCGCCGTCGAAACCGCCTTGAAGTGACTGATCTCGCCGCGGGCACCCGGGTCGGAGAAGTCGCCACGGACATGGCGGATCGCCAGACCCAGAGCGCGAATGTTGATGAAGCGCAGATAGACCGTGAAGAACACGGCCGCAGACGCGAGCCAGAGGACAATCAGCGGGACGTCAGACCCGCCGATCGGGACCGAATAGAAAACCGCACAGGAAAGACCCGCCGCGACCGGCCTGACCCAGGCCTCAACCCACTGATCCGGAGTCACGGAAGGCGGCCGTCAGTCCGGCTTGGAAACCTCGTGAACCTCAAACCCGAGCATCCCGTGGCGGTCGTGGACGATCCCGCTGAGCTTGGCCTTCTTGCCGGCGAACTTCTTCACGTCGTCAAAGGCCTCCTCCTTGCCGTGCTTCGGATAGAGCAGGTAGACCTTGTCGTCCTCGGTAAGAACGCCCAGGGGCATCCCGTGCTCTGCGCAGGTCTGGGCGCAGCGCGCGTGGGCCGGCCCTTTTGCGTTGCGGCCCAGGTAACAGGCCATATCCAGAATTTCACCCGAGACTTCGGCGTCGGACGAAAACGCTGGCGCTGCAGGGAAGCTGACAGAAAGGGCAAGCAGAAAAAGGATCGGATACAGCGAATTGAGCATCGGTCCAGTCTAGGCGCCTGCGCCCGGCATGCAAGAGTCGCGGGATGCGAAGGCCGCCCTTCATCGTGGTATAATCCTGCGCTGTGGATGTGCTGGTGGATGGAAGCTCTCACGGTGCACGACGCGCCGACAATCGTTTTAACCCTTGGAGCATCTTCGCTGCGGTGGTCATGACCATCGCAGCGATGGTCGTCTCGGGCTGCGCCGGTGACGGGCCGCCCGTATCAACGAGCTCGACGACGACGAGCACGGTCCCCGGGGGCTCGCTGCTCGGCCCCCTCCAGCAACAGGTCTTCACGCCCAGCTGCGCAACGCCCGGGTGTCACGATGCCATCACTTCGATCGCGGGTCTCGACCTGTCGAGCACCGACGACTCCTACAACGAACTCGTAGGGGTCGCCTCGTTGTGCGCCGGCAAGCTTCGGGTTGTCCCGAGCGACATTGCCGCCAGCTATCTGGTCGACAAGGTCGGCGACGGAGGCTCGTACTGCGGAAGCCTGATGCCTCTCGGTCTGCCCGCCCTTGATAGTGACGAACTTCAGCTGCTCCGAGACTGGATCGCACAGGGAGCGCCGCCGGCCGGATCGAACTCGCTGGCTGCGACCTCGACCACCGAGGTGAGCAATACGACCGCGACCACCCGTTCAACGACCACCACAGTCTTCGCCAGATAGCTCGTGAGCGAGTCGACGCTGTGGAAGCTGGAAAAGCCGGAACCCCTGACCGCCCTTTGGAATCTGCCGACGTGACTTTCGGAGTTCATATGACGCCTCGCAAGACGATCGCGACGAAATCGGTCTTCATCGCCCCGCTGCTCTCGGCCGTGGCCGTGACCACGCTGCTCGGCATCAGCGCTCGCGACGCAGCTGCAGAGCCGTACATGGCCGTGCGCGAGGGCTGGGCGTGCAGCGCCTGCCACACCAACCGCAGCGGCGGCGGCATGCGCAACCTGACCGTCGAGATGCACGCGCCGCAGATCCTCAACCTGCCCAACGACGGCAAGGGCATCTTTCCCGACCCGCCAGAGCGCTTCTCGCCGAATATCAACGATTACTTTTCGGTCGGCGCCGACATGCGCCTGGTCGATACGTTGCTGTTTCAGGACAAGCCGAATCAGGACGGACGCGTCCCCAACAACACGATCGGCCGGCCGCTCGAGAGCAACTCACTCGACGTCAACCAGGCGACCGTTTACGCCGATCTACGCCTGCTCCCCGGTTATCTCAACGTCTACGTGGATCAACGTTTCGCGCCGGGTGGAGCATCGAACCGCGAGGCATGGGCGATGATCGAGAACGTCATCCCCGGCGAAGTATACCTCAAGGGCGGCCAGTTCTTCCCCGCCTGGGGACTGCGAATCCAGGACGATACCGCCTTTGTGAACTCGGACACCGGCCTCGGTTTCCAGCGCAACCTGCAAGGTGTCGAGATCGGCCGGACCACCGAGAAACTCAGCCTCTATGCGCAGGTCGCCGACGGAATCGGCGGCGGAAAGTTCCCGTTCCTCGTCGGTAACGCGTCCTATATGTGGGACAAGGTCGGCCCGTTCCAGGGCCTGTACCTCGGTGGGTCGGTCGCATACGACCAACCGAACGGTGGGCGACTCGGTGAATATACCGGCTACGCGGGATTCTCGGTCGGCCCGCTCGCAGTTCTCGGACAGGGCGTTCTCGTCGACTCGAAAGACGACGGCGACAGCAACCAGCAGTGGATCGCGTACGCCGAAGCCAACTGGCTGCTGCTGGGCTGGATCAATACCAAGTTCGCCTTCGACTGGACCGACCCAGACCAGAGCGCGTCGGACGATGCGCGCAACCGGTTCAGCATCGGACTGGAGCCGTTCCTTGATCAGTTCCTGCAGGTGCGTCTGTTCTACCGCGTCTACAACGGACCGAAGGACAACCTGTCGGCCAACCGCGACGAGCTGTTACTCGAGGCGCATCTGTTCTTCTGATCCGGCGCGTTCCGGTGCACTCTGCTTCCTCGAAAACTGCTTCGTGAGAACCGGCTTCACGGAAAGCGCATCTGTTTCCAGTCTTCGGAGTTGAGCCACTCGACGAGCGCGACCAGGCTGTCGATCTGACTTTCGTCGAGGAACTCGCCGTACGCGGGCATCTTCAGGGCCTGGCCGGCGATCGTCGCGCGGGCGGCGATGTTGTCGCGGAAACGCTCGGTGATCCCGTCGTTGAGCCACTGGCGAAGCTCGGTCTCGTCGAGAACCAGCTCGGCATAGTCTTCGCCGAAGAAGCCGGGGACATAGCCCTTGAGCGCACCGGGGTTGGCCACACCTCCGGTCCCCATCGGACCGTGACATCGGAAACAGCCCAGGTCGTGGGCCAGCTCCATTCCCTTCTGCGTCAGATCATCCTCGGGAAATTGCAGTCCTGAGATCGCGCGCAGGTATTCGATGAGAAGCTCCAGCTCACCGTCGCTCAGATAGTCTTCGTACGCCGGCATGACCACCGCCCGGTCGGTGCCCTGCCCCGCCGCGTAGCCCACGCGCTCGAACATGTGATCCTCGTCGAGCGGGTTGCCGTACAGAATCCACTCCCGAACCTGCTGCTCGGTGTCGGCCCACATCATCATCTCGCCGCCGGACAGCGCAGGGACCACGTCGTTGTCGCTGCCGGGATTGGTGAATCCGCCGAGTCCCTCGGGCCCGTGGCAGGAGAAGCAGCCCATGCGCATGGCGATCTGATGACCTTCGACCGCAGCGTGCGTAATCGGCGGAAAGATCCAGCCTTTTACCACCGGAGCGAAGACCCAGACCTGCTCGGCCGCCAGCAGGGCAACCACAGCTGCAATCGCGATTTTCTTCATTGCGTTTCCACCATCACAAAACGTGAACAGAAGTTAACATTCCACCGTTCCGCTGCCGAAGTCCACGACCCTGCAAAGGCTGCGTCGCCATCCGAAAAAATATTCTTTCCGAACAGCATGGGCACGGTTACGGTCCCTTCAATACGGCAGCCCCGGCTCCACTGCGCGCTCTGCGGCGACTGCAGTGTCTGCAACTCGACGACGTTCCGACCTTCCGACCTTCCAGTCAGATGTCGTTTCTCGGGCACCGATACGAGGTGAACAGTGAATTTATTGTGCAGGAGACCCCGGAATATCACCACGATGGCGCTGGTCGCGGCCCTGGTTGCAGCGCCGGCTGCCGGGACCTTGTTCGCGGCCCCTTCGGCGTCGGCTCAGTCCCTCCAGACGCCGCGCGTCGTCGCCTACTTCGTCGCGTGGGGTGTGTACGGCCGCAATTACCACGTATCGGACATCCCGGCCGACAAGATCACCCACATCAATTACGCCTTCGCGAACATCAGTAACGGAGAGTGTGTGCTCGGCGACCCGTACGCCGATATCGACAAGTACTATCCGGGGGACAGCTGGGACGCAGGCGCGCTGCGCGGCAACTTCAATCAGCTCAACAAGCTCAAGGCCGAGCATCCTCATCTCAAAACGCTGATCTCGGTCGGCGGCTGGACCTGGTCGAAGTATTTCAGCGACGTCGCGCTGACGGAGACATCGCGAAAGAAATTCGTCACCTCATGCATCGACTTCATGAGCCGCTACGGATTCGACGGGATCGATATCGATTGGGAGTATCCAGGTGGAGGCGGGCTGGCCGGCAACATCAGCCGCCCCGAGGACAAGCAGAACTATACGCTGCTCATGCGGGAGTTCCGTCGCGGCCTGGATGCACTCGAAGCACAGGACGGTGGGGACTACCTGCTGTCGATCGCAGCGCCCGCCGGCTACGACAAGGCCGCATATCTGGAGATCGCCGAGCTCGCGGCGACCCTCGACTGGATCAACATCATGACCTACGACTTCCACGGGAGTTGGGATCCAGCGACGAATCATCAATCGGCGCTGTTCAATCCGGCTGCGAACCCGGCGGACGGACGCTATACGACCGACTCCGCCACGCAGCTGTACCTGAACGCCGGCACACCGCCCGACAAGCTCGTCATCGGTCTGCCCTTCTACGGTCGTGGCTGGGGCTGCGTCGGTTCGGCCGACAACGGTCTTTACCAGCCGTCTGGATGTGCGCTGCAGGGGACATGGGAGCCCGGCAACTTCGATTATAAAGATCTGGCGGCCAACTACATCGGTGCGGGCTGGACGCGCTACTGGGACTCGGCGGCCATGGTGCCGTGGCTCTACAAGCCGGACGGCGGGTTCATTACCTACGAGGATAACGAATCAATCGGTCACAAGACCGACTACGTACTCACCAACGCACTCGGTGGCGTGATGTTCTGGGAGCTCTCGGGAGACAACGGCGAATTGCTCGGGGCAATCAACGATCGCTTCGGCGGGGGTACGACCCCGACCTCGTCGAGCACGACGAGCAGCACGAGCAGCACGAGCAGCACAAGCACCACCAACACGACACCGGAACCGACGGTCACGAGTACGACGAGCACCACCAGCAGCACGACCTCGATGCCGTCGCCGACGACGCCGCTGCCGACCTCCGGCGGCGCCGAATTCACGGTAGCGCTGACCGTAACCTCCGACTGGAGTGCCGGCTACTGCGCCGATGCCGTCGTAACCAACATCGGCGATGCTGCGGGACAGTGGGAGGTCACGGCAACCATCGATGGCGCCGTCTCTTCGCTGTGGAGCGGTCAGTGGGCCCAATCGGGCTCGCAACTGACGGTGTCGGGGCTGTCCTGGAACGCCAGCCGGGGTGCCGGCGCCGGCACGACGTTCGGTTTCTGCGCGACGCGTGACGCGCTCCCGCCCGGCAGCAGCACCACGACACCCTCTACACCAACTTCGACAACCTCCACGACCTCCGAGCCGCCGGCGCCCTCGACGACCAGTACGACGCTGCCACCTCCGCCGCTGCCGGCCATCGACCGCTTCGCGCCGTACGCCGACGTCATGTTGTGGCCGCCGATCGACCTTGCGACGACTGCGAGTGAAAGCGGTGTCGAGGCATTCACGCTGGCCTTCATTCAGTCTGACGGAACCTGTGCACCGCACTGGGGCGGGATCACGGCTCTGGCTGACGACCATATGGGCCCGGAGATCGACGCGCTGCGCGCGGCCGGCGGCGATGTGATCCTCTCGTTCGGCGGCGCGGCCGGAATCACGCTGGCCGAGGCATGTACGGACGTACGTGAGCTCGCCGCCGCATACCGCTCGGTGATCGAGCAGTATGACGTCTACCGCCTGGACTTCGACATCGAGGGAGCCGCAGTCGAAGCGACCGCGTCGATCGAACGCCGGTCGGCGGCCATCGCGATGGTCCAGCAGGATCTCGCTTCGCAAGGGCGCAAACTCGAAATCACACTGACACTGCCGGTACTGCCGACGGGTCTCGTACCGAGCGGCATCGCGGTTGTCGAGTCCGCTCTCAACGCGGGTGTGGACCTGTCGATCGTGAACATCATGGCGATGAACTACGGCGACTCGGCGGCACCGGGCCCGGACGGTCAGATGGGCAGGTACTCGATCAACGCGGCCGTAAGCCTGCACGGACAGCTCGCGGCGATCTACCCGGACCTCGATGACCTGTCGCTGTGGTCGATGGTCGGCATCACGCCGATGATCGGGCAGAACGATGTAACCTCGGAAGTGCTTACCGTCGCAGAGGCCGGTGAGGTCGCGGCATTCGCCGAACAAAACGGCTTCGGTCGGGTATCCATGTGGTCCGTGCATCGCGATCAGCCCTGCGCGGGCGGCCCATCACCGTGGGCCTCACCCACGTGCTCGGGAATCGACGCTGCAAAGTGGGCTTTCGCCGGCGTCTTGTCCGGCAACACGCCTGCACCGCCACCTCCATCGACGACCACGACATCCACAACCTCCACCACCGCCGCACCGGTCACGACAACCACGCTGGCGCCGCCTCCTCCGCCCCCGCCGGGCGACGGCCTCGCCACCACACTGGCGATCACTTCGGACTGGGGCAGCGGCTACTGCGCCGACGTCGACGTGACCAACAACGGCTCTCAGAGCGTCGAGTGGCAGGTCTCGGTGACGATCGACGGCTCGGTCAGCTCGCTGTGGAACGGGGCGTGGAGTCAGACGGGCCCGACCCTCGAGGTCTCGGGCGTGTCGTGGAACGCTGCGCTCGCTGCCGGCGCGAGCACGCGCTTCGGTTTCTGCGCGACGCGGTAGCCACGTCGCGTCGGGCAGGCGGCGTCCGCCGGGCGGCATCGCCGACGCCGACGCCGCGACCGGTGACGGACGCAGGCGTGTTTGCGACGCGCCGAACGCCGGGCAATACAGGACGCGGCCCCTCTCATGCCCAGCGTCAGCGAGAACATTCCGGAGAGTCTGGCTGCGCGCGTCGACGCGGCGCTGCGGTGGCACAACGCGTCTGTCGGCACCACGTTCGAGGTGACCGGAATTGTCGACTCCGAGTCCGCGCTGGCCGGCTCAGACGAATTGAAGCTCATCCTTTGTGGTGGGGGCGTATGCGAGCAGCGCAGTTTTCGTGTGCGCGGCGAGCCCGGCGCGTGGAACATCGAGTCGATCAACCCGGTCGCGTCCCCCGATCCCCTCGCTGCACCGCAGGCGGAACTCGACCCTCCGCCCGGCGCTCGCCGCGACTGGATCAATGAAACGCTACCGCGGCACGCGTTCGTGGTGCTGCTGTTCTATCGAGGCTTCTGGTGACCTCCGTGTCGCGCCGAGTTACGGGGCTACATCCAATCGGGAACCGTTGACAAGATCCGCAACCTCGGGGGCGAAGTCTACGCAATCACCAGCGAGCCTCAGTCACTGGCGGACCAGGCGCGCGAGCACTGGGAGCTCGAGTTCGTCTCGGTCGGCGACCCGCATCAGGAGATCGCGCAGGAGTGCAGCGACCGCGGTTGGTTGAGCCTTTACGTCCATCGCGGAGATCTGGAATTTCTCCAGCGCGGCGCCGACTGGAAGGTTGAGCATCCGAACGGCTACTACCAGCCCGGGGTTCTGGTTCTCTCCAACGACGGACGTGTTCTGTACCGCTGGAGGTCGAACCCGGGGCGATCCAATCTGTTCGGAACGGTCTCGCGCCCTACCCCCGAACACGTCCTCGGACGAGTGAGCGACGCGCTCGCCGCAAGCGCGGAGGCCGGCAACACGTCCCGGGATGTCGTGCATGACGCCCCGCATGACGATTCTCCCGAGATCGATTCGACGCCGCCGCCGCTTCCCGTATTCCTCGCCATGATCCTCGCCAATGGCTGGTTCCTGAGGATCAAGTCGTTCGCGTATTCACCGGGCGCGCCACCGATCCAGAGGCGGTTCGCGACAGCCGGGGCGCGCTGGCTGTTGTTCATCGGGTTCTGGATTCTTGCGGCAGTCTACCTGCCGTGGGCTCTGACAGCGGTCGCGCTCGCCGGATGGCTCGCCTGGGTCCGCCGAGACATGCGCACCAACTTCAGCCTCGACGGGGAGAGCGCACAGATTCGGCCGCGCACGTAACGAACATGTAACGAACACGTAACGAAGGAGAGCTGCGCGCTGAGCGGCGGGGGCGTTTAGCAAACTCCGCCGTCCTGACGTATCATTTACAACTCCCGCGCAATGCGCGGGGATAACTGCCTCAAGGAGCATCGATCCATTATGAAACAGATGAAGCATCTGCTGACCGTGTCTTTTATCGCTTTCGCAATCGCCGCGTTCAGCCCGTCTGCGGCCCAGGCCGGCTGCGGGAGCTGCGGCAACGACAAGGCTCACTCCCATGAGGCCGGGCACAAGCACGAAGACGAGGCGGCGAAGTGCGACGCCTGCGGAAAGGCGCCCGCGGACTGCATCTGCAAGAAAGACGGCGCGAACTGCGACGCCTGCGACAAGGCCAAAGACGACTGCACCTGCGACAAGGACTGAGTCGGTCAGAGTTCAATCGCGAAGACCTGCGGTTCCGGCGCCGATCGTTCTCGCTGCCGGAACCGCAGGTCGATCGCGCGTCAGTCGAGGATCTCCACCTCGCCCGTCGTCATGTCGTAGAGCGCGCCTACGATCCGGATCTCACCCGCGTCTTCCATCTCGCGCATCAATGGACTGTTTTCGCGGATCCGATTGACCGTCTCCCGAACGTTCATCTCGGTGACTTCATCCAGAAACTCGAGGTTTGAGCTGGTGCGCGCGCCTTCAAAACCGGGCACGGCATCAACGGCCGGCTGAATATTCTGCAGCATCGCGGTGATGTTGCCGAGCTCGGCACCATCGATAGTCGCTTTGACCGCGCCACAGTCTTTGTGACCGAGCACCAGGACCACCTTCGCACCCGCGACCTTCGTCGCGAACTCCATGCTGCCGAGGATGTCGGTGTTCTCGAAGTTGCCGGCGACGCGTGCGACAAAGATATCGCCTATGCCGCGATCGAAGACGTCCTCAACCGGGACGCGCGAGTCCAGGCAGGACAGCACGACGGCCTTCGGAAACTGCCCCTCTGCCGCCAGACGGATCTGCGCCGAGTGATCGCGGCTCGTGATCGTACCCGCGACGAAGCGTTCGTTGCCGTTCTCGAGCATTGTGAGCACTTTTTCCGGCGTGAGCGCAGCCTGCTCGTCCGCCGTCAGTATCCGGTTCACCAGCGGTTTCTGTTGGTTGGCGATTGAACACCCCTGAAGGATGAGCATAGCGGTGATAATGAGGGAACATCTTATCATGGATCGGTTCTCCTTACTGACTCGCTGGTGAAGCAACGGCCAGTCGTGTGGGTGTATGGCTGCTCCACGCCTCACACCAGCACGAGTGCGAAAGCGGCATTGCCGCTTTGATCCTGCGACTGGCTGAAGGAAACTGACCGGATGCTTCGACGTATCGCAGCCGCAGCTTCGATGCTGGTATTTCTGGATCCGCGTCCCGCGTGTGCGACGGCAGACGCTGAGGCCTGGGAGGACCCGCGGCGGGTCCGGTTCGAGTATTCAGTCGACTTCTCCGAGCTCGATGTCCCCGATGCCGCGAAGACGCGGGTCTGGGTGCCGTATCCGTGGTCGGGCGAATCGCAGAAGACAGGCCAGATCCACATCGATGCCCCCTGGGAATATCGCATCACGAGCGACCGCAGCGGCAACCGGATGATTTATATGGAGGGGCGCGGACAGCCGCCCGCGCCGCTCACCGTGCGATTCGACGTCGAACGTCTTCCGTATCGAGGTGTTCCACGCAGCGGTCTTACTCGCGGCGGGATCGACGACCCGCAGCGCTACCTCGATGCGCCGCGCCTGATCCCACTCCAGGGCACGATCACCGAGCTCGCCGGGGACGTCGGCGAGGGGCTGGACAGCAACAGCGAGAAAGTCTGGGCGTTCTACGACTACGTCTATCGGACGATGTCCTACGACAAGTCGGGAACCGGCTGGGGACGAGGCGACGCGATCTGGGCCTGCGACAACAAGCGCGGCAACTGCACCGATTTTCACTCGCTGTTTATCGGCATGGCGTTGAGCGAGGAGATCCCGGCACGCTTCGTGATCGGCTTTCCCCTGCCCTCCGAGCCCGAGGCCGGATCGATCGGCGGCTATCATTGCTGGGCGGAGTTTTTCGACGACCAGCGCGGATGGACTCCAATCGACGCCAGTGAGGCGCGCAAACGCGGTCAGAAGACCGCCTACTTCGGCGCCCTGCCCAACGACAGGGTGCAGTTCACGCTCGGACGCGACCTGACACTCGAACCGCCTCAGGACAGCGGACCCCTGAACTACTTCATCTACCCGCATGTCGAGATCGACGGAGTTCACCGTCCCATGAAGGCGAAGTTCAGCTACGAACCGCTTGCCGAAAGCGTGGTCATCGGAGACGACTCGAAAACCGAGGCGACCGGAAACTGAAGCCCCGGGACATCTCGCCGGCTCTGGACTCGAGCCTGCACGCCGCATAGGCAATCGGTCGTGAATTTTTCAGGGAAGACCGTTCTTGTCACCGGCGCCGGAAGCGGGATGGGCCGCCTGGCCGCCCGCAACATGGCTGCGGCAGGCGCCAACGTCGCCGCTCTCGATGTCAACGAGGCCGGACTGGCCGAGACTGCCGAGGGCAACAACTCGATCCGCAGCTTCGTGTGCGATGTGACCGATGCTTCGCACGCCGCTGAAGTCGTCCGCGAGACCGAGTCCGAGATCGGCCCGATCGCGCGCGTCTACAACGCCGCGGCGATCATGCCACTGGGCAAACTTCTCGATCAGGATACCGAACTGATCCGCAAGATCATGGACATCAACTACGGTGGCGTGGTCAACATCGCCAAGGCCAGCCTGCCGGGCATGCTCGAACGCGGCAGCGGCGACATGATCCTGTTCGCGTCTCTGGCCGGCTGGATGCCGACTCTGTACATGGGCGCATACAATGCGTCGAAGTTCGCCGTCGTCGCTTTCGCCGAGGTGCTGTACCACGAAAACCGCGATCGCGGTGTTCGGTTTGCATGTGTCTGTCCGCCGCCGGTCAACACCCCGCTACTCGAACAAGGCAGGGCCACCGTCTGGCCGAAGCTCCTCGACGAGGCGCCTCCGATCGAACCGCAGGAAGTGCTCGACGCGATCGACAGAACGCTCGACCAGGGTTCGCTGTGGGTGTTCCCCGGCAAAGGCAGCACAGCGGCGTGGCGATTGCGCCGCTGGATCCCCGAGGTCCTCTGGAAACGCGTACACAAAATCGAAGGGTTCTGAGTCCTGAACGACTTGACTCCTGAGGCAGTCAGAAGGATACCGGCGTCATCGTCATGCGTTTGCCCCGCAGACACCCCCGCCTCGTGCGCCCCTGGCCGACTTGACGCCGCTGACACTGAGGTGGCGGACGCCACCGTCCTATAACCGGGTCAGGCCCCTCGCGGCTTCCTGAAGATCCAGCTCCTCGCGGTCGCTCTGCGATGAGCGAGACAGCGAAGACCTGACTCTCTGATTCGGACATCACGAACACGACCCCTGGAACGGTCCGTCCCCTGCCCTCGCGGCTGGATACAGACCGTCCGTTGTCACGGGCGTTTGCTCGGGACCGCTGGAGCAGCCGTTATGAAAACACCTTGGGAAAAAGTCGGACGCAGCGCCAGGCGCGACATGAAGCGTGCGTCGATACTCGTCGACCTGCGCCGCTGTACGGGCTGCCATGCATGCAGCGTGAGCTGCAAAACCGAACACACCGTACCGCTCGGAGAGTTTCGGATGCGCGTGCGTTACCTCGAACCGCCGGCAGCGGTCGGCCCGCAGCTGGCGTTCGTGCCGATGCTCTGCATGCACTGCCAGGACGCCCCCTGCATGGACGCATGCACCCCCGGTGCCCTCGTCCGGCAATCCGACGGCAGGGTCGTCGTCGACTCGGCCAAGTGCACCGCGGACGGAAGCTGCGTCTCGGCCTGCCCGTACGGCGCGATCTATCTCAACGAGCACACGGGCAAGGCCGAGAAATGCGATCTTTGTCAGAACCGCACGGAGGTCGGACTCGATCCGGCCTGTGTAACGGCCTGCCCCACCGACGCGCTGGTCTTTCACGACGCCGACGATCCGAACGATCCGGCGACCGCACGAATCGCCGCGCTCGATGCTCGTGCATGGAAACCCGAGGAGAAAGCACGACCAACGGTCCTGTACGTAGCCCACGACAAATGGATGGAACGCAAAGCGGGCGACGGTGTTCGTATGAGCGAGACCGACGCCGACATCATCTACGAACAGGACAATCTCGACCGCATCGGCAAGGCCGGAGAGGAGGCGTAGGCGATGGCAAACCTTACCCGAAGAAGTCTTCTCAAGCTCGCGGCATCGGCAGCTCTCACGGTCGGCGCCGGCGCCTGTGCATCGCTTCCGAGGCTCACCAGCAGCGATCGCGGCAAGATCCGCGACCTTCGCTACAAGGACATCGTCGCCGGCAGTTTCGATTACACCAAGGCAGAGGCGACGCCTACCATCTGTTTCGGCTGCACGACCCACTGCGGCGTGATCGGCTGGGTCGCCGACGGCCGCGTACACCGAATTGACGGCAACCCCCTCGACCCGAACACCCAGGGCAAGATCTGTTCGAAGGCCCAGGGCATTGTATCGGCGACGTACTATCCCGAGCGACTCCTGCACCCGCTCAAGCGCGTCGGCCGTCGCGGCGACGGCCGCTACAAACGCATCTCGTGGGATGAGGCGCTCGACGAGATCGCTGCGCGTATGAGCGCGCTGCGCGAGGCCGGAACGCCCGAACAGTTCGTCTTCCATTACGGACGCGACAAGACCAAGGGCTACACCAAGCGTTTCACCAACGCCTACGGCACGCCCAACCGGCTGAACCGGCGCTCGATCTGCTCGTCAAACCGGCGCGCACCGCTGATGAGTTTTTACGGACGCGAGTTCGAGTGGGAGACGCAGGACTTCGCCAACACGAAGTACATCCTCAACTTCGGCGCCAACCCGATGGAAGCCTACCAGGGCGGCCTGTACATGATGCCGAGGATCATGCAGGCACGCGTCGACGGCGGCGCGAAAATGGTAACCTTCGAGGTGCGGCCGTCGGCAACCGCGAGTGTCTCGGACGAATACCATACCGTCATGCCCGCGACCGACGGTGCGATCGCGCTCGCGATGATTCACGTCATTCTGGCCGAGGGGCTCGAGGATGCCGAGTTCTGGAATCGCTGGTCGAACTACCCGCTCTCGGACCTGCGAAAGCACGTTGCCGGGTACACACCGCACTGGGCCGAAGAACACAGCGGCGTACCTGCGGATGAGATCCGGCGGATCGCGATCGAGTTCGCGAAGGCGGCGCCGGCGTGCTGCACGATGTCGAATCGCGGCTCGGCCAAGCACTACAACGGAGTGCAGGCCGATCGTGCGATCCGGATGCTCGACGTTCTGGTCGGAAACGTCGGCAAGCCCGGCGGGTTCTGCCTGAGCTCGCTGCGCGGGTGGAAGGGCCGCTACGGACAGGAAGGTCTGCCCACGCTCGATCAACCGGCGCCCTCACCCGCCGCGCCTCTGCCGTGGGGCGAAGGCGACGGCTACGACAACCGCGCCTTCGCGACACTTCCCGCCGATGTCCAGGAACGGGTCCGCAATTTTCCCGAGCAGTGGAAGAAACGCTACTTCGGCGAGCTGGCGACACCGAGCGAGTACCCGCTTTCGTGGCACTGGTACAACATGCGCGTCGGGCAGCTCGTCTATCCGTACATCAAGGAAGGACGCCAGAAGGTCAGCGTGTACATGTCGTACACGCTCGGCGCCGCGTTCGGGTATCCGGAAGCCAACGTCGCGCGCGAGGTTCTGCAGGACGAATCGCTGATTCCGTTCCACGTCGCGATCGACATCAACTTCAGCGAACAGGCATCGTACGCGGACATCATACTGCCGGACGCGACGGCGCTGGAACGCTGGGACCACCATTCCACGAACAACTACGGCCTCATCCCGTACACCGGCGTGCGCCAGCCGTTGGTGAAACCGGCCGGAGAAGCCCGCTCGGTCCAGGTCATCCTGCGCGACCTCGCGCGGCGGATCTCGCCGGACATGGCTCGCCACTTCGACTTCGATGACCCGGAAGAATACTACCGTGAGTGGTACAAAAATCTTCCGGTGAGCTGGGAAGAGTTCAAGCGGACGGGCATCTGGCAGCAGGCCGGCCGCGAGAAAGACTACGAGTTGTATGAACGCCCGCTCACTGAGGAAGAACTGACGGAAACGGCAATCGATGCTTCGACAGGCCTGGTGACCCGCGGCGGGAAGGCGGTGGGCATCATGCGTGACGGCCGTGCAGTTCGCGGCTTCCCGACTCCGAGCCGGCTGATCCAGGTGCATGACGACGTGTGGCCGCTCGCGGCTCGTTGCGTTGGACTGCCGGAGGATGACCTCAACGCGAGCCCGATCGCTGTCTACGACACGGTGCCCGAGCACCGCGACCTCGGAAGAGAGGAATTCGTGCTGACCACGTTCAAGTGGAACGTCCACACGCAGGGCCGATCCGCGTACTGGAAGTACAACTCCGAGATTGTCCACACCAATCCCGCATTCATGCACCCGAATACGGGCGCCGCTCTCGGGCTGCGCGAGGGCGACCGCGTCCGGCTCAGCGTGAAGAGACCGAAGGGACACACCTATCGCGCCGGCGAAAGCGGTGTGATGGGAACGATCGACAACCACGTCCGCTTCCTGCGCGGTATGCACCCGAAGGTGATCGCCTGCTCGCACCACATGGGCCACTGGGAACACGGCGTGGTCGCGCGAGCCGACAGCAAGTTCAACGCGAACAAGGGCGAGTTCTCGAATGAAGGCGAGCTGCCGGCCGACCGCGATCTGCCCGGCGGCGTGTGGTGGTCGCGCGACAACGGAGGGCCGGGCGGCGGCGTACACCTGAACGACGCCTTGCCGATCAATCCCGCACCGCTGGTCGGTGGGCAGAACTGGTTCGACAATGTGTGCACGGTGGAGAAGATTCGCACATGACCGAATTCGGCCGCCGACGGGGGATCGACCGATGACCGATGACGACGCGCTGCGGGTCGCCGAGGCGGCTCTGCTCGCCCTGCTGGCACGGCTGTTTGCTGCAGAGCTCGACGAGGAGACCGTCTCCATTCTGGCGGCCGCCGAATTCCTCCCGCTGGTCGAGGCTGCGTGTCCCGAAGCCGCCGCAGACCTCGCCCGGGACTGGACGGCGGACGACCTCGAAGAGGCTGCCGTCGAATACTGCCGCCTGTTCGTTCAACCCGGAGGGACTGCGCCGATCGCAGCGGCCTGGCTTGCGTCGGTGCCCTCCGACGCTGTGAATCCGGTCGCCTCGATGGTCAGGAATCTCGTTGATGCGGGACAGCTCGAGCTCCCCGACTCGCTGTCATCGCTTCCGCACGATCACCTCGCCGTGCTTCTGTGTATCGCATCCGAGCTGCGTCAGAGCGACGCGCCGGTCGCAGCGGATTTCATGAGTGAGGCCCTCGGCTCGTGGACCCCGCGCTTCGCGGAAGCACTCGAGCACTCGGCAACGTCGCCAGTCTACCGGCTCGCCGCGCGCTGGCTGAGCTCACTGACCACGCCGGCATCTACCGAGCCACAAGGCTGAAGCAGCGGTTCCGGTTTCGATCACAGTCAGAAGCTTGCCGAAGCTTGCCGCAGCTCGCCCCCGCCTGCGCCCGCGCTACCCCTACCTCACCACTCATACTGACGCTTCGTAGCCGCCTTCTGCGTCTTGATCCCCCCCCCCCGAGCGGGGAAATTACCGTCGCCACGGTTGTTGGTATGTCCGTCGAACCGCAGTATGAAGGGTCAAACCCGAGTTCACAGGAGAGCCTTTAAAGTCATGCAGCAACGTCTAGTCGCAAAACTCGCGGTACTTTCGGGTGTCGCAATCCTTATCTCCAGCTCCGCGTGGGCGGTCGTTCCCGTATCTTCCCCGCGCGCGAAGTGCGCGCAGATCCGAGTCAAGTCAGCGGGCAACTATACGAAGTGCAGAGTCAACGCAGAACGGAGGCAGCGCGGCCGGCGCGGAATCTGTTCGGTGTCTCTCGGTGCATGCCTCGCAGACGCCGAATGCCCGTCCGGCGAAACATGCGACAAACCGCAAGCCCAATTCGAGTTCAACCAGGCGGTTTGTGTACGCTCATTCAAGACGAAGTGGGACAAGAGCGAGGCCAAGGCCCTCGTAAAAGGCGATCCGTGCCCCGAAATACCGACCTATGAGGTTGCGCAGGCCCAGGCCGACGGCGACGCAGAACAGCTGGCGGACATGATCCTCGAAGGCATTCTTCCGCCCAGCAACGACCCCGACGGCTACAAGGAGACCCATTACATCGAACTTGACGGCACCGACGATTACATCGCGCTTACAGGCACGGGCGATGTCCTGGACTACACGAAGACGTGGTCGCTGGGGTGGGAAGTCGAGAACCTTGGACCCAATGACGGTCAGTACGCTGTGATCGCCAGATCCGGAGACAACCGAATCACCCTGCGCAGGTCGAGTGGAAACTGGGGAATTTATTTCTTTGCCGGTTCAACAAGTATCGGCCAGGCCAACACATTCCGGGTACCGGACGCGAATTCGAAAATGCTCTTCGAGTGTGACGGGAATAACGTCATCTACTCCTACGTTTCCAACGACATACAGTACACCGCCTCGATGACGATCAATTCGACGAACATCGCGAACAACGCGCCGCAGCCCAACGTGCTCGAGATCGGCAAAGGCGGCGGCACCGTCGTGGGGTCGACCGCGCAGTACTGGTTCGGCGGCATCACGAATCTCACGCTCTTCTCGAATATTCTCGGCTCGATCGCGCAGACCGAATACTTCGCAGACTCCGACGTGACACAGAGGTCCTTTTACGAAGACGACGTGATCGACTTCATGCCGCTCGGCGAAGATCCGTACGCGCTCGTTCTGGGACTCAAGCTCAATGTCGCGGGGACCATGGCAAACGGCACTCCGTCCGATTTCGTCGAGCGCCCCTGAGCACCCGGGTCCAACTGGACTGACGGGCCGCGGTCGGGCGCCTTTCGCCCGCTCCGCGGCCCGCGGATTCCCTTCTCGAGCGGTCCCTGCCCCTCGCCCTCCCGAATCACGCCGACGCTGTACTTGGATGCGGGGGACGCCTACAACTCCATCGCGTACTTTCGCGTACTTTGTGCAGCGGGCATCAGTGCCCGCCGGCACACGGTTTCCTGAATCGGCATGAATCGACGAACAATGATTCGCAGGGGCGCAGTCCTGCTGGCTACGGGAATCACCGGGGTTCCTTTCGTCACCTCGGCGCAACACGAGCAGACGCCCGCAGCGAAGGAGCCCTCGATGAATGACTCAGTGAACACGACCTCGGCCGAAGAGATCTTCAACCGTCACATGGAGGCCGAGCTGGCCGGCGACCTGGACGGAACGATGGCGACCATGACAGGGACGCCGCACCTCGTGAACATCCCGACGATGATCGGCGGTCAGGGGCAGGACGGCGTCCGGCAGTTCTACTCGCGGCGACTGATCGGTCAGTTCTTCCCGCCGGATGTGAAGTTCGAGACGGTGTCACGCACGGAAACCGCCGACCGCCTCGTCGACGAGATGATCATCTCGTTCACGCATACCATCGAGATGGATCATATTCTGCCCGGCGTGAAACCGACCGGAAAGTTCGCCGAGGTCGCCTTCGTCGTGATCGTCGGTATCGAGGACGGCAAGGTGTCCTACGAACACATCCACTGGGATCAGGCCAATCTTCTGGTTCAGCTCGGCTTGATTGACCCGAAGGGTTTGCCGCTGACCGGCGCCGGCGCGGTCGCTAAACTGCGCGACGCCTCGGTGCCTGACCCGTTCTTCAACGAGTCCTGACAGGCCGTTCAGTCAGCCGGTCCGACAGGCGCGATGTCGCGCGGCTCGCTGGAGGCCGTAATGCGGCAGTGCACGTTCCACGAGTTGTCGAAGCCGGCTTCCCGGAATCGGTCCCACCCCTCCGCGAGCCCGATTCGGAGCAATTTCTCGTAATCCTCGCGACGCGAATAGTGGATCAGTCCGATCTGATCACACGGGCCGAGGCCGTAGTCGTCACGGATCACGCTCTTGCAGCCGCCCGCCCAGAGAACGCGTGCGCCCAGCCGGCTGAACGTCCGCATCCCTCGCTTCAGGTACAGATTGGCGAGATCGATTCCCGACATGGTCTCGCCCGTATCCGGATGCGTGCCCTGTTTGATGTGATGATTCAGGTTGAGTACCAGCACCGGGGCCTGCGCTGAATACTCATCGAATGCACGCAACTGCTGAAGGCTCGGGTTCACCGTGCCGAGCTTGTCGCTCGAAAAACCGTGCAGGTCGCACTGGGGCGCGCGCGGCGCCGGCAACCGGCTGAGTACCGCGCGCGACGCGTCCATGAAGAAACGAAATCGAGCGGGCGCCGGCCGGCCTGCAAGAATCGTCCAGCGTTCCTCGGGGCGGTTGCAGATCTCACCCGTCAGGCGGAGGGCTGAAGCCGGGTCGGCAGTCTCGAAGAACACCATCGTATCGAAGGGCGCCTTCGTCGCAGGCCCTACAAACATCGTCTCCGAGTGCGCGATCCACCAGCGCGTGACGGACGGATCGCCGGCCAGGCGGGCGCCGATGCCCGCGTCCCCCGGCGAACCGAGAGCGGCAATACCGACCGGCTGATCGGCGCGCCAGCGCTCGAGCCCGTTTCGAACCGGCTCATCGTTGTGTGGAGTGGTCGCGCTTGTATCTTCAGCCATGAGTATCTTGCTCGCGCTTTCCGTCGCCGTGTCCCGGAGAACGTAACCCGGAGACCCTGACCCGGGGATCCGGTACTGCAGAACCTGTACTGCAGCCCCTGAACTGGAGACCCTAAACTGTTGACACCGCAAGTGCCAATAGATTAAACGACGCGCGGAAAATACGCAGCGGGAGAGACAGCCGATGAATCAATCGAACCCGAGTGAATTGCCAGCCCCGATCAGAATGATGGGCGCCCCCGGCTCTCCGTACACCCGCAAGATGCGGGCCCTGCTGCGCTACCGGCGGATCCCTTACATTTTCATTCAGTACCATTCGCCCGAGGCTGCGACACTTCCCGGCGCACGGGTCCCGCTGATGCCGACCTTTTACTTTCCTGACGAGGCGGGTGAGCTGACAGCAGTCACCGACTCGACGCCGCTGATCCGACGATTTGAAAGCGCAGTGGAAGGACGTTCGGTGATCCCGGCCGACCCGGCGACCGCCTTCCTCGACGAGCTGGTCGAAGACTATGCCGACGAGTGGCTGACCAAGTGCATGTTCCACTACCGCTGGCACTTCGAAGCCGACGCGACCAAGGCCCGGCGCATCATTCCGCTCTGGGGGCAGACCACCGCGAGCGCCGAGAAGATCGCACCGTTTCAGGAGATGTTCGGCGACCGGCAGATCGGCAGGCTCGGGGTCGTCGGGTCCAACGAAACCACCGCGCCTGTTATCGAGGAAAGCTATCTTCGATTTCTCGACGCATTCGATGCTCACCTGCAATCGGCGCGCTATACCTTCGGGGACCGGCCGGCCTCAAGCGACTTCGCGCTCATGGGCCAACTGACCTGTCTGGCGCTGTTCGACCCGACCCCGAACGCGATCACGGCCGAGAGGTCACCGCGGATCTACGCATGGACCGAGACCATGGAAGACCTCTCGGGTCTGGAGCCGGCCGAAACAGGCTGGACCGCGGCCGCAGAGCTTCCCGAATCGTTTCGTGCTCTGCTCGGCGAGGTCGGCCGCTATTACGCGCCGTTCCTTCTGGCCAACGCCGACGCGCTCGAGCGCGGGGCCGAGCAGGTCGAAACCACGATCGCCGGCAGCGCGTGGATCCAGAAGCCCTTCCCGTATCAGCGCAAATGTCTCGGCTGGCTCCGCGACAGCTACGCGGCATTGGCAGACGACGCACGCGCAACCGTCGATGAACTCCTCGCAGGCACCGGCTGCGAGGCGCTGTTCGAGTGACTCCATGACTCCATGACTCCATGACGCGACGACGCGACGACACCTGACGCGGGGACATGCTCAGCGCGCGACGCTGCCGCGACTCGACATACCCGGCCCGTACACGTACGAGCAATGCACTCATGAACAACTCCGGGAAACGCAGGTTGTCGGCCGCGATCGTCGGCGGAGGGTTCGGCGGGATCGGTGCGGCCATCCGGCTTCGCGAGGCAGGCGTCGAACGAATCACACTCTACGAAAGAAGCGACAGTGTCGGCGGCGTGTGGCGCGCCAACACCTACCCGGGGGCGGCCTGCGATGTACCGTCCCATCTGTACTCGTTTTCTTTCGCCCGCGGCACGAAATGGTCACGGCGGTATGCGCCACAGGCCGAGATCAGGCAGTACCTGAATGACCTTGTCGATCAGTACGATCTTCATTCATGCGTGCGCTGCAACACGGCAGTCGAGAGTGCAACGTTCGATGCGGAGCGCGGCACCTGGGAGGTCACGAGCAGCGACGGCCGGAGCGAATCGTTCGACCTGCTGATCACGGCCTGTGGACAGCTGACCAACCCCGCGATACCGGATCTCGAAGGACTCGAGCGTTTCGCAGGCAGAACATTCCACTCGGCAACCTGGGATCACGACTACGACCTGACGGGCAAGCGGGTCGCAGTGGTCGGCACCGGCGCGAGCGCCATCCAGTTCGTTCCGGAGGTCGCTCGGCAGGCAGCGAGCGTGTGCATCTTTCAGCGCTCGGCGCCGTGGATTCTTCCCAAGTTCGACCGTGCTTATGCCTCGTGGGAGCAGCGCCTTTTTAGCGCGATCCCGGCCCGCGTCGGGATCGCGCGCGCAATCCTCTTTCGGCTGTTCGAGGCCTTGACCTACGGCTTCACCACACGGCCATGGGTCCTCAAACCGCTCGCTGCGGCTTCCAACCGCTACCGGCGCCATGAACTCGGGGACAACCCGAACCTCCTCGCCCAGGCAACCCCCGACTACCGGATCGGCTGCAAGCGAGTGCTCTTCACCAGCGAGTGGTACACCACACTCAAACGGCCGAACGTCGAGCTGATTACCGGCACCGCGCCGAGCGTCACCGAAAACGCGCTCGTCGACGCGCACGGGATCGAGCACGAGGTCGACGCGATCATCTGGGGAACGGGTTTCAAGTCCCATGACTTTGTCGCGCCGATGGAGATTCGCGGACTGGACGGTCGTGAGCTCGGCGAGGTCTGGGGCGACACGCCGCAGGCCTACCTCGGCACGACCGTTGCCGGTTTCCCGAATATGTTCATCCTCTACGGGCCCAATACGAATCACGGGGCCGGTTCGGTGCCGTATACGCACGAGTGTCAGATCGACTACATCCTCGACGCGGTCGCCCGGCTGCGCGCCGGCGGGTACCGGTTCATCGATCTCGAGCCGAGGGTCATGAACGACTGGCGCGCGGAGATGGACACGCGAAGCGCCGCGACGGCATGGACACGCGGGGGGTGCAGCAGTTGGTATCTCAACCGCAGCGGCACGAACACGAACAACTGGCCCGGGCCGTGGCTGGAGTACAAGCGCCGCACCCAGGCCATTGATCCCGGCGAGTACCGCTTCGTCGCCTGAGCTGGCGAGCGAACGCTGCCTGCTTCGGCGGTTCAGGTAGAGAGCTCAGCGCCAGACCTCAGCGCCAGAGCTCAGCAACAGGGCTGAGCGACGGACCTCACGGGCAGGCTTCGCCGGTCACGGGCGGTGCGCGCCGGGCCTTGAAGATTCCTTTGCCGCCGGACTCGGCCGGCTGATCACGCGTGACTGTGCCACCGAACTTGATGCACTGGGACGGGAACCCACCAAAGCTCACAGAGACGACCATCACGCCCTGGGCAGGCTCGTCCAGCGAGAACGGCAGCGGCGCCGTCTTTCCCGAACAGGCCAGTCGCATGCGGCCCTGCCGGCGAAGTTCGAACCCTCTGCACGGCCCATTGTCACCACGGTTGTCCCCATACGAATAACCGAGCGGTCCGGATGGATCGTCGATGGTACGCCAGCCAGGGCCTGCGGGCAGTGAGATGACCGCCGTCTCCAGCGTATCCGGATTCATGATCGTCACTTGCGCGCCGACCACGCGCGGGTCGTACGGGCCGCCCGCGGCGGGCATCGTCAGCGTCTTGTCGAAGCCACCGGCCTTCAGTTTACGCCGCTGCGGTTTGCCGTCGTAGTCGGTCATGACGATCTGGCCGCCACGCAGCGGACCGACGACTCCGGTCTCACCATCGAGTTTTGTCACCGTGAAGTCCTCGTCGGTATCACGGTCGTCAAGAAAACCACCGGCGATGACGTTGTCCGCGCCGTCGACGACCAGCGCACGGACCTCTTCCTGACCGGGCGAGGCCCGGCGACTGTTGCCGTCGGCCTCTGTGCGCCAGATCTCCGCACCGGTGGCCGAGTCGAGCTTCACAACCGTGTAGTCGAAGGCCATCTTGGGCCCGTTCTCCAAGCGGCCACCGGCAAAAACATCGTCGTTGGAATCGATCCCGAGCGCGAGACCGACGTCGTAGGCTACCGATTCGTCGCGACCGTTGATCTCGGTGCGCCAGAGGATCGATCCGTCAGCACCGGAGAGCTTTACCGTCGCGAGGTCCTGCGCAGCGGCGATGTTATCCAGTTCGCCGACCGCGACAACGTCGTCGGCGGAATCGAAGGCGATCACGTTGGCCTGCTCGTAACTGACCTTGCCGCCCCCGCCGCCGTCGATCTCGCGCCGCCACAGCTCGTCACCGGTCGCGCCGGCGAGTTTTACGACCGCGAAGTCTTCGCGGGTGGCAGTGTTATCGATGACCCCACCGGCAGCAATATCCCCTGCTGAGTTGATCGCGACCGCGAAAGCCACATCGTCGAAGCTCTCGGTGCCATCGTAGCGGTAGCGCCAGATCTCCACGCCGGTGGCGCCGTCGATCTTGACGACGGTGAAATCGTCGTCACTGCCGAGCAGCTCCAGCTTGCCGGCCGCGATAACATCGTTGCTGGCGTCGACCGCCACGTCGTAGGCGATATCGGGACTGCCGTCACCGCCGTCGAGGGTCAGTCGCCACAGCTCGGCGCCGGTGGCCGCATCGAGCTTGACCACGGCAAAGTCGCGCGCGGTTCCGGCGTTGTTCACGTGACCGGCCGCAATCACGTTGCCGGACGCATCCAGCGCCAGCGACTGCGCGAGCTGAGGAATCCGGAAGGTGGTATTGGTCCCGTCGATCTCCGCTCGCCAGATCTCACTGCCGTCGGCGCCGGAGAACTTGACCACGCTGAAGTACAGATCCAGCTCGCCTGCGACATAGGCGTCGCCGGCGGCGTCGACGACCACATCGAGGCCCGCCTCTTCCTGATCACCGACGCCCGGAATCTCCCGCTGCCAGAGGACCTCCCCGGTCGCACCACCGAGCTTGACCACCGCCAGATCGATGCCTGTGCCGCCGTTGTCGATTGCGCCGGCCGCGACTGCATCCCCGGAGGGTGCGAGGGCAATCGAGTTGACGATGTCGCGGCTCGAGGACCCTGTACCCGTTATGTGCTGTCGCCAGTCGGCCTGCACCGGCCCCTGCATCAGTACCGTGAGGCAACCGAAAACAAGCGCTGCCCGGCACCATCGGCCGGAGAAAAGAGCGCGCGTGGCTGTCGTCCGACCGGTTGTTGTCGGCAGGCTCCGCAGGCCGGTCGGGCGGTGACGTTCTAGGTTTTTAAGCATCCGTCGCTCCTGTCCGCGGCAATCACCGCCTGACCCGGCGCGGGCCGTCGCCGGGCCCGGGCATTGGATCGGTCAGAGCTAGCACCATCGTCGGAGCCCAGACAAGAGTCTTCTGGACAAAGGCAACCCGGCTTGGCTAGATTCCCCGCCCATGAGCGGCACTTCACTCCTCGACGACCGCGGGTCATCTGAAAGGCTCGCCGGCAGTACCTTTCGCAGGTTCTTTCGCAGGTTCTTTCGCAGGTTCTTTCGCACGACCTCCGGCAGCCTCGCACGCGGGCTGGCTCCGGCGATCGCCTTCTCGGCCGCCAGCCTGGCACTGACCGGGCCGGCGCTTGCGGCGCCGATCCCGGTGACAAGCTGCGGCCAGTCGCTGGCCTCCGACGGCGTCCTGACGGGCAATCTTGATTGCACAGGCCTGAGCGGAGCCGGGGTCCACCTCCAGCGCGGGACACGGCTCGATCTGAACGGGTTCACGCTGAGCGGCGGCGATGGAGACGGAGTCGTCTGCGATGACAGTTGCCGGGTACGTTCGGAGGTCCCCGGCGGCACGATCGCCGATTTTGCAGGCCACGGAGTCGTCGCCCGCGCCGTCATCGATGACAAGGCGGCCGTCGCGGTCAGCCGCGTAACCGTCCGCGACAACGGCGGGCATGGAGTATTCGCCGACGGCGCAGGCGGTCGCACCGGCGCCAACCGCAGTATCATCAGCGGCAACGGCGGAGCCGGACTTTACTCGCCCGACAAGGCCAGAGTCGTCGCGTCGACGGTCTCGGGGAACGCGGCGCAGGGCTTGCGCGCAGCCAATGTGAACCTGAGCGGCTCAGAGTTCAGCGGCAATGACGTCGGCGTCGAATCACTCGTCATCGCGCGAATCTACGCCTGCCAATTTACCGACAATATCGGAGACGGCGTCCGGGCGACCAACGCGATCAAAGCCAAGGAGCTCGAGTCGCTTCGCAATGGAGGCAGCGGGCTCGTGCTCGACACGATCGACCGCCTGGCGAAGATCGTCTACTCCGAGATCAGCGACAACGGACTCGACGGCGTAACCGCGATCGGAGAGCACGGGAACCTCTCGCGTTTCAAGTTCGTCTTCATCCGCCGCAACGGCCGCAACGGCATCACCTCAGACAACTTTCGAGTGGTTGTCTCTCGCGTCGACGACAACGCCTTTCACGGTGTCTACGCTGCGCCCGGCGGGCGTTGCGCGGTGAGGGTCGATCGCTTTTCCATCATCGGCAACGGCACCGACCCGAGCTGCGGAGTCAGCACGCCCTGCGCCGACATCGCGTCGTGCGCTGAGCTGGTGCGATTCGGCGCCGAGACCAAGTGCAACACGAGCTACGACACAGCTTCCGGATTCCCCGGAACCAGCTGGGGAGTCTGCAGCGCCGACTGACGGTGCTGCCGCGATCAACGCCGGAGATCAGAATGTCGACTACATCTCTTCCTGACAGAACTCGGATCAACACTGCCGCTGAGAAGTGTTCGCGCACCGCCGCATACAGTGACGACCGGCGTGAACCGGAGCGCAGGCAGTCCCGCGGACGTGGAGCAGAAACCGTCCGACTTGCGGCAGCTCTGTTCGCCGCGACGCTTCTGCTCACAGCGGGAACGGCGGTAAAGGCGCAGGCGGCGTGCGGCGACGGGCTCGTCGACGCCGGCGAGATGTGCGACGACAGCAACCTCGCCGACGGCGACTGCTGCACTTCATCGTGCCAGCGCCCGAACTACTGCGACGTCACCGACATGGCGTCGATCATCCTGCGCGACCGGACCGATGACCGCGATGACCGCTTGTTCTGGAAATACTCGCGCGGCGACACCACGTTCGAGAACTGGGGCGACCCGATCTTCGGGACCGGATACTCGCTGTGTGTGTGGGACGACGACGAGCTGGTGATCGACGCCAAGGTCAACGACGGCGGCCTGTGCTGGCCGATGCGGCCGTGCTGGAAAATCCTCGGCCGCGTCCAGCCGGCCGGCTACAAATACTTCCAGAAGATTTCGAACAACGACGGCCTCCAGCGCGTCACGATGTACAGCGGGCCCCCGCCCATCAAGGCCAACGTGAGCGTACGGGCGCTGGGGGTCGATATCGACCCGCCTGGCCCGCTGACCTTCGATCAGTACTTCAATCAGACCGACGCAGTGCGCGTCCAGTTCGTTCGCTCCGACGCCCCGTTCTGCTGGGAGTCGGCGTTCACCACCAACAAGAAGAACAAGGTCAAGCTCTTCAAGGCGCGCGTCACGCCGTCGAATTGAAGGGGCGTTCCCTCGGCGTTCCACAAACGGACGTGTCTGGCGAGGGTGCAGCCCACGTCGAGCTGGATGTTGACGAAGTGCCGGGTCAGGTCGGTGTTGGACCTGGCGTTGAACTTGCCGAAGCTCTTCGCGCCTCTCGCGCCTCGTAAGCACGCGCGAAGATTACACCGGTGATCTGGCCGCTCAGCACCGGGCGCGCGAGGCATATGGGTGGCACAGCCCCCTGCCCCCTTGCACCCCGCCTCGTGTCGGGAGTATAGCCCGCGCCGGGCCGAACAGAGCGTTCTTTACCAAGTCGTCCGCGACCAGATCGAGAACTTTGTCGCGCGCGCTCACGAAGCCGGACGCGTGGTCCCGCGCTTCGTCGAGCGTGAGCTGCGCCGCTACCTCGAGTGCGGCATTCTCGCTCACGGCTTCGTGCGTCTTTCCTGCACCGAGTGCCGCATCGATCGCCTCGTTCCGTTCTCCTGCAAAGGGCGCGGCTTCTGCCCGAGCTGTGGTGGGCGGCGCATGGCCGAGACTGCCGCGTTCCTCATCGACCATGTCATCCCGACCGTACCCGTGCGGCAATGGGTGCTCTCGGTACCGGTCGCGCTGCGCTATCGAATGGCGTTCGACGCCGAACTGACGACCCGTGTGCTACGGATCTTCATCCAAAGCGTGTTCGCTTCCTGCCGAAAACGCGCAAGAAGTCTGCGCGCAGTTTGCGAACCGCAACCGGGCGCGATCACGTTCGTTCAGCGCTTCGGCGACGCACTCAACCTGAATATCCATTTTCATACGCTCGTGCTCGACGGGGTCTACGAAGGCTGTTCGGAGCGCCCGACACAATTCGTCGCGCTGCCGCCACCGGGCGATGAGGAAGTCGCCCGCGTCACCGCGCGCACGGTGCGCGGCCTGCGGCGTTTGCTCGAGCGCCGAGGCCTGGCGCCCGATGACGGCGCCGACCAGACCGGCCCAGTGGCCCTGGCCGACCCGCTGACTGTCGAGCAACCGCTGCTCGCCGAGCTGACCGCAGCCTCGGTCCGCGGACGGATCGCGATGGGGCCTCGCGCCGGACAGCATGTGCTGCGTGTGGGCACGGCAACCGAACAGCACGCCAAGCCGAAACAAGACGGACGTCGCTGCGCCAGCATGGCCGGGGTGAGCATCCACGCCGACGTCGCGCTGCCCGCTCACGCCAGACACAAGATCGAGCGCCTGTGTCGCTACGCCGCCAGGCCGCCGCTGGCCAGCCAGCGGTTGTCGCGCATGAGCGACGGACGCCTGCTCTACCGGCTCAAACGCCGCTGGCGCGACGGCACCGAAGCGATCGTCTTCGAACCACTCGAACTGGTCGAAAAGCTGGCCGCGCTGGTTCCGCCGCCGAGGTTCCACATGGTGCGCTACCACGGCGTACTTGCCCCCCGCGCACGCAACCGAAGCCGGATAACGCCCAAGGCTGAGAGCGGTGGCGGACCCGCTCGAACACGTGTTCTACCCGCCGACCCGGCAGCGCCGCTACCGTCGTCAGGACAGCCGCGTCCGCAGCCGGCGGCTCGTCCACAGCAAGCGCCGTCGCGAGCAACGAAGCCGCCGGGACCGCCCGCACCCTCTGAAACTCGCAGACCCGCTCAGCACCCCACCCAAACAGATGGCAACCAATCCGGCTCAACCGCCCGGCGGCGACTGACATGGCCCGAACTCATGCAGCGCGTCTTCGCGATCGACGTGCTGCGTTGCGCGCACTGCGGAGCCGCGATGCGAATCCTCGCCGAGATCCATCCTCCCGAGGCAACCACCGCGATCCTTGAATGCCTGGGCTTGCCGACACGAGCATCGCCGGCCTCGCCGCCGCAACGCGAAGACGTGATGCGGGCATTTGAGTTTCCCTGACAGCCGCCGGGCTGCCCCGCGAACTCGAACACCCTGACCTCGAACAGCTACGGGTGCCTCCACGCCGCCGCCGGTAGCAACAGGCAACTCCGGGTGCCTGGCAGCTGTGACAATCGTGCCAATTGCCGCGGCCATAGCACACCTGCGCCCGCCGGCCCTGCGGACAGGGCACCGCGAGCGCGCCGCGACGGCAACCGCACCTCGAATCCACCGCTCAGAGGCACAAAGACCGTCGATCCATAACTGAAACGGCTCGACAAGAAGCGCCCGGCACCTTGCCGCAGACCTGAAAACGCTCTAAAAATTCCTATCCGCCACAGGCGGATCATCGCCTTCAGCTCTTCCACCTCTTCACGAAGTTCGAGCAGCACAGGCAGCTTGTCCGTGCGCGCATTGGCCCGCACAACCAAGCGAAGCACCCGCCGCGAGCCCGCACGGAGATCACTGCCGATGGCATACTTATGATAGCGCGAGAAGCCGCGCACGACCTGCTCCAACCAGAGACACAAGTCGTACGCGGCTTTGTAGATCGGAAGGTGCTC
>CAXQPB010000087.1:0-46437 GCA_964225545.1 Candidatus Nitrosopumilus sp. | reverse complement strand
GTTATGGCCGCGTGCAGCGAGCGCACGGCTCAACTGCACCTGGAAAGGGTGTCCGGCGTAGTCGTGAATGAGTATTTTCACTGGTTTCGCAGACATCATGCCCGGCTAGGGCCGCGCATCAAGGATTCGGCGCTCATGTCTTAAGGACCGCAAAGCGTTGTGATACGATCCGCGACGGTACCCGAGAATCGAAAGGCGCTGCATTGAATTTCGGCAGTGTCCGTCGCGTTTCCAGGGTAAGAGGAGGTTGAGGATGAGTGGATCGAAGAAGATTCTGGTTACGGGTGCTGGCGGTTTCATCGGGCACCATCTGGTCAAGCGACTCAAAAATGAGGGTTTCTGGGTACGAGGCGTCGATATCAAAGAGCCAGAGTTCGAGCCGACATCCGCGGATGATTTTCGGCTTCTGGACCTTCGTCGCTGGGAGAATTGTCTCGAGGCCACGGCCGATATGGATGAGGTATATGCCTTGGCCGCAGATATGGGCGGCATGGGGTTCATCTCTGCCAACCACGCGCTCATCCTTCACAACAACTCGCTGATCAATATTCACACTCTCGACGCGGCACGCGAGAACGGGGTAAAGCGCTACCTTTATACTTCGAGCGCCTGCATCTATCCGGAGCATCTCCAGACGGAAGCCGAGGTCACTCCCTTGAAAGAGTCCGACGCGTACCCGGCCGCTCCGCAGGATGCATACGGCTGGGAAAAGCTCATTACGGAGCGGCTCTGTCTTCACTATCGTGAAGACTATGGAATGGAGACCCGTATCGTCCGTTTCCACAATATCTACGGACCGCTCGGAACCTGGGACGGTGGACGTGAGAAAGCGCCGGCCGCGATGTGTCGGAAGGTCGCGGAGGTCGGGTCGGGAGATACCATCGATGTCTGGGGAGACGGCGAGCAGACTCGTTCCTTCTGCTTCATCGACGACTGCGTTCAAGGCATCCTTCGAATCATGCGATCCGACTGTCCGGAGCCCTTGAACCTCGGTAGTGACGAGATGGTTTCGATCAATGAGCTCGTCTCGATCGTCGCTGACATCGCGGGCAAGGATATCCGAATCAATCATATCGATGGACCGATGGGGGTTCGGGGCCGCAACTCGGATAATGATCTATGTCGACAGACCTTGGGGTGGGAACCGCCAACCAGCCTGAAGGAAGGCCTGGCTCCGACTTATCGCTGGATCGAGCAACAGGTCAAGAACAGGAAGGCACGCGAATCGTCGTCAGCCTCGACGTTCGGAGGCACGGAGGCGGCTGCCGTGGCTCCCATGCACGCTAAGGGCAGCGGCTGATTGCGGCAGCGTTTTCCGGAACGTAGGAACAGAAAGGCCCGGCGAGCCAGACTCGCCGGGCCTTTTTTCTTTGTGCGTGCCCTGCTTAAGTCTCGAATCATGCGGCGCGTTCTCATCACCTCGGCTGAAGGAGCTCTTGGTTCTTCGCTTCAAAAACACCTCAAAGAGTCTCCGACGGTACGTCTCGCGGTCTGTGAGAAGGTGAACCTTCTCGACTCAGCCGAAGTCGTTGAGATGTACCGCAGGTACCGTCCCGAGCTGGTCATCCACAATCACGAAATCGGTGGCGGAATTGCCGCACACCGCGCGCATCCGGGCGAGCACTTCTACGCCAACACCGCGATGGCGCTGAACCTGATCGAGAATGCGCGCAGGTCGGGAGTGAGTCGTTTTGTTTACGTTGGTACTGCCGATTCTTATCCGCGAAATATTTCGGTTCCGATGAAAGAGGCGAATTTGTGGAACGGGTTGCCGGATAGTGCTCATGCGTCTTACGGGATTGCTAAAAGAATCGCTGCGATGATGCTGGAGGCCTACCGAAGTGAGTACGGGTTGAGTGGGGCCTACCTCGTGCTGACCAATGTCTACGGCCCTGACGCCGACTTTCATCCAGAAACATCTCAAGCAGTTGCTGCGATGGTTCGACGTTTCGTCGAAGCAGCCGATACCGGTCGTGACGAAGTGGTGTGCTGGGGAAGCGGTACCGTAACACGCGACTTTCTGTACGCTGGCGATGCAGCGCGGGGCGTTGTCGAAGCCGCGTTCGGTTACGATTCTCCGGAGCCGCTCAATTTGGGCTCGGGTGTGGAAGTTTCCAATCGCGAGCTCGCTGAGACTGCAGCAGCTGCAGCGGGATACTCCGGTCGCATCGTATGGGACGCGAGTCGGCCGGACGGCGTTTTACGACGCTGCCTCGATGTGACGCGGGCCCGGCAACTGCTGGAATTTTCGCCGCGTGTCGATTTAGAGGAGGGAATCAGGCGAACGGTTCGCTGGTGGAGGTCCCGACAATCCAGCGGCCGCGCCCCTGTAGCGAGCGGCCGGGACCGCTGTTAGATTGGGGTCAGTGGCTACGGAAAAGGCAATCATTCTCGCGGGCGGCGCCGGGACCCGACTGCACCCGCTCACTCGGGTGGTGTCCAAGCAGCTGATGCCTGTCTACGACAAGCCCATGATTTACTACCCGCTCTCGACGGTCATGTTGAGTGGGATACGTGACATTCTGATCATTACCACGCCTGAGGATCAGCCGGCGTTCGAGTCTCTTCTCGGCGACGGGTCCGAGATTGGATTACGCCTCAGCTACGGCGTGCAGCCTGAGCCACGGGGAATCGCGGAGGCCTTCGTCATAGGTCGTGAGTTCATTGGAACGAGCTCGGTCGCGCTGATTCTCGGAGACAACATTTTTTTCGGCCATGGACTGGATGCGACTCTGGATCGAGCATCGCGAAGGGCAAGCGGCGCGACAGTCTTTGCATACCAGGTAAAAGATCCGAAGCGTTACGGTGTTGTCGAGTTCAACGACGACGGCCAAGCTCTGTCCATCGAAGAGAAGCCGGAAAAGCCGCGATCGAGCTACGCGGTTACAGGGCTGTATTTCTACGACAATCGCGTTGTGGATATCGCTGCCGGGCTCGCACCATCGGCACGTGGTGAGCTCGAGATCACCGACGTCAATCGCGCGTATCTGCAATCGGGTGAGCTGAGTGTTGAAACGGTCGGCCGCGGGATCGCGTGGTTGGACACGGGCACCTTTGGATCTCTTCTTCAGGCGTCGAACTTCATCCAGACAATCGAGGAGCGCCAAGGCCTCAAGGTCGCATGCCTCGAAGAGATCGCCTACCGTCTCGGCTTCATCGATCGCGCGCAGCTGCGACGACTGGGAGAAGCTTTCGCCAACGAATACGGTCAATATTTGTTGGACCTCTCCGCTGCGGACGCGAAGTGATGAAAATCGTAGAGACCGAGATCCCCGAGATCGTGGTGCTCGAACCACGCGTTTTCGGCGACCCCCGCGGTTTTTTCCTCGAGGCGTTCAACGCGAAGGCCGGCCATGAGGCGGGGGTCAAAGGGGGGGGCGGCGCGCCCGTCTCGATCGTCCAGATCAATCACTCCCATTCTGTCCGCGATACCCTGCGCGGACTCCACTATCAGGAGCCCCACGGGCAGGGGAAGATGATCTGGGTGGTCAGCGGCGCTGTGTACGATGTTGCCGTAGATATCCGGCGCGGTTCACCCACGTTTGGTCGGTACGTCAGCGTCGAGCTCAGTGAGGAGAACCACAGGGCAGTCTGGATCCCGTCCGGGTTCGCGCACGGTTTCGCGGTGCTCAGCGAACAGGCCGACTTCATGTACGCCTGTGACGACTACTACGCGCCCGAGTGCGAGCATGCGATTCGCTGGGACGATCCACAGATCGGTATTCCGTGGCCGGTCAGCGAACCGATCATCTCGGAACGAGATGGCGATGCTCCGTTACTTTCAGATGCCGCAGTGCTCCCAGGCTACGTCGACTGATCGATCGAAGAGCGTGCGATTCGCGTACGGGCATCCGAATTCCGCGAGACCCGCACACATCAAACCGCCAGCCTCGTAATCACCGCGTCGCCGAGCATCAGTCCTTCGCGGGTGAGCCGCGTATGTCCGTCGGCACGCTCGACAAGCCCGGCGGCGACCATCGCCGGCAGCGCGGTCGCCACCGAGTCGAATGCAGTGCCGAAGCTGTTCTCGAAGCCTGACTCGTCGAGGCCCTCGGTGAGTCTGAGTTCGAGAAGGATTCTCTCGGACATCGCCATCTCGCGGTCGAGCGTCTCCGAGCTCGCCGCCCATTCGCCGTCCGCCGCCGACATGTAGGTTTCAGGCAGGCGGACGTTCGCGTAGCGGTGGCCCCAGGACTCGCGGTCCGTGTCCGCCGCGTCCGCCTTGTCGCCCGTGTCCCCCGTACCCGCCGTACCCGAATGGAACCCGTGCGCACCCGCCCCGAGGCCGAGATAGTCGCTCCACGTCCAGTACGCGAGGTTGTGTCGGGAGTGACGGCCGGGTCGTGCGAAGTTGGAGATTTCGTAACGCTCGAGTCCCGCGGCGGCGAGTCGGTCGATCGTCAGCTCGTACATCGATCTCTCGACTTCTTCGTCTGCCGGCGTTACCCGGCCCGCGTTGCGCAATCCTGTGAGCGGGGTACCGGCTTCGTATGTCAGGTTGTAGGCCGACACATGCTCGGTGCCGAGATCGACGAGCCGGTCGAGGTCGGCTTTCCACTCCTCGATCGTCTGCCCGGGTACGGCGAAGATCAGGTCGCACGATAGATTTTCGAAGCCGGCCTGTCTGGCCGCGTCGACTGCGCGGGCGCTGTCGGTCGCGTCGTGGATCCGGCCGAGTGTCTCGAGCGTATGTGCGGCGAACGATTGGACGCCGAAGCTGAGACGGTTCACTCCCGCCGAGCGAAACCCTGCAAGACGTGACCTGCCGCCTCCTTCCAGGCTGCCGGGGTTGGCCTCGAGCGTGATCTCCGCGTCCTGCTCGAAACCGAAGCGCTCGGCGAGACGTTCAATGATGCGGCCGACCGTCGCGGGTTCGAGCAGTGATGGAGTCCCGCCGCCGAAGAACACGCTCGCTACCGGGCGGCCGTTCCATAACGGCCGTGTGCCCGCGTGGTCGATCTCCCGGATCAGGGTGTCCGCGTACCGCTGCTCAGGAAACTGCCGGACCGCGTAGGTGTTGAAGTCACAGTACGGGCACTTGTGGATGCAGTAGGGGAAGTGGATGTAAACGGCGAGTCCCACGCAGGCGTTCCCGTGCGCGGCGGGCCACCGCCGACGCGATTCAGAAGTAACGTCGAAGCACGCCGACCACAACGCCCCGGATCTGCAGGTCACGATCTCGAACCATGATCGGCTGATATTTCCGGTTCGCGGGTTGGAG
The DNA here is from genome assembly GCA_964225545.1 of Candidatus Nitrosopumilus sp. Taxonomy (GTDB): domain Bacteria; phylum Desulfobacterota; class Binatia; order UBA1149; family SPBQ01; genus SPBQ01. Next base: position 41,216 of record CAXQPB010000087.1, on the reverse strand, counting down.
GCGGACCGCCCCGTTGTCCTCGCGGTAAAACCGTTTCACGGTCGCTTCGCCGTCAATGCTGGCGACGACCATGTCGCCATTCGATGGCGTCGGTTTCTCCTCCACGACGACATGGTCGCCGTCGAGAATGCCCTCGTCGACCATTGAGTCACCACGGACGAGCAGCACGTAGGTATTGCGCCGGCGTACGAAGCTCTCGGGGACGTCGAGCGAGTCGTTGCCCGCGATCGCCTCGATCGGCTCTCCGGCAGCAACCGTACCGAGCAGGGGCAGCGAGACTCCGCGCGGCTTCGGTCGCTTCTCAACGAGCTCGATCGCACGGCTGTGATTCCAGCGCCTGCGAATCAGGCCTTTGGCTTCGAGGTTGGTGACGTGCTTGTGGACGGTCGCGAGCGACCTCAGATTGAAGCGCGCTCCGATTTCTTCGAGTGTCGGCGCGTAGCCGTTTTCGCGAATGCCTTCCTCGATGAAATCGAGAATCTCTTTCTGACGTTTGGTCAGCGTCACTCCGCTCCCCCCTCGAGAATTCCGCTCTTCGCGCTGTTGAATGCCGGGCCGGCAGCCCGGCGAACGGCTTCCAGCCTAAGCGAAGAGAAAGCGAAGCTCAAGCCCGGCCGCCACCGACGGTTTGCGTTGCGTGTTCGCGCTCGCCGATTCGGGTGCCGGAATGTCAGCTGCCGGCGCGGGCGCGGAGACGGGCCACTGCCTTGTTGTGCTCCGCCAGGGTCGCCGAGAAGCTGTGCCCGCCCTCTCCGGTGGCGACGAAGTAAAGAAACTCGGTCTGCTCCGGCGCGAGAACAGCCGCGAGCGCTCCGCTGCCGGGGTTGCAGATCGGGCCGGGTGGCAGCCCGTCGCTGGTGTAGGTGTTGTAGGGGTTCGGCTTGCGCAGCAGCTCGTGCAGCCGCTTCCCGTCCCAGACCTCGCCGGAAGCGTGAACGCCGTAGATGGCGGTGGGGTCCGCCTGGAGCCGCATGCCGCGGTTGAGCCGGTTGTGAAACACCGACGACACCAGTGTCCGTTCGGATTCCAGCGATGTCTCTTTCTCGACGATTGATGCCAGTGTAACGGTCTCGTGCAGCAGGCGCTTTCCCATCGCCGCGCCGCTGGGGTGAACGACCCAAGACTCAGCGCCGGAAGGACTCGGATCGACCGCGACCAATGCGTTCGACTCGTCCGGGGTTACCAGCGGCAAAAGACGGGCCATTACCTGTTCAAAGCGCGAGAGCTGGCGATCGACAACCTGAGCCGCGGTTGTACCGGGCGTGAATGCGTACGTATCGGGGAACAGATAACCCTCGACGCAGTTGGCCTCCGGCGGTACATCGAGGCGCTCTCGAAACGCCGGGTCGCAGGCCGCAGCTTTGTACTGCTCCGCGCTGACGACCCCCGCGTCCTCGAGCAGCGCGCCGATCTCCGCGAAAGTAAGTCCCTCTGGAATCGTCACGACGATTCCGGCCTGCGGAGGTCGTCGTACAAGTTCGTCGACAACCTGGGACGGGGTCATGGTGCCGGCGAACGCGTGCTGGCCGTGCCGGATCATCCGGTCACGCTCGCCGAGTCGCGCGGCGAGCATCAGCGCATAGCGACTGCGCACCACGCCTTCCTGTTCGAGCCTGTACGCGATCTTCTGCGTCGGCTCTCCCGGCCCAACGGCGAGTTCGACCGGTGTCTTGATCGAAAGCGGCGCGAACAGAACGAACGTGAGCCACGCTCCTGCTGCCGCAGCAACTGCAGCGATCGCGCCGAGCGCGACAAGCGCAATCGAGCCTCTCGCCTTACCAGCCCGTACCACTGCTGTTCGCATCCAGGTATGCCTGAAGAATCAGGGTCGCGGCCAGCTTGTCGATGACCTTCTTGCGCTTGTTGCGTCGCATGCCTGAATCGACCAGCAGCCGTTCGCTTTGTGCCGTAGTGAAACGCTCATCCTGGTAAACGATCTCGAGGCCGCTGGCCTCTGCGAGCGCCTCGGCAAAAACGCGAACGCGCTCCGCCTGCCGCCCTTCGTTTCCGTCGAGCTCCACCGGCAGACCGACTACCACGCACGAGATCGTATAAGGCTCCAGCGCACCGGACACCTTCTGTACATCCTTGCGGGTGCCTGCACGTTCAACGACGCACAGTGGCTGGGCTGTAATCCCCAGCGCGTCACTGACGGCGATTCCAATGCGTTTGTCGCCGATATCGAGACCGCAGCTTCGAATATCGTGCGAAGGCATGAACGAAAATGCCCGTCGTTCGTCAGAAGCCAAGAAGCGCAACGAGCGGGACCTCACTACCCCTGACGTACAAAGCTGGCAACTGCCCGGAAATAAAGTGCTTGCTTGTTGACATCCAGGGGTCTGGTAGGCACCCTTTTAGGTGCGCTTTTGGTCCGTAACTGCCGGAAAGACCAAAAGAAATTGGGGCAGAACGTGGTGTGGTGGTTGTTTGAGGTGGAGGCCTGGCCTCGCCAATTTGAACGCGTAGTGAATCCGGCAACGGTGATGCTGCTCACCGCCTGCCTGTCTCTTTTTTCCTGGGCCGATTACCGAATCGACCGCCTCTCCAGCGGAGTCCTCAGTCAACGGCAAATTCTGGCGATGTCGGTCACCGGTAGCGCCGCGCCGGCGTTCGATCTTGACGGTGCCGAGACGCTGCAACCCGCGCCCACCGTGCTGGCCTTTGCCGGCCCGATGATCCCTGCGGAAATTCTCGAAGAGCGGAACCGGATCGAGACGGCCGCGCCTGTCCAGATCGCGATGGCATCGTTCATCGATCCGCCCGAGACCCTCTTCATTGAAAAGCTTCGCCGCCGCTCGAACCCGCCGTCCAGTGAGTTCTCGATGCGACTGAGTGTCGATGAGGCTGACGAAGTCGTTGCGCCGACCCGTTCCACGCGGCGCGCCGTCAGCGCTGAAGCGACGGTCGCTCTTCCCGAGATCATTACAGTGGACGCCGCAACCGGCATCGCCGGTACGACTACGGAGACCTCCGAGTGCGCGGAGGTTGGACCGGCAGCTTCGGCGGAAGCGCCTTTTACGGAAGACCTGCGCGCAGCGCTGCCTTTCGATCCGCTCGCGGTAGGACCTTTCCTGCCGGCCACCGCGTCAACGCGGCCCGAACCGAGCGCCAACCCTTTTCACGATTTTCTCGCCGAACTCGTCCACGAGGACGTCGAGGCGATCGCCTACACCCACGAGCTGAAGCACAGCATCCGTCAGGGTGAGACCATGACCGAGGTCCTCTCGAACCTCGGCCTCGATCGCGGCGAGATCGACCAGTGGATCGCGGCCGCCGGCCGTGAGCACAACCTGAATCGGATTTATGAAGGCCAGTCGCTGAGCATCGCGATGCGGATGCCGCAGAAAGAGCTGCGCGGTCTGAAGCTCGAACTGGCGGGCGAGCAGATGCTGGTCGCAGAGCTCGGCGACGACGGTAACGTTAGGGCGCGACGCGAGGAGATCGTCTACGAGCGCGGTCTGCGGGTGGTCGGCTCGGAGATCGAGCACAGCCTGTACATGACCGCGCAGGCCAACGGCATTCCCGACAAGATCGTCTCCGACATCGCGGAGATCCTCGGCTGGGAAGTGAACTTCTCGAACGTTTACGAGGGCGCCACCTTCCGCGTCGTCTACGAAGAGATGACCCGCGCGGACACCGCGCAGACCATTCCGGGTCGTGTCCTCGCCGTCTCCCTGGTCAATCGCGGGAAGCTTCACGAGGGCTACTATTTCCGGATGCCGGACGGCAGCCATGCCGGGTACTACAACCGCACCGGCGACGGCCTCGGCCGCGCGTTCCTGCGCTACCCGGTCGATTACTCGCGCATCTCATCGCACTTCACGACCAAGCGCTTCCACCCCGTGCTCAAGCGAAACGTCCCTCACTACGGCGTCGACTTCGCAGCGCCGACCGGGACGCCGGTTCGTGCGGTCGCGGACGGCAAGGTCCTCAAAGCCGGTTGGTACGGTGGGAACGGACGCTTCGTCAAGATCCGGCACGACAGCGTCTACGAGACCGGCTACGCCCACCTCTCGCGCATCGAGAGCGGACTCAAGCCCGGCAGTGAGGTCCGCAAGGGCGATGTGATCGGCTACGTCGGCGCCACCGGAATGGCGACCGGGCCGCATCTTCACTTCGCGATGTACCGCAACACCAAATACATCGATCCGCTCAAAGCCGAGCTCCCTCGAGAGCGCGCTCTGGACGGCACGACGCTCGCCGCTTTCCGAATCACCGTTGATATGATGGACGGTGCTTATGCGAAGGCGGGATACGCGGACCCCGAGATGACGAGGATCGCCACCGCCGCGGTGGAGGTCTCCGATTCGAGCGAGATCGCCGACTAGGTTTCAGTCCGAAACCCGCGAAATCCGGCCAGAGCCTGCCGGACCCCGAAAAAACCCGAACCGTGCATCCCGATGAAAACCGGGATCGGCCGCCGTGTCGCCCGGCACGCCAAGGCTTGCCAGCTTCAACAGCCCCGCATAGGTTCACGCGCTGAAGGGGGATTTTCCTTCGGTGCAGGCCATCGTTCGCTTTCTCGCCACCGGCGCCTACACCGGCTTCGCACCTTTCGCGCCCGGCACCTTCGGTACACTTCCGGCGGTCGCGCTGGCGCCGCTGGTGGCCGGTGCTGCTGCTTTCGGGGTGGTGCCTTATCTGTTGCTGCTCGCAGCGATCATCGCGGTCGCGATCTGGGCTGCCGACCGTTTTGCCGCCGAGACCGGTCTCAAGGACCCCGGAACCGTGGTGATCGATGAGATCGCCGGCTACCTGGTTACAGTCGCCTTCCTCCCCGTTACACCCTTGACTCTGATTGCCGGTTTCTTCGTATTCCGCTTCTTCGACATCGTGAAGCCGCCGCCGGCGCGTCGTTTCGAGATGCTTCCAGGTGGGGTCGGGATCGTCATGGATGACGTAATGGCCGGTATTTACGGCAATCTTCTGCTTCGGCTCGTGTTGCCGCTGCTGTGATCTGGAAAATATTTTTCCGAGAGGCGTAGAAAAAGCGAAACTGTCGCGACGCCATGCTAAAACGAGGAGTCCCATGAGCGAGAAGTCCGTGCGCGTTGCGATTCTTTCCACCGGCGACGAGGTCGTCGAGGGGAGGACGGTCGATACCAACGCATCCTATATTGCCGACCGGGTCGCTTCACTCGGCTACGACGTAGTCGCGCAGCTGACCGTCGGCGACTTCCCCGACCGCCTCCAGTGGGCCTGGCGGCGGGCGCTCGAGCTCGCTGACGTCGTCATTTCGACCGGAGGCCTCGGACCGACCGCAGACGATCTGACCAACGAGACGGTCGCCGCGGTTGCCGGCGTCGAGCTGGTTCTCGATCAGGAGCAGGCCGACAAGATCCGCAACTTCTTCGAAAGCCTCGGGCGTCACATGCCGGAGAACAATCTCAAACAGGCCGAGTTGCCGGTGGGCTGCGAGGTCGTTCCCAACAACCTCGGTACCGCTCCCGGATATCGACTGGTCTTCCCCGACGGAGACCGGCGTCCGGTCGGAGTGGTTCTGCCCGGTGTCCCGCGAGAGATGAAGGCGATGCTCGAGGAACAGGTGATCCCCTGGCTCGCCTCGCTCGGTCGTGACGATGTCGAGGTTCTCTCCCACACCTTCCAGACCTTCGGGATGAGTGAGTCCGGTCTCGACGAGGCGGTCGCGGGATTGATCGAACCTGACGAGGGGCGTGTCGCGTTTCGCGCGAGCTTTCCGCAGATCGCGGTTCGAATCACTGTCGTCGGCAATCCGGATGAGGCCTCGGGGCGTCTCGATGAGCTTGCCGGCCGCGTCCGCAACGCGATCGGCTCAGCCGTATACGCCGAGGGCGATGACGCGACGATGGAGGGCACCGTGGGCGCGCTGCTCACCGAGCGCGGGCTTACCCTCGCGACTGCCGAGTCGTGCACGGGCGGCCTGATCGGCAACCGACTGACCGATGTGCCGGGAAGCTCGGGTTATTATCGCGGCGGCATTGTCGCGTACGAGAACAAAGTGAAACAAGAGCAGCTCGGAGTCAGTCGAACCACGCTTTCGATGTTCGGAGCTGTCAGTGAAGAGACTGCGTGCGAGATGGCGCTCGGGGCACGCAAGGCCCTGGGAACCGACCTCGCGATCGCCACGACGGGCATCGCCGGACCCGGCGGTGGAACCGAGGAGAAGCCGGTGGGCACCGTGGCTGTGGCGCTGGCTTTCGGAGAAGGCGACGGCGACGTGAAATCGAAGATGTATCAGCTCTGGGGGACGCGAGACTGGGTCAAGACGCTGACGTCGCAGGTGGCGCTGGACTGGGTGCGTCGCCAGCTGCTCGGTATGGATCCGCTGGAGTCCAACTTCGGCCGGCGCGGCGGCCGGCGCGGGGCGGGACGCTGATGACGCGATTGCCCGCCGGGAATGCGGCCGAACGGGGGCCTGCGCGCGAATGCGTTGCTTCGTTGCGGTGACGGTCGGACCGAGCATAACGGGCCGGGTGGCCGATACGGCGGCGCGTTTGCGGGCCGCGGTCGACGGAGCTGGAGCCGGTATCGGAGACGAGCGCTGCGAGAAATGTCGCGCGACGTCTGAACCGGCAACTGCGATCAGGAATATGCGCGATCGGGATCCGGGAACGGATTCGATCAGCGAAGTCGGGCTCTTCGAGAGCGAGCTCGGCCCCGGGGGCGCGCGTTATGCGCGTCTTGCCGGCTTTGGGCTGGCGGCAGAAGCCTCCAAGGGAGCGAACGTCAACGCTTCCGGTCGAGGTGGCGCAGCAGGCGGGCTCCGCTGGAAAGAGTCGAAGATCTTTTAGGGATCCAGGAGGAAGAACGATGTCCGTAGACGAGAAGAACAAGGCACTGGAGCTGGCGGTCGGACAGATCGAGAAGCAGTTCGGCAAAGGGTCGGTGATGCGACTCGGCGCCCAGGACAAGATTCAGGATATCGAGGCGGTCTCGACCGGTTCGCTCGGTCTTGATGTCGCGCTCGGTGTCGGCGGGCTGCCCAGAGGCCGTGTGATCGAGATCTACGGTCCGGAGTCCTCGGGCAAGACCACGCTCGCGCTGCAGACCGTCGCCGAGGCCCAGCGCGGTGGCGGGGTGGCAGCGTTCGTCGATGCTGAGCATGCCATCGATGTCGGCTATGCCCGCAAGCTCGGCGTGCGCACGTCCGACCTTCTCATCTCGCAGCCCGACAGCGGCGAGCAGGCCCTCGAGATCGCCGAGACCCTGGTCCGGAGCGGAGCGATCGATATCCTCGTTGTCGACTCTGTTGCGGCGCTGGTGCCGCGAGCGGAGATCGAGGGTGAGATGGGCGACTCGCATATGGGTCTGCAGGCCCGTCTGATGTCGCAGGCGCTGCGCAAGCTCACCGGAACCATCGCCCGGTCGAACACCCTGGTGATCTTCATCAACCAGATCCGCATGAAGATCGGCGTGATGTTCGGCAGCCCTGAGACGACGACCGGTGGTAACGCGCTGAAGTTCTACGCCTCGGTGCGCTGCGATATCCGGCGCATCGCGGCGATCAAGCAGGGTGATCAGGCGATCGGCAGCCGCACGCGAGTGCGTGTCGTCAAGAACAAGGTCGCGCCGCCGTTTCGCGAGGCCGAGTTCGACATCCTTTATGGAGCCGGGATCAACAAGGCAGGCGAGCTGATCGATCTCGGCGTCGAGATGGGGATCGTTGACAAGAGCGGCTCCTGGTACTCCTACGGTGAGGAACGGCTGGGCCAGGGACGCGAGAACTCGTGTGACTTCCTGCGCGAGCACCCGAAGATGGCGAACGAGATTGAAACCCGGCTGCGGCAGGGGCTCGGGCTGAAGGGGTTGCCTGCAACCCTGAGCGTCGTCGAGGGAGGCGCGTCTGCGGCTGCCCAGTCCGGAGGCGAAGAGGCCGGCGAGGCTGCCGCCGAGGCCGCGCAGGCGACCGGAACCGACGGCGGCGCGTCGGCAGCAGCCAAGGGCAAGCCGGCGGCTGCGAAGAAGGGCCGCGCCGCGAAGTAGCGGCGGCCATCTGCGCAAGGGGCGAGTGGCGACGTGAAGGATCGCTGGAAATCTCAGCGGACTTCGAAGCGTCGCCGCCGACCCGCGCCCGCCGTGCAGATCGAGACCCCCGAGGATCTGCATGAATCGCTGCGTCTCCGGGCCATGCGGATGCTCGGTCGCCGGGCTTACAGCACGGCAAAACTCCAACAGAAGCTGCGCGAGGACGCAGCGGCAAAGGAATTTCCGGCCGAGGTCGTCGAGGAGCTGGTCGGTGCCGTCATCGCGCGCCTGGTCGAGTTTCGACTGATCGACGATCGTCGCTACGCGGAATCCTTCGTCCGGGACCGCTTCGAGCGGGCCGGCTACGGCAGCCATCGAATCCGCCGCGACCTGGAAGCCGCCGGAGTCACACCGGCCGACGCGGCGGCCGCGATTGACGCCCATATCGACGAAGCAGCCGAGCGACGCTGCGCCGCGGCCGTCCTCGAGCGATTTCGCCGGCGCGGCGGAGAAGAGCAGCGAACCGACCGCGAGTTCCGTCATTTGATCGGTCGCGGCTTCCCGGCGGCGATAGTGCGTGACTTGATCAGGGTTTCCCTGTAATCACACTCGCTGCGATGCAAGGCTCTGAGGTACGCAAGAGCTTCCTCGATTTCTTCAAGTCCAGAGGTCATCTCATCGTGCCGAGCGCACCGATCGTCCCGGAGGGCGACCCGACGCTCATGTTCACGAACGCTGGGATGGTCCAGTTCAAGGACATTTTTCTCGGTCTTACCGAGCCCGCACAGGTGCGCGTGGCCGATACCCAGAAATGTCTGCGTATCTCCGGCAAGCACAACGACCTCGAGGAGGTCGGGCGCGACACGTATCACCACACCCTGTTCGAGATGCTCGGCAACTGGTCATTCGGGGACTACTACAAGCCCGAAGCCATCGAGTGGGCGTGGCAACTCCTGACCCGGGAGTGGGGTCTGCCTGTCGACAAGCTCTACGCGACCGTCTACCGGACGGACGAAGAGGCGGAGAAGCTGTGGTCGAAGATCTCCGAGCTGCCGGCAGAGCGCATTCAGAGGTTCGACGAGAAAGACAACTTCTGGGAGATGGGAGATACCGGCCCCTGCGGCCCCTGCTCCGAGATCCATATCGATCGCGGTGAAGCCGCCTGCGATATGCGTCACGTAAACGGCCACGTGTGCGCCGTCAATGCGGGATGCGCCCGCTATATCGAGCTGTGGAATCTGGTCTTCATCCAGTACACCCGTGACGAGCGCGGCGAGCTCCACGAGCTCCCTGCCAAGCACGTCGACACCGGGATGGGGCTCGAGCGCGTCGCGGCGGTGCTCGAGAATGTCGACGGCAACTACGATGGCTCGTTGCTGCGGACGATTATCACCGCCGCCGAGAACCTGAGCGGACGGAAATACGGCAGCGACGACGAGCAGGATGTCTCGTTCCGAGTGCTCGCCGATCATGGCCGGGCCGTTTCGTTCATGATCGCAGACGGCATCACGCCTTCGACCGAGGGTCGCGGCTACGTTCTGCGCCGGATCCGGCGCAGGGCGGCGCGCCACGCGAAGAACCTCGGGCTTGACGAGCCCGCGCTCTACAAGCTCAGCGACTGCGTGGTCGAGAACATGGGCGATGCCTTCCCGGAGCTGGTCGCCGGTCGACAGAAGATCCTTGATGAGGTTCGAGCCGAAGAGGAGAGATTCCAGGTCACGCTCGAGCGCGGCCTGGTCCATCTCGAGCAGGCCGTGACATCGCTCGGGTCCGCCGGGACAGGAGCCGCACCGGCCGCCCTTTCCGGCGATGTCGCGTTCCGTCTCTACGACACCTACGGCTTCCCGCTCGACATGACGGAAGACATTCTGCGCTCGCGTGGAATCTCCGTCGATCGCGACGGTTTCGAGCGCTCGCTGAGCGAGCAGCGCGAACGCGCGCGCGAGGCGCAGGCGGCACGCGGAACGGCGGCCGACTACACGCTGCTCGCCGCGTCCGCTCGTGACGGCGGCGGGTCGAAGTTCGCAGGCGCGCACGAGACCCGCGTCGAATCGCACGTGGTCGCGTTCGGGGCTGCGGGGCGGCTGCTCGAGTCCGCCTCCGCAGGAGACGAGATCGACATCGTGACGGCGCAGACCCCGTTCTACGGCGAGTCCGGCGGTCAGATCGGTGACATCGGCACGATCGAGACGTCGCGCGGCGCCCGGCTCGAGGTGTACGATACGCAGAAGCCGGCGCAGGACGTTACCGTTCACCGCGCGCGTGTCATCGAGGGGACGCTCTGCGGCGGTGACGAGGTTCGCCTCACCATCGACGCCGCGCGCCGGGAGGCCATCCGCCTCAACCACTCCTCCACGCACCTTCTTCATGCGGCGCTGCGAAATCACCTCGGCGACGGTGTCCGGCAGGCCGGATCGCTTGTCGAGGCCGGGCGCCTGCGCTTCGACTTCAATCACGAGGGCGCGGTCCGCGACGAGGCGCTCGCCGATATCGAGGCCGAGGTCAACGACATCATCCGGGCCAATCTGCAGGTGAGCACGGATGAGATGTCTTACGATGACGCCATCGCGACCGGCGCGATGGCCTTCTTCGGTGAAAAATACGGAGACGTCGTGCGCGTCGTCCGGATGGGTGAGTACTCGGTCGAGCTCTGCGGTGGGACGCACGTCCGGCACACCGGGGATATCGGCCTGTTGCAGCTCAACTCCGAGGGCGGTGTCGCTGCGGGCGTACGCCGCATCGAGGCGACGACCGGTGCGGGCGCGCTCGCCCGCGTCAGGGAGCGCGATGCCATGCTTCGCGAGGTTGCGCGGATGCTTCGCGGACCCGAGGACCAGGCCGCCGAGAAGGTCGAGCGACTGATTGCCGGCATGCGTGAGCTCGAGAAGAAGGTCGCCCAGCTCGAACAGCGCCGCTCGGGCGATGCAGTCGGCGAGCTGCTCTCACAGGTGCGCGAGGCCGGCGGTACGCGATCTCTCGTCGCCCGCGTCGAGGGTGTCGAGTCCAAGGGCATGCGCAACCTGTCGGATCGTATCCGCGAGAAGCTCGGCTCGGGCGTTGTCGTGCTCGCGGCGAAGGTGGATTCGGGAGTCGCGGTCACGGTCGCGGTGACGTCCGACTGCACCGATCGTTTCAACGCGGGCAAGATCATCAAGGAAATCGCCCCGCTCGTCGACGGTCGCGGCGGCGGCAAGCCGGACTTTGCGCAGGCGGGCGGTAAGAACCCCGACGGCATCGACAGTCTTCTGGAGAAGGCCAACGAGCTCATCGGCTAAAGTCGAGTTCGCCGATCAACGGCGGCTGCACGAGCTGTTCGGAAGCCACGACCGCAACGTCAAGGCGCTCGAGCTGGCGCTCGGCGTCAGCATCTCGCTGACCGATGAAGGCGTCACGATCGCCGGCGACGATCACGACGCGGAGCTGGCCGGTCGCGTCCTCTCCGAGTTGTATGCCGTCTCGGGCGAGGGCTATCCGATTAGCCCTGACGATGTGAGGCGCGGCGTCCAGATTCTCAGCCGCGACAGCGCGGCAAGCCTGCGCGATGTTTTTCTCGAGCCGGTCTTCGCCGACTCCGCGAAGGTCCGCATCACGCCCAAGACGCTCAACCAGAAAAAATACTACCAGGCCATGCGTGAACACGACGTCGTGTTCGCGATCGGCCCGGCGGGTACGGGCAAGACGTATCTCGCGATGGCGATGGCCGTTGCGGAGCTGCTGCGCGGGAACTATTCGCGGATCATTCTCACGCGGCCCGCGGTCGAGGCCGGTGAGAAGCTCGGTTTTCTGCCCGGTGATCTCGCGGAGAAGGTCAACCCTTACCTGCGACCGCTGTATGACGCTCTCTACGATATGGTAAGCACCGACCGTGCGCAGCAGATGGTCGAGAAGGGCACGGTCGAGGTCGCACCGCTGGCCTTCATGCGGGGCCGGACGCTCAACAATGCGTTCGTGATTCTCGATGAGGCGCAGAATACGTCGAGGGAACAGATGAAGATGTTCCTCACACGTCTCGGCTTCGACTCCAAGGCCGTGATCACCGGTGATGTGACACAGGTCGATCTTCCGGGCGGCCAGACCTCGGGACTTCGAGACGCTCGTAAGGTGCTCTGTTCGATCAACGATATCGCTTTCTGCGACTTCGATCAGACCGACGTGGTCCGGCACCCGATCGTTCGTCAGATTCTTCAGGCCTACGACGCCTCAAACGGTTCGGCGAATCGCTGAGGCGCCGACGGGACCGACACCATGCCGGTCGAGCTCAACGACAGAACTGCCTCGCCTGCGCACGCCGAACATCTGAGCGCGTCGGCCGAGCTGTTGCTCGGTCTTCTCGGCCGCAGCGACGCTGAGCTCGATGTATCGATCGTCGATGACAGCGCGATCCACGAGCTCAACCGCGATTTTCGCGGACGCGACCGGCCGACCGATGTGCTCTCGTTTCCCCAGCTCGAGGAGGTCGCGGGCGAAGATATGGTCGCAGAGCTGTGCGCGGACCCGGGCGGCGCACCGGTGCATCTCGGCGATGTCGTCATCTCCATAGAGACCGCCGCGCGACAGGCGGACAGCGGTGGATGGACGCTCGATGAAGAGCTTGCCCGACTGCTGCTGCACGGGGTGCTTCACCTTCTGGGATACGATCACGAGCAGGACGCGGAGCGTGCGGCGATCATGCAGGCCGAAGAGGCACGGCTGGCTCGGGAGATGATCGCGGCGGGGATACCGTGTGCCCGCGAGGAGCCGGCGTGAACCGCGCAGCATCACTCGCAGCGGTCGCGTCCGGGGCGCTCCTGACCGGGCTCTCTTTTCCGTCAACCGACGCCGGGTTCCTGGCCTGGTTCGGCCTCGCTCCGCTGCTGTTCGCCGTGCGCGGCCGCAGCGTGCGTGAGGCGTTCGGACTCGGCTGGTTGTTCGGTTTGGTGCTGTACCTGATCGTCCTGTACTGGATCTCGCCCACGATCAGCAACTTCACGCGTATCACTCCGATGCTCGCCCACCTCGTGCTTCTGCTGCTGGTCGCGGTCGTCGGCCTGTTCACGGCAGGGTTCGCTGCTGTGGTCGAGTGGATCGCTGCCGCGGGTATCAGCCGCGTGATCGCGGCGCCGCTGGTCTGGGTCGTTATCGAGTACTCGCGCAGCTACATCCCTGCGGCTTTCCCGTGGGCGCTGCTCGGCTACTCGCAGTACGGTGTCGAGCCGGTGATCCAGATCGCCGACATCGGCGGCGTCTATCTGGTTTCAGCGATACTGGTCTTCATCAATGCGGTGCTTGCCGAGGTGGCGACCGATGGGCCGCGCAGGCACGGCCTGCTGCTCGCGGCGAGCGCGGCGATGCTCGTGATCGTGCTCGGCTACGGGAGCCTGCGCGCCGCTTCGGTCGCGGATCAGATCGGCTCCGAGCCGGCCGCGAGCCTGCGTGTCGGACTGGTGCAGGGCAACATACGCCAGGACCGGAAGTGGGATCGGAGCTTCGAGGAGGAAATCCTCGACACTCACCTCTCGCTCACCCGGCGTGCGATCGACGATGGCGCAGGGCTGATCGTCTGGCCTGAAGCCGCGGTACCGTTCCCGCTGCGGCTCGATCCGCGCGCCTCACAGCTGATCGATCTTTCGCGTGCATCCGGGGCACGCCTGCTGGTCGGCGCTCCGGGGATCGAGGTGCTCGGTCCCCGCAGCTACCGGCAGTACAACCGGGCATGGCTGATCGACCCCGAGGTGGGGCTGGCGGGCAGTTACGACAAGATCCAGCTCGTTCCGTTCGGCGAATACGTGCCGTTCGGCTGGCTGCTCTGGTGGGTCGATCAGGCGGTACAGGCCATCGGTGATTTCGGTCGCGGGTCGGAGTACGTCGTCTTCGAGCTGCCGGCCGATGCCGGCTCAGGCCGCGATGTGCCCATCGGTGTATCCAGCCTGATCTGCTACGAAGGAATCTTCCCGGCGCTGACCCGTAATTTCGTCGCCGCCGGCGCGCGGCTTCTGGTCAATATCAGCAACGACGCCTGGTACGGCAGAACCTCCGCGCCTCACCAGCACCTGGCGATGGCCGCGGTACGCGCTGTCGAGAATCGCGTGCCGGTCGTGCGGGCGACGAACACCGGGGTCTCCGCGTTCGTGGACGCTGTGGGCCGGATACGCGGCAGGACAGCTCTTTTCGAGGAAGCCGTGACGGTGGACGATGTGGTGATCGCGGATCCATTTTCCCTCTACCGCGCGCTCGGCGACTGGTTCGTCTATCTGTGCATGATCGCCGTCGGCGTGCTGGCGGCGCTGCGAGTTCGACTCGGCCCGGTGTTGATCCGAGAGCGGGCGCGTGGAATTCTCTCGAAGCGATGATCGAAGCCGAATCACGAGATCGTCTTACCGCCCTGAAGGAGAAGATAGACCTCCTCGGGCGGCATCTTTGACCTCCCCGGCCTGAAGAGCCGGTTCGAGGACCTCGACAAGCGAAGCCAGGATCCCAACCTCTGGGACGATCGAGAGCAGGCCGAGAAGCTGCTTCAGGAACGCTCGACAGTCGAGGCAGCGATCGGGGATTATGAAACGCTGGTAGAGGCCGGCGGCGACCTCGAGGTGTATCTGGAGATGGCCTCCGAGGGCGACGAGTCCGCGCTGTCCGAGTTCGAGTCGCTGGTCGGCCAGATCGAGAAACGCGTAGACGAACTTCAGGTCCGCCGGATGCTCTCCGGTGAGTACGACACGAGCAACGCGATCGTGACAATTCGCCCCGGCGCGGGCGGGACGGAATCTCAGGACTGGGCTGACATGCTGCTGCGGATGTATCTGCGCTGGGCGGAACGCCGCGGGTTCAAGACCAAGATCATGGAATACACCCCCGGCGAGGGAGCCGGGGTCAAACAGGCGATCGTCAGTATCGAGGGGGAATACGCGTACGGCTTCATGCGCGCGGAGGCAGGGATTCACCGCCTCGTGCGCATCTCGCCATTCGACAACGCGGCCCGCCGCCATACCTCGTTCTCGTCCGTGTACCCGATTCCCGAAATCGACGATTCGATCGAAGTCGATATCGCCGACGAAGATCTGCGCATCGACACCTACCGCGCCAGCGGCGCCGGCGGGCAGCACGTGAACAAGACCGATTCAGCGGTTCGCCTGACGCACATTCCTACCGGCACCGTGGTCGCCTGTCAGAACGAACGTTCGCAACATAAAAACAAAGCGATGGCGATGAAGATCCTGCGGGCGCGCCTGTATGAGCTCGAGCGACGCAAGCAGGAAGAGAAGATGTCGCAGATCGGGCCGGCCAAGGCGGACGCGGCGTTCGGAAATCAGATCCGTTCCTACGTGCTGGCGCCGTACCGGCTGGTGAAAGATTTGAGGACCGGAATCGAGATCGGGAATGCCGACTCGGTCCTCGACGGCGACATTGACCGCTTCATCAACGGGTACCTGATGAAAGAATCGGCCGCCGGCTGACCGGACTCAATCCCCGAGCACCCGCAGAGCCGCCCGTTGCATGCGGAAAGCCGCCTCGTCGATCTCCGCCTCGGTAATGATCAGCGGCGGCGCGATTCGCACGACCTTGTCGTCGTGCAGCGTCCAGCCCAGGATCAGACCTTCCGCCCGGCACTCCGCCGTGAAACGCTCGACGCGCTCCGGCGACTCCATCTCGATCCCGACGAGCAAGCCCGCACGGCGGATCTCGACCCGGAAAGGCTCCGGAAGCCGTTGCGCGAGCTTCTCTTCGAACAGCGCGCCGACTCTCTCCGCTCGCGCGGGCAGCTCCATCCGCTCGATCTCGGCGAGTGATGCGAGCCCCGCTGCGCACGACAGAGGATGACCGCCAAAGGTCGTGACGTGACCAAGCGGCGGGTCGACCGCGAAGGTCTTCAGCAGCTTTTTCGACGCGATGAAGGCGCCCAGCGGCAGGCCTCCTCCGAGGGCCTTGGCGAGCACCAGCACGTCGGGCACGACGGCCTCGCCGTCGATTCTCTCCAGAGCGAAGAGCGAGCCCGTGCGGCCGAAGCCGGTGATGACTTCGTCGAAGATGAGCAACGCGCCTGCCTCTGTGCAGCGGCGACGCAATTCACCGAGGAATCCGGGTTGCGGAAGGATGACTCCGGCCTCTGCCTGCACGGGCTCGACGATAACCGCGGCGACGCTGTCGTCGATGGCGTCGAGGCAATCGTGATCGTTGAAGCCGAGAAAGCCGACTTCGGGCAAGAGCGGCTGGAAAGGCTCGCGGTAGACGGGGTTCCCGCCGACCGAGACCGAGCCGAGGGTGTCGCCGTGGAATGCGCCGTCGAACGAGAGCACGCGGCTGCGACGGGTCGCGCGCCTCGTGAGTTTCAGCGCGCCCTCGACCGCTTCGGTTCCCGAGTTGGTGAAGTAGACCGAGTCGAGCGGGTCGGGGAGCAGCGAGGTGAGCCGCTGTGCCAGCGCCACCTGTTTCTCGAGAACGAACTCGCCGTAGACCATCACGTGCAGATAGCGATGGAGCTGCTCTTCAACAGCAGCGAGAACCGCGCGGTTGCCATGGCCGAGCGCGGCCACGCCGATACCCGCGAGCAGGTCCATGTGCTCGTTCCCGTGGCTGTCCCGGATCGTGCTGCCACGCGCCGAGGATACGCTCATGCCCATGGGGGTCAGTGACGTCGGTGCAACATGGGCGTGAAACGCCGAGAGTAGCTCGCGTTCGTTCATTCTTTTTCCTTTGAACCCGATACTGCACCGGCTGCACCGAGAAGATCCGCGAGACGCAGTCCGCCATCCGGATCGCGATCGATCCCCGGCGCCTGCATCAGGCCGGCCGGGCAGACGATCGCTGGGCCGGTCGATCGGAGATCGGCAGCCATCGAATCCATCGCTGCAGTTTCCGCGGTTGTCGCGTATCCGACAGCCGCGAGCGGATGCTGAGCCTCGCGCAGCCGGGCGAGCGTGCCTTCGCGGTCGGGAGATCGGACAATGCGCAGGCAGCGCAGTCCGGGCCGGGCGGTGATCCGCGTCCCGGCGCCTTCCTCCTCGCTCGAAGCGACCGCCCACGACTGTCTGTCGCCGGTGAGCAACCGGCCGCGGCCAGAGATCTCCGTGAGCTCCGCGTTGTCGATCCACGCCCGTCGCGCGGCCTCCGCCTCCAGTTCCCTTGTTCGTCTCGGCCATCGTTGCTCGAGGTGTTCGAGCTCGTTCGCGATTGCTTCCATCAACGAATCCGTGCGCTGCGAGTCGCCCTCGACGATCACCGTTTCGGGACTGAGGCAGCCCTGACCATCATAGAGTGCAGCGTCGTGGGCGATCGCTGCCGCGGCCTCCTCGGCGTCCGCGTCGATGGCGACCACAGCGGCGCTTACGCGTGTGGCGCGGCTGACGATATCGCGAACGCCATCGGGCGCCTTCACGGTCGGCGTGATCGCCGCAACGGTAGCATCGCTGCCATAGATCTCGACTCTCTGGGCGCACGCGATCACATCGCCGGGCGGTGCGGTGGCCGAGTTCCAGTTCACGTTTACCAGCATCGCAGCGAGGTCGGCGTCGTGCTCCCTGAGAGACCGAATGAACCGCTCAGTAACCAGCGGCTGTCTCGCGCTGTCGCGGACAACGGCGACGGTTCGCGCCAGCAGCGAGACCGCGAGTGGATGGATCGCCAGGCCGGGTATGTTGCCGGCCAGCATGTGGACAACCGCGACAGGCCCGCCTCGCCGTGTGCCTTGGGAAGCGCCGGGCTCGAGCGATTCGGGTTCACCGGCCTGCTCGAGGATCAGGCTCTCGAAAGCGTCCGGGTTGAGCGCTGCGAACGTAAGCTGCAACCCGCGCCGGATCATGTCCTCATCGAGAAGCAGAGGTTCGGACAGCTCGCGCGCGGTGGTGCTCAGGAGGCCGCTGTGGTCGCCCAGCCAGTCTTCGGCCGTGGCGACGATCGCGTCGATGATGCGCGCGTTTGAGTAGCCTGCGCGAACCCGTTCCCGTGCCGCGTGGGCCTCGGCAAGCCGGTCCGTGGCCCGCTTGGCGATGTCGGCCGTCGTCGAACCCATGGTCGCGGCTACTCCTCACCGCCGGCGCCGCCGCCGGCCAGAGCCTGTTCGGGCAGCTCGGCCATCAGCTGCGAGCAGCCGCGCGTCTCGGCGGCGGCTGCGCGTCCGAGGAGTTCGATTCCGCATCCGTGCTCGCGGCCGAGATCGAGTGTCTGCAGACACGAAACGCTGTCCCAGTTCGCGAGGTCCAGGTGCCGCAGGACCCCGGTCTGTCCCGGCGCGACCGGTTGCAGATCGGCGGGATCGACTACGGTGGTCCGCAACCACGCCGGTCCGGTTTTCGCGCGTGGCGTGAAGCGGCCCTGCGTCCGGCTGAGCAGGCAGTCGTCGTAAAGCTGCGAGAGCATCTCGGTCATTCCGTATTCGTTGATACACGCATACGCGGGAACGTGAAGGTATCGCCACGCCGCCTTGAGGATGCCTTTCGATGAGAGCACCCGCTGACTTGTCGCTTTTCGCCCGCCGGTATCGACAATGCGACTGTCGGCCGGCAGCCGGATCGGTCCGCCGGTCTGGCTGCGGCCCTGTCGGCGAAGCTCGTCGAACAGCGCGCTGAGCGCCGACGTGACAGCCAGGATCATTACCGGCGCCGCAGCGGCGGCCCTCTCGCGCAACCATTGCGTCGCCCGCTCGAGATCAACCTGCCCGTCGGCGTCGAACGCCTCGCACGGATGATCGTCCGCGAAGCTCTCCATACACCAGCTGTACATACAGCCCAGGGAGGAGTTGGCGTGGGTTACCGCGCCCGGTCCGAGCAGCAGCACCGACATCGGGCCCGGGGTGTCGGGCAGGACCATCTTCTGGAAATGGGAGAGCGCGGACAGTCGGTAGGTCTCCAGATCCCGCAGCGCGTGTCGACTCGTATTGCCGGCGCCGCGGGTGGTCCCGCTGCTCGTGAACAGGTGAGGTCGGGGGAGGCCGTCAGTGATCAGCTCGAGCTTGAAAACATCAGCGGGCATGGGCGGGATCTGCGTCCAGGAAGCGACCCTCCCCGGGTCGATCCCACGGCGCTCACACAGCCGAGCGTAGACCGGGACGTTCTCGAACTGCCAGGCGAATACATCGAGCGCGAGCGCCTCGAAGGCCTCGCTGGCTCCGTCGCTCTCGATGAAGCGGTTCACACGCGTTCCGAGCACGCCGGATGCTACCGCGTATCCGGGGTGAACGCCCGCGCCGGTGATCCCGGCCGGGGTTGGCGAAAGCGGGCGGTGGCGAGTACGGTCCATGGCCATGAGCGAGTCTTCGAGCGACGACGAGATCAGCGAGATCGAGGAGCTGTTCTACGACGGATCCGATCTGCACGGCGAGGGCCGGCACGAGGAGGCGATGGAGCGTTTCGATCGCTGTCTTCAGATTGACCCGAATTACGGCGACGCCATTCTCGGCAAGGCGATGGTTCACCTGTCACGAGGCGAGCACGATGCGGCGATCGAGCTCGGCAAACGGCTCGTTGAACTCGATCCGAACGATGTACTCGCGTACACGAATCTGTCGATGTTTTACCAGCGAGCGGGAAGAATCGAAGAAGCCGAGGCTGCGGGTGCGCAGGCGCGCATGCTCGACTGGAAACGCGAACTCGGGGACTGAGCTGACGGCAGCGTCCCGGGGTATTCCGACCCGACAGCGCGACCCGAGATAAAAAAACGGGCGACCCGTCCATGGGGCGGGCCGCCCATTACCGGGTCGGAGTCCCGGTTAGCCGATGAGAGCGACGTCGCGAGTCTACTCGTCGCCCTCGCACTCTTTCTTGAGCTCGCGCAGGTCGCGCTGGCACACTTCCTTGTCGCGCTGCTCACGCGCGATACGCGTCGACAGCGTCTCTCGCTGATTCTTGAGATCGACGATCGTATCTTTCTGTTCCTTGATCTCCTGCTCCAACTTGGGCGCATCACCGTAGTAGAAGCGCGCGATTACGATGCCGGAGCCGATCAGGACGGCCGCCAACACTGCGCGCTGCACCCACGCCCAGATGGCCTCGCGAAGCTGTTCCTCGGGCGTTATTTTCTGTTCAGCCATTTGAATCTCCTGTCTCTTGCCTGACTGGCAGGGCGGCAAGGCTACCAAACCCGCGAACACACGTCCATGCCTCACGCGACCGGTGGGTTTTTATCTTGTCAGGGGGGTGATTGCGACCCTGAAACCGCGCGCATATGTTCCCGGGAATGCAGGATAACAGTCACATTCAGGGCGAGCGGAGCGAAATGGATAAAACAGGCAGAGACGGCGAGGCCGGGCGAGGCTGGGCGCTCGTCCTCGGGGCATCGAGCGGCTTTGGAGCGGCGGTCGGAAGCGCGCTGGCAGTGCGAGGCTTCGATATATGCGGAGTTCATCTCGACCGTCGTTCGACAATCGAGAACGCAGAGCGGACGCGTGAGTCGATCGAGCAGACAGGACGCCGCGCGCTTTTCTTCAACGTCAACGCAGCCGATGAGAAGAAGCGAGCATCGGTGATCGAAGAGCTCGGGGCCGTCTGCGGCGCCGGCGAGATGCGAGTTCTCTTCCATTCGCTCGCCTTCGGCTCACTGGCGCCGCTCGTCGGGGAAGACGCGAAGTCCTCAGCACGTGCATCCCAGGTCGCGATGACGCTCGATGTGATGGCAGGGTCGCTGGTCTACTGGGCGCAGGACCTGGTCTGGAGCGGGCTGCTCGGCGATGGCGGACGCATCCTCGCGATGACCTCAGCCGGTTCGGCGCGAGCGACGCGCGGCTACGGCATGGTCTCGGCAGCGAAAGCCGCGCTGGAGGCTTACGTCCGGCAGCTCGCGCTCGAGCTTGCGCCGCGCGGCATCACCGCCAACGCCATTCGCGCCGGCGTTACCGAGACCGCGGCGCTGCACAAGATCCCCGATTGGGAGAACCTGCGCGACAGGGCGATGGCCACGAACCCGGCGGGACGGCTGACGTGCCCCGACGATGTCGCGGCTTTCGTGAGCCTGCTGGTCGAGCCGGGAGCGGCGTGGGTCTCGGGCAATGTCCTCGGCGTGGACGGTGGAGAGGACGTCGTCGGCTGACCCTGCGCGCGGCACCGCTGCGCGTCGTCGTGGCGAGCCGGACCGCGATCAGCCCGGCGCTTTTCCGGCCCCGAGTTCTTCGAGCATCTCCAGCTCGGCAGCCTCGAACCCGGCCCGCCCGCGTGCATCGATGTTGAACGGCGGTTTTGGTCCCCCGCTCAGGTGCGTACGGACCATCTGTGAAAACGTTTCGACGGGTTCGAGTTCGCGACAGGTGCAGGCGTAACGGAACCAGCGCGATCCCACCGCCACATGGCCGACCTCCTCTTCGAGAATGATTTTCAGGATCGCCGCGGTGGCTTCATCGTCGGCTTGCTCGAAACGGGTTATCATCGCCGGAGTGACATCGAGCCCTCGCGCCTCGAGAACTCGGGGCACCATCGCCATTCGCGCGACGAGGTCGTCCGCGGTTCTTGCGGCCATCTCCCACAGGCCGTCGTGGGCATCGAAATCCCCATACGCGAAGCCGAGCTCGCCAAGGCGCTTTCGTAACAGGTCGAAGTGCTCGGCTTCCTCGCCCGCCACGCGGACCCAGTCGTCGTAATACGCCTCGGGCAGGTCGCGAAACCGGTGCACGCAATCCCATGCGAGATTGATCGCGTTGAACTCGATGTGAGCGATGGCGTGCACGAACGCCGCACGTCCCTTCTCGCTGCGCAGACGACGACGCGGGACGGTCCGCGGATCGACCAGGCGGACGGCGGCCGGCAAGCCGGGCTGAACGTCGACGCAACTCGCGTCGCATACGGGCAAAGATTCGCCGTTCAAGGCGCTCGCGAGGGTACGGTTTCGCCACGCGGCCGCAGTCTGTCTCGTCCGCGCGACCTTCTCCTTGGCGTCCGCTTCTGCGAGACAGGCGTGGGCGGCTCGAAACAGATCGCTGCGCGTGGTCCGCGCGCCGGTCGTCAGCGCTTCGCTCACGAGCGCTTCCAGACCAGAATCCTGTTGTTGGCCGGCATCTCGTGGTCCGCGGTCAGTTTCATGCCGATCTGCGAGGCGAGCCGATCGAGATCCTCGAAGTTGCGGATGCCGCTCACCGGACTGCGCTCGTGAAGCCACTCATCGAAGCTGGCGTTGGACTCGCTCGTGTAACGGCCGCCGTAGTTGAACGGACCGTACAGGCAGACTTTGCCGCCTTCCGCGAGAACGTCTCCGATCCCGTCGAACATCTTCTCGACCTCGGGCCACGACATGATGTGAACGGCGTTCGAACTGAATATCGCGTCCACACCGGCGATCGGCCACGGGCGCTCGCGAACATCGAGAAGCAGCGGGCTGCGGAGGTTTTTCATCTCCGGTTGCGCCCTGAGAGCCTCCTCGATCCATGCGCGAATCCCGGCGTGGTTCTCCTCGAGATCGCTTGTATGCCAGACGAGGTGTGGAAGCCGCGGGGCGAAATGGACGGCGTGCTGACCAGTCCCACTGCCGATTTCGAGCACGTCAGCGGTCGCCCTGAACTCCTCTCGGAGCACTTTGAGGATCGGTTCCTTGTTGCGTTCGCAGGGGTCGGAATACGGTCGGGAGTCGCTCACATCGGCAAACGGAGCACGGGCGCGAGGTCGTAGCGAACCGCTCGTCACTGCGCCGGATGACGCCCGGGTTGTCCCGATCGAGGGGCCGTCGGGATGAGGAGAGGGGGGCAGCACGCACACAGGAGCGTTTCACCCTGAAAAAATAGAGAGAAACTGCCCGCCGAGAGTTTACAGCCGCGCTTTGCATCTGTACTATTCCGCCCACTCCAAACCCAAATAAACCGGAGAGAAAGATGGCAAAGAAAGGACCGATTAAAGAAGCATTGACGAGGACCCAGATCTACGCGGAGATCGCGGAGGGCGTGGGGATTTCGAAGAAAGAGGTGTCGGCGGTTTTTGATGAGCTCGGCGACATCATCCATCGGCATCTGAAGAAAGGCGGCTGCGGAACCTTCACGATGCCGGGCCTCTTGAAGGTGAAGACCGTGAAGAAGCCTGCGAAGAAGGCGCAGAAGAATGTTCCTAATCCCTTCCGGCCCGGCGAGTTCATGGATGTCGCGGCCAAGCCGGCATCGACCAAGGTGAAGGTTGCGCCGCTGAAGAAGATGAAAGACTTCGCCGCGTAAGCGACTTCGTTCACTGACCGACCCCGGCGGGCCCGCGTGCGTGACATGCAAGCCCGTCGGGGTCGATTTCATGCGATCGACTCTCCTGACCTGACGGCTGCACAGAGCCGAGGTCACGGAGCCCACGTGACTCGTCACTCGTCACTCGTCACTCGTCACGCATCGCCATGGCAGATTTCTCTGCAGCGCGTCTGTTCAGACGCCTCGTCTCGCGAAGCGGAGAGTAACGACCCGTGAATCCGATCATACGCGCTGCCGCTCCGCAGGATGTCGACTTCATCGCGTGGATCATGTTGACCGCGGGTCGCTCGCACGTCACCAAAGGCGGCTGGGAGCTCCTCATCGAAGGGGAGGAGCGTTGTACCGAGTTCCTGCGCGGACTGGCGGGGGCGCGAGCGCGCTCGTACTGCCACCACAGCGTCTTCACACTCGCCGAAGTCGACGGTTCACCAGCCGGCGGCTTGTGCGCCTACGACGCCGGCCGTTTCGGGATGCAGACTCTGGTCGACGCCGTGCGCGAGGTGTTCGCGTCGATGGGTCTGGACCAGCGGGAACGCGAGCGCGCGGCGGAGCGAATGGCTCCGTTTCTTCTGTGCGCGCCGATCGAACCGCAAGGGGTCTGGATCCTCGAGAGTGTCGCCATGCTGCCGCGTCACCGGCGACGCGGTCTGACCCGACGACTGCTCGAGCACAAGCTGGAGCAGGGCCGTCAGCGCGGCTTCCGACATGCCCAGATATCGATCCTGATCGGCAACGAGCCCGCGCAGCGCGCGTATGAAGCGGTCGGGTTCCGCGTCGCCGAACAGAAGCGTCATCCGGATTTCGAGGCTGCCCTCGGAGCACCGGGCGTAGCCCGAATGACGATGAGTCTGTGATCGGAGCCGTCGGGCCGGTCGGTGCTCAGCGGATCAGGCGGCGTGCGAGCGGCGCGACGGTCAGCCCCTGGACCACGATCGAGAATACGACGACGACATAGGTCATCGTCAGAATCACCTCACGGCCCGCGACGGCGGCGGGAATGCTCAGCGCGAGCGCGATCGAAATTCCGCCGCGCAGCCCTGCCCACGTCAGCAGCGGGACCGCCCCCTCTGTGAACGTCCGCACCCGCGACAGGCTCCTGACGGTCAGCGCGACCGCGGTGAAACGCGCGCCCAGAACACAGGGGATCGCGAGTGCACCGGCGAGAAGGGGCGACCCTCCCAGCCGGATCAAAAGAACCTCAGCGCCGATCATCACGAAAAGGACGACGTTGAGAATCTCGTCGATGAGCTCCCAGAACCTGTCGACATTTTCGGTGGTCGCCGGAGACATTCCGTAGGCTCTGCCGGTGTTGCCCATGAACAGTCCTGCGACGACGACCGCGAGCGGACCGCTGGCATGGAGAGCGGCGGCGAGCGAGTAGACGCCGGTACACAGGGCGAGAGTGATCAAGACCTCGACCTGATATCCGTCGATGGTGCTGATCATGCGGTAGGCGACCCAGCCGAACGCGAGTCCGAGGACCAGAGCGCCGCCGACCTCGACGAACAGCAGGCTGAAGAAGTCGAGAATCCCGAAAGATCCGGCGGCATGACTTGCCGAGGCAGCGGACTCGATCGCAGCGGGATCGGCGGCGGCCGGTGCGCCGTGTGCGGCTCCGCCGGTTGCGGCGGCGAGCACGGCGAGAAACACGACAACGCCGATCCCGTCATTGAACAGGGACTCGCCCGTGATCTTGGTCTCGAGACTCTTGGGTACGCCGGCGGACTTCAGGATGCCGAGCACGGCGATCGGATCGGTCGGAGTGATCAAGGCACCGAAGAGGAGGCACTCGATCATCCGCAGATCGAGTCCGAGCGCTGATGAGAGCACGTACGTGGCGAGTCCGACCAGAAGCGTGGAGGCCATCACGCCGACCGTTGCCAGCAGGCCGATCACCCACTTGTGTGAGCGAAGCCGCTCGAGATCGACATGGAGCGCGCCGGCGAAGAGCAGGAACGCGAGCATGACCTCCAGCAGGCTCTCGCTGAACTCCATTCGCTGGAGCAGCTCGCGGGCCGGTGTCTCGACGTCGAGACCGACCAGCGCGAGCAGATGCAGCCCGAGCGACATCGCGAGAGAGATCAACAGTACGCCGATCGTCGTCGGCAGCCCGATGAAGCGATGGTTCGCCCACGAGAAGGCAGCAGCGGTGACGAGCGCGGCCGACAGCAGCGCGAAGACGCTTCCAGGGTCTACCTGTCCGGGATCTACCTGCACGCTACAGCTCCGGTCCTGAATCAGTTCGCGGTGAAGCGTGTCCCGGGGGCCGGCGGATCCTCCGGTGCCCCTGCGAAGCATTGCGCGATGGACATCCAGCGCTGAGCGATCTCACCGACGACCTTGAGTTGCGTATCGCCCAGCGCGCGGACCTGGGTAACGACCTGGCAGAATTCGGTGGCATCGCCCTCGACGCGTTCGCTGTCGGAAGGCTCATTCCAGGTCCAGGCCGCGCCGGAGGGTGCCGTCAGGCAGACGTGCGGCGAATTGCCCGGGACCTCGAGTCCGCGGTTGATGAAGGTCCAGCCGAACGTATTCACGCCGAGCGTCGCGATGTTACGAATGCGGTCGCCGTCAACACGGGCCACACCCAGCAGGTCGTAAATCTCCTGCCCGTGCGCCCAGGTCTCCATCAGCCGCGCGGTGATGCTCGATCGCACGCTCATATCCGGTCCAGCCCACTGCACTCGCATCTTCGGATCGGCGTCGGCGAAGCGGTTCGCCATCTCACACGAGAACCCATGCCACGCATCCAGCAGAGATCGCCCCGAGCACGGCTCGAGCCACGCGCGCTCGGCCTCACGAATCGTCGCGCCTGCGCCGATGTCCTCGAACAGTTTCTCGCGGAACGCGGAGAATTTCTCCGGATCACGCAGCGAGAGGTCGGCAGCGATGTTCCACGCATGCAGGTGGGAGACGACATCGTTGATCGTCCACTGCTTGAACTGTGTCCGTTTCTCGAAGCCCTCGTCGTCGAGTCCGCTCAGCAGCGAATTCAATGCATCGCTCTCTTCGCGGAAATCGTTCGGCTGTTCGAACATTTCGCTTCTCTCCTGGTCGACCGTTCTATTCCGAGAGCGTCTGCGCAAGCCGGTCGTGGGCCGCGATGTACTCTTCCTTGAACTCCTGCACGACGGCCTTCACCGACTTGCTCTGGTTCATGAGTCCGACGCCCTGGCCGACCCAGTACGTGGCCAGTTGGCTCGCACCGTCGTGACCGCCCTCCGCGAGTTTCTCGACCTTGCTGAGTGCGGGCTCGCTGACGAGCGACTGCAACGGCATCGGCAGCGGGGCAGGCCCCTCACCGCTCTCCCACGCATCGGTCCAGGGTGAGCGCAGTTGCCGCGAGTGTTTCCCGGTCCGCGACCGCGAACGCACCGTATCGCGTGAGCTTGCGGACAGCATCTTCTCTTTGACCACCGGGCTGGTCTCGGCCTCGTGGGTTGTCAGCCAGACCGAGCCTGTCCACGCGCCCTCTGCGCCCATCGCCATGCAGGCGGCCATCTGTCCGCCGGTGACGATTCCGCCGGCGGCAAGAATCGGAGTGTTCCCGTACGGCTGAATCGCCGCATACACCTCGGGGACGAGAACCATCGTCGAAACGTCCCCGCAGTGGCCGCCGGCCTCGCCTCCGGAAACGACGAGAATGTCCACGCCGGCCTGAACCTGGCGGATGGCATGCTCACGTGCGCCGACCAGCGCCGCGACAGCGACGCCGTGTTTCTTGCCGAGCTCGAGCATCACGGGCGGCGGCACTCCGAGCGCATTGGCGATCAGCTTGATCGGGTGTTTGAACGCGACCTCCAGCGATCGGGTCGCGCCCTCTTCCTGGAGGTTCTCACCGAACTGACTCTGACCGTTTCGAATCTCGTCGAGGTCGCCGGTATCGACATTGTGAGACTCGAGAATGTTCGCGGCGAAGCGCTTGTGCTCCTCGGGCACCGCGGCGAGCATCTGTTCGTGAGAGATCTGCTCGCCCTTGCCCGCGAACCTGTTGGGCACGATCAGATCGACGCCGTAGGGTTTGCCGTCGACGTGCGCGTCAATCCACGCGAGCTCCTCCTCGAGACGTTCCGGCGGCAGCATCACAGCGCCGAACACGCCGAGCCCGCCCGCGCGCGATACTTCGGCGACCACATCCCGGCAGTGGCTGAAGGCGAGCAGAGGAAACTCGATATCGAGCATCTCACAGATTCGTGACTTCACGCGTTCTCTCCTTGATCACCGGCCCGCTCTGCGGTCGCGGTGTCGGGGGTGTCTGTATCGGTCGTGGCCTCTTCAATTTCCAGAATCAGCTCGTCCGCGCCGACCTGGACACCGGCCTCCCGGTGGACGGTGCGAACCGTCCCGTCAATCTCGGCGGTGATTTCATGGCGCATTTTCATCGCTTCGAGCACTGCGATGCGGTCGCCCTTGCGGACGCTGTCTCCGCTGCGCACGACGATCTCGAGCAGCATCCCGTGCATCGGTGCTGTCACGCGGCCACCGCCTGCCGCTTCATCTTCCTCCGCGCCTGCGGCGATCAGGTTTCTCAACGTGAGGGTCTCACCGTCGATCGAAAGATGGATCCGGCCGGCTTCGGGAACCATGGCGATCGCCCGATATCCCTTTCCATCGACATGGACTTCGACGACCTGCCCGCATGCGCTCGAAGCGTCGGTCGTGACCTCCGGCGTGCACGCCGGGATCTCCACGCGTGTCGTCGCGGGGCCGTGAGTGACGTCGTATTGGTTGACGCCTGTCGGTGTGACGCGAAATTCACCGGCGTCACTCGAAAGCTCGTACTGGTACGGTGTCGTCAGAATACCGCTGCTGCTCCAACCCATCAGTTCGGGGGAAGCGTGAACGGCTCGCGATGCCCAGTGTCGGCGCTCGTGGTCGTACTGGATGGCGGCGGCAGCCGCGATCCGTTCGCGCGTGACCGGAGCGTCACTTGCCACTGCCGACATCTCCTCGGCGATGAACGCGGTGGTCGCCCCGCCCGCCGCGAAGCAATCGTTGGCGAGAACCTTCATGAGAAAGTCGCGGTTGCTGCGCACGCCGAAAAGGGCGGTGCGTTCGAGAGCGTCGAGCAGTCGCCTCCGCGCGAGATCGCGCGTCTCACCGTAGCCGATGATCTTCGCGACCATGGCGTCGTAGAAGGGGCTGATCTCGCTCCCGCTCTCGATTCCCGCATCGACGCGGACGCCGTCGCCACTCGGTGGGAGCCACAGATCGACGATCCCGGTGCTCGGCAGAAAATCCGCAGAGGGGTCCTCCGCGTACAGACGGACCTCGACGGCGTGGCCGCTGAGCTCGACGTCGGACTGATCGATGACGAGCGGCTCACCTTGCGCGGTGCGAATCTGCATCTCGACCAGATCGAGGCCTGTGACCATCTCGGTGACCGGGTGTTCGACCTGCAGACGCGTGTTCATCTCGAGGAAATAAAAATCTCCGTTTTCGTCGAGAAGAAACTCGACGGTCCCCGCGCCTCGGTAGCCGATCGCGCGAGCGGCTTCGACCGCGGCTGCGCCCATACGCTCGCGCAGCTCCGGCGTCATCACGGGGCAGGGCGCTTCCTAGACAACCTTCTGATGACGTCTCTGGACCGAGCAGTCTCGTTCGCCAAGGTGAATCGTCGCACCGTGTTCGTCGGCGAAGACCTGAAACTCGACATGGCGCGGCCGCTCGATGGCCTTTTCGAGAATCAGCTCGCCGGAGCCGAACGCGCTCGCGGCCTCAGCGCGTGCCATGACCAGCGCGTCGGGCAGTTCGCCGGCGTCGGCGACCAGGCGCATCCCGCGGCCGCCGCCGCCCGCGGCTGCTTTGACCATTACCGGGTAACCGATCCGGGCGGCTTCGCGGACGAACACATCGAGGGACTGATCGGTCTCCTCGTAGCCGGGCACGCAGGGCACACCGGCTTCGATCATACGGCGCTTGGCCTCGGCCTTGTTGCCCATCAGATCGATCGCATCTGCGGTCGGTCCGATGAAGACGAGGCCGGCCGCCTCACAGGCCCGCGCGAAGTCGCCGTTCTCGGAAAGAAATCCGTAGCCCGGGTGCACCGCCTCGGCGCCGCTCTGTCGCGCGGCATCGAGGATCCGCTCGATGTCGAGATACGACTCCGAAACCGGAGCCGGTCCGATCTCCACGGCGTCATCAGCGAGCTTCACGTGCGGTGCTCCGCGATCGGCCTCGGAGTGAACCGCTATTGTGCGATAGCCCATTGACCGCGCGGTGCGCATCACGCGCGCCGCGATCTCACCGCGATTGGCGACGAGGATGCTTCCGAAACGGTTCATGCTGCTCATTCTGCTCATTCGGCCCACGCCGGCTTTCGCTTCTCGAGGAACGCGGTAATCCCTTCGCGCCCCTCGGGGCCGAGAAGACAGCGCGCGAAACCGCGACCGGCCAGGTCGAGCATCTGCTCGCGATCTGCTGTCCGCGTGGCCATGATGAGCTCCTTGGTCACCGCATTGGCCGCCGGTGCGCAGCGCAGGACCTGGTTGCGGATCGTCTCCTCCACCGAATCGAGCCCTGCGGCATCATCGACGACGTAATCTGCGAGTCCGATACGCCCGGCCTCGGTCCCGTCAAAGCGCGCGGCTGTGAGCATCAGCCTTCGAGCTGCCGGCAATCCGATGCGGTTGACGACGAACGGCGCGATCTGAGCGGGGGCGATGCCGAGCGTGGTCTCGGTCAGCGCGAACTTCGCGTCACGGGTCACCGCGACGATGTCCGCGGTGCACGTGACCCCGAGTCCGCCGGCCATTGCCGCGCCCTCGACCAGAACGAGAAGCACCTGTGGAATCGTATCGAGCAGACCGAACAGCTCGCCCGCTCCGCGGCTGAAACGTGCCACTTCTTCGATGCGCGCGGGGTCCGGCTCACTTCCCGAGCTCGCGGCATCGGCGCCGGACAACATCGAGCCGAAGGACTTGAGGTCGCCTCCAGCGCAGAAAACTCCGCCGCGTCCTCGCAGCGTAATGCCGCGGACGCTTCGATCCTGTTGAACGGCCTCGAGAACGGCTCTGAGTTCGGCGACCATCTCACCCGACAGCGCGTTGCGAGTCTGCGGCCGGTCGAGCCAGATGCGAAGCCAGCCGCTCTCGAATTCGAGGTCGAGGGTTTCGGTATCGGGTAGCTGGGGCATGTTTGTCATCTCCTCGCGAGCCTCGAGGGGCGTTACATCCTCGCGACTCCGAAGCTG
The DNA here is from genome assembly GCA_964225545.1 of Candidatus Nitrosopumilus sp. GTDB lineage: Bacteria > Desulfobacterota > Binatia > UBA1149 > SPBQ01 > SPBQ01. Next base: position 10,965 of record CAXQPB010000087.1, on the reverse strand, counting down.
TTCGGTGAGACGTTCCGGTGCCGCCCCTCCCACACGGTGTCGAGAAGGAACGCCAGCGCCTTTCGCGTATCGCGCGGGTCGATCATCCCGTCGTCAAGCATATGTCCGGAGGTGTAGAACGCGCTGGACTGGGAATCGAAGTGGCCGACCAGCATCTTCTCCTGCTCGCCGAGCGTGGCCGGGTCGATCTCCTGCCCGCGCGCCTTGGCGGCTCCCTCGAGGACGATCGACATGGTCCGCGCCGCCTGGTCGCCGCCCATGACTCCGGTGCTGGCGTTCGGCCACGTCATGCAGAAGTCGGGGTCATACCCGCGGCCGCACATGCCGTAGTTCCCGGCGCCGTAGCTTGCACCGATCATCAGTGTCAGTTTCGGGACCGACGCGTTCGTTACCGCCTGAATCATCTTCGAACCGTGCTTGATCATTCCGGCACGCTCGTAGCGCGTTCCCACCAGATAACCGGTCGTGTTCTGGAGGAACACCAGGGGAATGTCGCCCTGATCGCACAGCTGGATGAACTGGGCCGCCTTTGTGGCGCCGTCGGGATCAATGGGGCCGTTGTTGCTGATGATGCCGACGGCGTGGCCGTGGACCTCGGCCTGTAGACAGACAGTGCTGACACCGTAGCGCGGCTTGAAATCGAGAATCTCCGAGCCATCGACGATGCGCGCGACGACCTCGCGGACTTCGTAGGGCTTGCGATAGTCGATCGGAACGACGCCTGCGATCTCGTCGGGATCGTAGACCGGTTCGCAGAAGCGTTGCACGTCGCGTCGCCGGCAGCGCTCGTTCCAGTTCAGGCGACTGACTACCTCACGACCGATCTGCACGCCATGTCCGTCATCCTCGGCGAGGTACTCGACCAGACCCGAGACGTCGGCATGCATCTGCGCGCCGCCGAGCTCTTCCTCAGTGGCGATCTCGCCTGTCGCGGCCTTGAGCAGCGGCGGGCCGGCGAGAAAAGCGCGCCCTCGTCCTTTGATCCCGACCACATAGTCGCTCAATCCGGGCATGTATGCGCCGCCGGCCGTGGACGAGCCGTGCAGCAGCGTAACGACCGGTACGCCGGCGGCGCTCAAGCGGGCGAGATTCGCGAAAAGAGTTCCACCTTCGAGGAATCCTTCCACGGTGTACTCCATCAGGTTGGCGCCCGCGCTCTCGACCAGATGAACAAAAGGCAGCTTCTGTCGCAGCGCGATCTCCTGGGATCGTCGGACACGGAAACCGGTGGCCGAGGTCAACGCGCCGGCCTGTATGCCGCTGTCGTTGACGACCACCATGCACCGAACGCCGCGAATGAACCCGATCCCGGCGATCGCGTTTCCCCCGGGCATCGATTTCGCTTCGTCAGCGGTATCGAGCAGGTAGCCGGCAAGGTTGCCGATCGACAGGAACGGCATTCCGGGGTCTAGCAATCGCGAGAGTCGCTCACGCGGTGTGAGCTGCCCGCGCTCGACGAAGCGCGGCTTGCGCTGCTCTGATTTGTCACGCCCGCGGGCATTCAGCGCGGCCAGCCTGTCGACCAGCGACAGCATCTCCTCGCGGTTGCGCGCGAAAGTTTCGGAGCGGACATCGATCCGCGAACGGAAAACGCTCACCGGTTCATTCCTCCGACAGAATCGGCCAGCGCACGCGGTACCTGGATCGGATGGTCGAGCAGCAGCTGGGCATAGCCTTTCCCCTGCGGGTCATTGCGCAGGCTCGCGACGCCGCCGCCGCCGAGGACATTGTGGAGAAGGAAATTGATCGCGTTCGATCCCGGCAGCAGGTAGCGATGAACTCGATCGACCGCATCGCCGGCATCCGAACTGCCGAGGAAGTGGGCGAAGCAGGCTGCGACCGTATCCTCTCCCAGAGTTCGCCAGATGTACGGCAGGTACTCCGCTTTGCGCGCGATGACGCCGACGTTGGCCTTGTCTCCCTTGTCGCCGCTGCGGCCCCAAGCAAGCGCCACCAGAGGTACCTCGACGAACTCGTCTTCACTCGGCGCTGCCGGCGGAGCGGGCCGTACGAGCGTCGCAACGTCGAGCGCGGCGCCTGTCTCCGGGGTGAGCAACTCGGAATCTCCCTCGACGTCGAGCGTGATCTCCAGCTGCGATTTGTCGAGCAGAAAGGAGAACAGCCTTACGACCGGCGAGGGTTTGGGCCTCGCGCCGGCGAACCCGGAGAGGCCCGGCGGTGTCGCCAGCGCCAGCCCGGTCATCTCCTTGAGCAGCACACCGATTCCGATCGCATCGGGGTGCTTGGCGGCCATCTTGATCGCGACCTCGCGAGACCCTTCCGTGCGACGACGTTCCCCGAACTGGCTCTCCGCGCCGATGACCTCGACGCTCGTTTCGCTGAAGGGAGGCTGGCCGATGCTCTCGAGGAAGCGCGTGGCGCGCTTGAAGGCGGCGTCGGCGAAGGTGCGGGCTTTTCGATCCGCATCGATGCCGTAAAAGGTCATCATGGTGCCGCCGCGAAACCCGTCGGCATAGGTCGCGCAGACCTTGTACGTGTCGGGAGCGATTCGCCCCGTCGTTCCGCTGACCTGTACGCGATCGCTCCCGAGATCTTCAATCGTTGTCGTCGAAAAATCGCAGATGACATCCGGCAGCACATAGGCCTGCGGGTCACCGATCTCGTAAAGCATCTGTTCGGACACGGTGCCGACATTGACGACGCCGCCGGTGCCTTCGGGTTTGGTGCAGACGAAAGAGCCGTCTGCGGAGACCTCGGCGATCGGGTAGCCGATATCAGCAATCGAGTCCGCGACGGTCTCCCAGTCGGTAAAATTACCGCCGGTGGCCTGCGGTCCACATTCGAGGATGTGACCGGCGAGACTTCCTCCGGCCAGCTGGTCGCAGTCCTCACGTGTCCATGCGAACTCGTGGATGCACGCGCCGAGCGTCACTGCGCTGTCAACCGAGCGGCCGGTGATCACGATGTCGGCGCCGCGATCGAGCGCTCGCGCGATCGGAAAGGCTCCAAGGTAGGCGTTGATGCTCGCGACTACGGACGGGTCGGGAAAACGTTCCCCGGAGTACATCTCCTTCTGACCGGCGGCCGCGATCTGTGGCGCACGTTCGAGCAGGTCGTCACCGCTGACGACCGCGACCTTGAGGTCGAGCCCGGCCTCGGCGACCAACCCGCGTACGGCCTTCGCGCAGGCAACAGGGTTCACACCCCCTGCGTTGGAGAGAATCTTCACCCCCTGCGAAGCGATCTCGGCGAGGTTGGGCTTCATCACAGCCGAAACGAAGTCGGTCGCGTATCCGCGTTCCGGATCACGCGAGCGAGCCCGAGCCATGATCGACATCGTGATCTCGGCCAGGTAGTCGAATACGATGTAGTCGAGACCGCCGGCAGCGAGCAGCTGCGGCGTGGCCATCGCCGATTCACCCCAGAAGCCGCTGGCTCCGCCGATACGAATCACCCTTTCGGACATCGATTCACTCCCGGGCCGTTCGCCTGACAATCCGCTTCGCCTCTGCGCCGGCTTGTGGCCGGCCTGAGTCGGTCACCGGCCGCTGCCTGTCCTGTGCGGCCGTGCGATCGCGAGCATGACACTCTGGGCGAATGAGTAACACTTGGCATTTCTGAGTCAACCTCATAGGCTGACCGCATGCCAGCGACGGGCAAGGCGAAGACGCGGAGGCAGCGTGTTGAAGCTCGCGAGGGGGCGATCCTGCGCTCTGCAGCCGAGCTGTTCGCGCGTCACGAGGTCGACGCGGTCACGATGGGGGCGATTGCACGACGCGCAGGCGTGGCTGAGGGCACTGTCTATCTTTACTTCGAGAGCAAGGTGGCGCTCGTTCACGCGGTCGTCGAAGCGTTCTATTCCGGGCTTACCGAACAGGCCGCAGCCGGCGTCCGAAAGATTCGCGACACGCGCAGGCGACTGGAGTTTCTCGCCGAACATCATGTCACGCGCCTGATCGAGCAGCGCTACATCCTGTTCGCCTTCCCCGGAAAGAGTCTCAGCGAGCCGGACGGCGAGGCGTACCGCCTGAATCGCACCTATGTCGCCGTTTTTGACGACGTGATTCGTGAGGGCGTTGATCGTGGCGAGATACGCGATGACGTTCCGCTGTGGGTGCTGCGCGACATGTTTTACGGCAGCTTGGAGTACGCAGCGCGGACCAGCCTTCTGGGCGGCAAGCAACGGGACAGGCGGGACGGACGACGGGCGGTTCGCGGATTGATGGCCGTCCTCGAACGCGGCGTGATTCGCCCGAAGTCCGACGAAACGGTTGAACTCGCGCGCTCTTCAACAATGGAAGGCATCACCGCGCGCCTCGAGAGCGTTGCCGATCGACTCGAGCTCGTCGAGGCTCGAACAGGAACAGCTCGCAGCCGAGCGAGCCGGCGCGCACCGGGCAAGTAGCTCGGTCAGGCAACCAGGCTGGCGTCGAGTGACCGGCTGTCCGTCGCTGAGTGCGGGGCCGTTAACGCCCGCGCGTGCTCGTCCTGTGCGCTCCTCGTGCCCCGTTCGAAACTGTCGGCACCGGCCTGGCTGCGAGGCTCCGTGGCGGCGTTCTCGGGGCCCTCTTCAGCCGGGCCCGATGTTGATGTACCTGACTCCGCATTCGCCGCGATCGCGCGGACCATTCCGCGGAAGACGCGCGCATGCAGGGGGTAGATTCCGTACCAGTAACCGAGGCCGAACAGACCCCACGGGTCGAAGACGGCAGTCTGCCGGATCGACGATCCGCCTTTGCCGTTCGGCTGCACCTCGAACTCGAGCCAGGCCCTGCCGGGAACTTTCATTTCCGCATGAAGCTGGAGCCGGCGGCCATCTTCGAAAGCATCGACGCGCCAGAAATCGAGCTCCTCGCCGACATGCAGTTTCTGCGGGTGGCGCCGACCGCGTCGCATCCCGACACCGCCGAACAGGAGATCGATGAACCCCCGCAGACGCCAGAGCCAGTCGGCGTAGTACCAACCGTTGTCGCCTCCGATCGCGCGAATCGGCGCGAAGGCCTGATCCGGAGGCACGCTCACGTCGATTGACCGCGAGTCCACCAGGCGCGTGCCGAAGGTTTCACCGCCCCAGTGCGCTGGCTCGCGCCCCGATGAAATCGCGCTCGACCAACGGGTTGCGGCGAAGCCGCGATCTTCGTTGAGCATCGCCCGCTCGATCGCCTGGGCCACGCTCATCGGCTTGATCGCGAATGCTTCGTGGGCTGAGTTATCGGTGACGACCGTCGGGTAGCGGATTGATTCAATCAGCTTGCGTCCCACGCGCGCATAGACCGGTGTCGTCAGTCCGAGCCACAGACTCGAGAGTCGAGGGGTGAGCGCGGGGACGTGGATGAAGTAGCGTCGCAGACCTCGCTGGCGCGCGTACTCGAGCATGATTCCCTCGTATGCGACCCGGTCCGTGCCGCCGATTTCAAAGACTCTCGACCCCTCGTCGGGAAGTTCGATCGAAGCGACCAGATAGGAGATGACATCCTCGATCGCGATCGGTTGTGCCATCGTCCGTACCCATCGCGGACAGATCATCACCGGGAGCCGCTGAACGAGAGCGCGAATCAACTCGAACGAGAGGCTTCCGGAGCCGAGGATAATGGACGCCCTGAGCTCGATGACCGGCACTCCCCCACAGCGCAGAGCCTCTCCGGTCTCGTGTCGCGAGCGCAGGTGAGCGGACAACTCCCCTTCGTCGCTGCCGAGTCCGCCAAGATAGATGATCCGCTTGACGCCTGCGGCCGCCGCCGCCTGGCCGAAGTTCGCTGCGGCGATCCGGTCGCGGGAGACAAAATCCTCCGGCGAGCCCATGGAATGAACCAGGTAGAAGGCCGTGTGGATGCCTTTGAGTGCCTCAGCGAGGGTTTCAGGGGCGAGGCAGTCTCCGCGCACCACACAGGTCCCGGGACCGACGCGTGCCTGAAGATAGGCGGGGCGCCGCGCGAGACATCTGACCGGGTACCCGCCGGCTTCAAGGGCGGTGAGCAACCGCCCTCCGACGTATCCGGTCGCGCCGGTCAGCAGAATTGTCCTCTCCGATTGGGTTGTTCCCGCAGCCTCAGACATCGCTTACCTCCACGACTTTCACTACCAGATGATACAGGCTGTCCGTAGTTTGTCCAAGACAAAAGTTGACAATGCGCAGGCCGTTGGTAATCTGAGGTCAAGGGACAGAGCCCAGAGGAGCGCGACACCCATGTTTGAACGCAGAGATTACCTGATATTTTCAACCGTTTACCTTGCCTTCACGTTTTCAACTCTGCTCTGGATCGGCGGCCTTCGTGACCTCGGCCTCCTCGCCGGGATGTTCGTCGGCTGTCTCCTCGCTCTGATGTTTGCGGTGACAGGCAGCGAGATGCGGAGGCTGGCACGAGAGGCGGAACTGCGGCGCGCGGTACCCGTCGCTGTGGGACATTCCTCGCTGGCGCCTCCCGCGGTATCCGGCCTGCAACAGGATGGCGTTCAGATGAAGGCGGGTCGTGGGCGGCCGCAACTTCGTCTCGTCTGATCGCTCGGCGCGGCCGATCCTGTATTTCCGAAAAATCGGTCGCGCCGACCTTCAACTTTTCTGATACCCCTGGACCGTCCAGACCCTCGACGCGAGGTCCGTTCGTGACGGACGTACCGAAAGTCGGCACATGGAAACATGAATCGGACGCCAGAACCCGAGCTGATGGATGAACCGCGGCAGGCGCGCGCCTACGCTCTGGCTGACTTCGACGAACCCAACGCGCGATTCCTGAACCTCTTCGACGCTCTCGCCGGCTCCGCTGCCGGCAGCGGTCGTGTCGCCGATCTCGGTTGCGGTCCAGCCGACATCGCGATGCGACTGCTCGAGCGGTGGCCGAACTGTACGGTCGATGCTGTGGATGGCTCGCCGGAGATGATCCGGCAGGCCGCTGAGCGACTCACCCCGGCGCTCAGCGAAAGGCTGCGGCTGGTCGAGGCGGCGCTGCCGTCAGACCGACTCCAAGACGGCGTGTACGACTACGTGATCTCGAACAGTCTTCTGCATCACCTGCACGATCCATCCGTACTCTGGGATACGGTGAAGAGGGTCGCGAAAGACGATGCGCGCGTCCTGGTTGTAGACCTGATTCGACCGCCGTCCGTCGATCGGGCGAAGGAAATCGTGACGCTGTACGCTGCTGAGGAGCACCCGATCCTCCAGCGTGACTTCTACAACTCTCTGCTCGCCGCGTTCGAGGTCGACGAGGTTCGCCTGCAGTTGACCACAGCCGGTCTCGACCACTTACAGGTGAGCGTGATCAGCGACCGGCACCTGGCCGTTTCAGGCGTGATGACGCCTTCGTCTCAGCCCTGCTCGACTACGCGAAGCTGACTTCGCCGCTTTCGATATCGTAGAACGCGGTGACGATACGAACGCCATCCTCATTGTCGCCGCTGGCTGCCGCCTGGGCAATGACGTCGGACGATGAGATGAGACTCTCTGCCTGAAGTCGTGCGTTCGCTTTCGCGACCGTGTCGACCTCGGGGTTGTCTCCGTGCTCGTCGGTGATCGCCGGCCGGATCCGTGCGAGCAGATCGGTGAGCGCCGGTGTCGGCTCCACTCCGGCAACGGCTGCCGCAACTGCGCCGCAACTGCGATGCGCCATGACGACGATCAGCTTAACGCCCAGGTTCGCGACCGCGTATTCGATACTGGCTACCGCTGCCGTGTCCGCGATGTTGCCGGCGACGCGAACAACGAAGAGCTCGCCGAGTCCGGTGTCGAAGGCGATCTCGGGAGCGACCCGGCTGTCTGCGCATGAAAGCAGAATCGCGAAAGGCGACTGTCCACCTGCCAGCTCTCGCCGTCGGCTCCCGTCGCGTCCCTCGGCTGTTGTGCTCTCGGATGTGAATCGCTGATTGCCATCGCGCAACCTCTCGAGGGCTGCATCGGCTGTCGTCGTCGCCATCGTTCTCACTCCCTGATCGTCGGACTGTTGGAAAATTGATCGATCCCGCTTTCGCCCGGTCGTGCTCGCCCCCGCCGGTTACGGACCGCCGCGGGCGCCTTGCCGCCGGGCCGCGCGACGTCGCCGATCACGTACCGAAGCGGGAACATACAGGAGTCGGTAGTCAGTGGAAGTGAAGCGGCCGTTCGCGTGAACTCGGAGTGGCGCTTCGGATTTCCCAATGTTCTCGGGCGTCTCGAGCGTCCTTCAGGGCCTGCCGGCAGGTTGTCCGAGTTGAACAATTCGTAAAATCCATGACATGTATCGAAAGAATCTATGGGAAGAGGTTCGAGGAATTAACCGTGGAATGGCTCAACTACCATCACCTTCTGTACTTCTGGACTGTCGCCCGTACCGGGAGTGTCACGTCCGCAGCCGCCGATCTTCACCTGTCGCAGCCGACCATCAGTGGACAGATCCGCGCTCTCGAGGAGAGTCTCGGCGACAAGTTATTCGTTCGGGTCGGTCGCAACCTGGTGCTGACCGACTTCGGCCAGACCGTCTATCGCTATGCCGATGAGATATTCACGGTCGGCCGCGAGCTGCTCAATCTCGTCCACGACCGGCCGACGTCGCATCAGACCCGGCTCAACGTCGGCGTCGCAGATGTAGTCCCGAAGCTGATCGCGCACCGGCTTCTTTCTCCTGCGCTCGAGATGGAGAGTCCCGTCGCGATCGTCTGCCGCGAAGGAAAACCGGAGCGGTTGATCGCCGATCTGTCGATCCACGCGCTCGATCTGGTGGTGTCCGACTCTCCGATTCCGCCTACTGTGAATGTCCGGGCTTATAACCATCTGCTCGGAGAGTGCGGAGTGACTTTCTTCGCGCGAAGCAATGTTGCTTCACGCCTGAAGGGGGCGTTCCCCGCCCTGCTCGATGGCGCTCCGATTCTCGTTCCGACCGTGAACACGAGTATGCGGCGCGACCTCGAACAGTGGTTCATCAAGGCGCGAGTTCGACCTCATATCGTCAGCGAGTTCGAGGACAGCGCGCTGCTGAAGGTGTTCGGCGAGGCAGGCGCAGGGGTTTTTGCGGCACCGTCCGCGATCGAGGAGCAGGTCGCGCGGCAGTATCGTGTCGAGAAGCTGGGAGCCACCGAGGAAGTTCGCGAGCGATTTTATGCCATTTCCGTCGAGCGCCGCCTCAAACACCCTGCGGTGGTGGCGATCTCCGAGGCTGCACGTGGAGGATTGTTTGCCTGAGGGGGGGGTGGTCCGGCGCCAGGCACGCGGTGTCTCGGCCGACTGAAAACTCTTCGGAAAAATCTATGTCAGTGGTGGGAAAATTCGATTCGACGAATCTATCCGGGCGGCTTAGTCTAAGCGGAAGCGTTTTTCAGCGCGGCGACGATTTCAGTGCGAAAATGAGACCGTGCGGGTGGCGCTCTACATGCCCCACCGCATACGCTGGCAGTACCCGTTGCGGCCTCCCCGGCGCGACGCCCAGTCAGTGTCTCGCCCGTCTTTGCTGCCCTTCGAGGTAAAAAAAGAAATATGAATCCCAGCGACAAGACCGAAACGACCGGTTCGCCGGCCACGGAGCAATCCGGGAGGTCCGACGGTTCCTCCTTCGGGCGCGACCTCATGGCCTCAGTGGTCGTCTTTCTCGTCGCGCTCCCGCTCTGTATGGGGATCGCGATCGCCTCCGGTGCACCGCCCGCGCTCGGCCTGATTACCGGCATCATCGGTGGATTGATTGTCGGCTTCCTCGCCGGCCAGCCGTTGCAGGTCAGCGGTCCGGCTGCGGGTCTGACAATTCTGGTCTGGGAGCTCATCCAGCAGTTCGGACTTCCGGCTCTGGGGCTGGCGGTGCTTGTGGCCGGTGCGCTGCAGCTCGCTGCTGGCTTCGCCGGACTGGGTCGCTGGTTCCGGGCCGTATCACCGGCGGTCGTTCAGGGGATGCTCGCTGGAATCGGAGTGCTGATCTTCGCCAGCCAGTTCCATGTCATGGTCGACGATGCGCCGCGCGGCGGAGGCCTGGCGAACCTGTTCTCGATTCCTGAAGCCATTTACAAAGGTATCGTACCGCTCGACGGCAGCTCGCATCACTTGGCCGCCGCAATCGGTCTTGCGACGATTGCGTCGATCGTCCTGTGGAACCGTTTTCGACCGCAGGCGCTCGCGGTTATGCCCGGGCCGCTGATCGGCGTGGTTGTCGGAACGATCGCAGCGTCGACCCTCGATCTCAAAGTCAGGCTTGTCGAAGTACCTGACAACCTGCTTGCGTCGTTCAACTGGCTCACCCCGGATGTGGCAGGATTGCTGCTGATTCCGGGCTTCTGGGCGAGCGCGATCGGTCTTGCGCTGATCGCCAGCGCCGAGACGCTGCTTTGCGCGACGGCGGTCGATCGCATGCACAGCGGCAAGCGCACCGATTACAACAAGGAACTCCGAGCGCAGGGAATCGGCAACATGCTGTGCGGCGTTGTCGGCGCGCTGCCGATGACGGGTGTCATCGTTCGCAGTTCGGCCAACGTCAACGCAGGCGCCGAGACCAAGTGGTCGGCGATTTTCCACGGCGTCTGGATCCTTCTGCTGGTCGCGGCATTCCCGTGGCTGCTTGCCCTCATCCCGAGGTCGAGTCTGGCGGCGATTCTGGTTTACACCGGCTGGAAGCTGATCAATATCGACTCGCTGAAGCGGCTTGCGCAGTCCGGCCGGGCTGAGGCGGTAATCTGGGGTGCGACGGTAACGATGATTGTGGCGACGGATCTTCTGATGGGCGTCGCGACAGGATTCGCGCTCGCCCTCGCGCGGCTTCTATACACCTTCGCCCGACTCGACGTCCGGCTCGAGCAGAACGGAGAAACCTACGAGATCTTTCTGCGCGGAGCAGCGACGTTCATCAGCCTGCCGCTGCTCGCGGAGGCTCTTGAGTCGGTACCTGCGAAGTCGGAGGTCCACGTTAATCTCGATCAGGTCGCCTATGTGGATCACGCCTGTATCGAGCTGATCGAGGATTGGCAGGAGCGACACAAGGGCCGCGTCGTGCTTGCGACCAAGCGTCTCAGGGAATGCAGCGCGGGCGACAAGCGCGGGGCGGCCTTACCATCTGC
>CAXQPB010000086.1:0-5771 GCA_964225545.1 Candidatus Nitrosopumilus sp. | reverse complement strand
CGCCGGTAGCGGGCCTGCGAATGATGCGGCGTGGTTGCCGGCTGGACGCGATTCATTTTCACAGCGCGCCGTTTCTCGACCGGACCAGCCAGGAGAAGGCCCGCCGCCTGGCGGCGGTGCTCGCGCGTGGGCAGACCTCGGTACGACTTTCACTCATCGCGTTCGGCGAGATGCAGTCGGAGATCGTACGCACCGCACCTCAACCGCTGCGGGTGGTGCTGTACCGGCGGATGATGATGCGTATCGCCTCTGAGGTGGCGCGTGTGGATTTTTGCAGCGCTCTGGTCACCGGTGAGAGCCTCGGGCAGGTCGCATCGCAGACGCTGGCGAACATGGCGGTGATCGAGTCTGCCGCCGGCTTGCCGGTGCTGCGTCCGCTGGTCGGGATGGAGAAGCTGGAGATCACCCGGTACGCCCGCCGCAACGACACCTACCGGATCTCCGTCGTGCCGGATCAGGACTGCTGCACGCTATTCGTGCCGAGACACCCGGCCACCGGCGCGCGACTCGGAGAGGTCGAGGCGGCCGAACGCTCCATATCCATGGACTCGATGGTCGAGAAGGCTTTGGCCGAGCGCATTCGCGAACGGATTCATCCGGAATGGGAGCTCGACGGGCGGAGCGCTGCGGCTGAGCTTTGACGTCGCCGCTCAGCGTCGCCTGCGGTCTTCGGGGTCGCGGTGGGGACCTCCCGAGTCTTCCGATCGCGGCCCCTGACGCTGGTCATCCCCGCGCTTGCGCGTGAGCCCGCGCTGAAAGATGTCTTCGACGGCCCGCGCCGCGGGCTGCGGTCGATCGCCTGTCGTACTTTTTCGAATGCGGTCGCGGCTGCTGCCGGCCGACTGGTCGGGCCGGCCCACCACGAGAAAGATCTCCCGGATCACCTCCCGTCCCATCCACTCATTCAACCTGGGTGTGATCTGGTCGCGGAGCATCGCCAGCTCCTGCATCCAGGTGTTGCTCTTTACCGCGACCACCAGCCGGTGGCCGTCGAGCCGGATCGGCCAGGCGTTGCGTGAGACGGCTTCCCCCACTACCTCGTCCCAGGCCTCCCAGACCCGGAAATCGTCCAGATCGCGCTCGAGTCCGAGCCGGGCGACGACATCGGCGAGCACTGTCGAGATCGAACGCGGACCACCGCGGCCTGATTTATCGCTGTTTCGCGGCATATCTGATGAGCCGAATGAGCCGCCGGTCCGTGACCGGGGCCTTTTAAAGTTACGCCTGGGCGCGATCGGTTGCCAGCGTCCGGGTTGAGGTATACTTTCGTTTTTTCTACGCCCCCTCGATGCTTGGAAACAGGCTCGAACGGGGGGTGCGTAAAAAAATAGACGGCCCACAAGATGTAGTGGTATACCTGAAATCTCCGTACAACATACTGCATATCCTGTGGATAAGTGGTGCATTGTTGTGCGGTCACCCACACCCGATTCCGGGGTTCACGAGTGCGTGGCCCCGGATGGGTTCATAAGGCTTTGAAAACTAGTTGGTTTCCACGCACCCGATGTCTGTTGGGGTGGAGGTAAGGAGGGGTTCCCATGGATGAAAACATCGCAAGTGCCGCTGGAGCTGTGACTTCGCCTGCCGCGCATTCAGAAGCGCCGGCCGGGCCAGGAGCAGAGAATTCTCCCGCGAGCATTGCAGCCAGAGGCGCGGATCGAGCATCCCGCCTGCAGTTTCAGCGCAGACTTTCGACGCCCGGGGTCGATCCTTTTTCCACGGTCGACTGGGAGAAGCGCGACGCCATTATTCAGGGGGAGGGCGGCAAGGCCGTCTTCGAGCAGCGTGACGTCGAGTTCCCGGCCAGCTGGTCGCAGCTGGCGACCAATGTCGTCACTTCCAAGTATTTCCGCGGACAGCTCGGGACCCCGCAGCGAGAGACCAGCGTCCGGCAGCTGATCGGCCGTGTGGTCACGACCATCGTCGGTTGGGGCGAAAAGCAGGTCTACTTCGCCAGCGCGGAGGACCGCGACATTTTCCGCGATGAGCTGACCCACCTCATGCTCGAGCAGAACGCCTGCTTCAACAGCCCGGTCTGGTTCAACGTCGGTGTCGAGGCCAAGCCGCAGTGTTCGGCCTGCTTCATTCTCTCGGTCGACGATACGATGGACTCGATCCTGGACTGGTATCGCCGTGAGGGCGTGATCTTCAAGGGCGGCTCCGGATCGGGCGTGAACCTGTCGCGCATCCGTTCATCGAAGGAGAGGCTCGGAGGCGGCGGAACGGCCTCCGGACCGGTTTCGTTCATGAAAGCGGCTGACGCTTCGGCCGGGGTCATCAAATCCGGTGGCAAGACCCGTCGCGCAGCGAAGATGGTCGTGCTCAACATCGATCACCCGGACGTCGTCGCGTTCATCGACTGCAAGTCGGGCGAGGAGAAGAAGGCATGGACCCTGATCGACGCGGGCTACGATTCGTCGATCGACGGCGAAGCGTACTCGTCGATTTTCTTCCAGAACGCCAACAACTCTGTCCGAGTGACCGATGAGTTCATGCGAGCGGTGGTCGAGGACCGCGAGTGGCACACGCGAAACGTGATCGACGGCCAGATTGCCGAGACCTTCCGCGCGAAGGATCTGATGCGTCAGATCGCCGAGGCCGCCCACTTCTGCGGCGATCCAGGCCTGCAGTACGACACGACCATCAACAACTGGCACACCTGCCCGAATACCGGCCGTATCAACGCGTCGAATCCGTGCAGCGAGTACATGCACCTCGACAACTCGGCCTGCAACCTCGCTTCGCTGAACCTGATGAAGTTCGTGGACGGCGGCGGCAAGTTCAACGTGGATGGCTTCCGTCACGCGGTCGACATCCTGATCACCGCCCAGGACATCCTGGTCGACAACTCCAGTTACCCCACCGAGGACATCGGTGCGACCGCACGGGCGTACCGGCAACTCGGACTCGGCTACGCGAACCTCGGGGCCTTGCTCATGTCGCAGGGCCTCGCCTACGACTCCGACGAAGGGCGAGCCTACGCGGGCGCGATCACCTCGCTGATGTGCGGTGAGGCCTACGCGCAGTCGACCCGCATTGCCGAGAGCCGGGGGTCCTACGCCGGCTACGGCACCAACATGGAGCCGCAGCTGCGGGTCATCGACAAGCATCGCGAGAAGTCGCGCGAGGCCGACGCCACGTACGTGCCGCTCGATCTCCTGTCGGCCAGCCGCGAGGTGTGGGAAACGGCGCTCGAGCGGGGCCGCAACCATGGCGTGCGCAACTCGCAGGTGACGGTGCTCGCTCCGACCGGGACCATCGCGTTCATGATGGATTGCGATACCACCGGCGTGGAGCCGGACATCGCGCTGGTCAAATCGAAGAAGCTGGTCGGCGGCGGTTTCCTCAAGTACGTCAACCGCACCGTACCCGCGGCGCTCGCACGACTCGGTTACGAGATCCGCCAGGTCGAGGAGATCGTCGATTACATTGACCAGAACGAGACCATCGAGGGCGCACCGCATCTGAAGGACGAGCACCTGCGGGTCTTCGATTGCGCGTTCCGGCCTCGCAACGGCATCCGGACGATCGAGCCGTTGGGCCACATCCGGATGATGGGCGCTGTGCAGCCGTTCATCTCGGGCGCGATCTCCAAGACCGTGAACATGCCGAACGAGGCGACGGTCGAGGACATCGAGAGCGCCTATGTCGAGTCGTGGAAGCTCGGACTCAAGGCGATCGCGGTCTACCGGGACGGGTGCAAGCGCACCCAGCCGCTCAACACGGGCAACGAGAAGGACGCGAAGTCGGAAAACTCGAAGGCCGCGGCCCAGGTCGTCGAGCCCGGTCAGCCGGTTCGGCGTCGCCTGCCCGTCGACTGTGCCTCCTACCGACACAAGTTCGATATCCAGGGACACGAGGGCTACATCCACCTCGGTTTCTACGAGGACGGAACGCCGGGCGAGATCTTCCTCAAGATGGCCAAGGAGGGCAGCACGATCTCCGGCTTGATGGACACGATCGCAACTCTGACCTCCCTGTCGCTTCAGTACGGTGTGCCGCTCGAGGCCCTCGTGAAGAAGTTCGAGCACGTCCGCTTCGAGCCGGCCGGTTTCACGAAGAACCCGGACATCCCGGTCGCGAAGTCGCTGACGGACTACATCTTCCGATTCCTCGGCACGCGCTTCGGCGGTCAGCGTCCCGCCGTCTCGGTCGAGCTCGAGACCAAGGCCGTCGAACAGCCGACCGATTCGGCAGCCGGTGCGTTGAACGGTAGCGGAGCCGGTCAGGAAACTTCCGGCGACACGACGGTGACCCTGTCGAGCGGAGTAACGTCGGTGGAGTTCATTCTCCCCGAGGCCGATGCGCCGAGCTGCGCGGGATGCGGCTCGATCATGGTTCGCAACGGTGCTTGCTACAAGTGCCTGAATTGCGGCGAAACGAGTGGGTGTTCCTGAGCGGCGGTCGAGACTGAGGCGAGAAGGTTAAACCCGGCAGGCTGATCCTGGCGGGTTGAAAGGACCACCCACCGGCCGAGGCCGTGTCCGGTGCGTTACCCAGAGCGGAAACGCATCGGGCGCGGTCGGAGCTGAATCGGCAACTCGAAGATCCGGCCGAATCAACGAATGCGGCTGACTTCCCGAAATACGAAAACGATCTCGTCGTCGCCCGCTACCCCGAGACGCGTACGGGCTACCTGCTCGAGAACTCGTGGATCATCGCGAAGTCCCTCGAGATGATCCAGCAACCGATGGTTTCTGACGATCCTGTGATGTGCTTCCGCGGAACGGGCGTCGAGACGCGACCGCAGCGAGGCAAACTCGCGCATTCCATGGTCGCCGAAGAGAATCCCATACAGAAAAGCTGCTGACAATGTCCAGAGAACTGCGAGCAGCGCTTTGCGCTGCTTGACTCTTTTCGTCCGTGCTACCACCGCCTCGACCCCGGCTTTTCAGGATAGCTGTCAGGTGCCGGGGCGCGCAATTCTCTTCGATTTCAAAATCCTGAACGCCCTGAAGACGCCGCCGGAACGAAAAAACACGCCGACGCACCGCCGTTGTCGGAACAATGTTCAAAATTTTTTTTCATCGAACCGGACCGGTCGCCGAACGCTGATCGCGACGCGAAACGAGGACTGCGAACAAACCCGCCGCGCCTTTCAAGACGCGCGTTCATGACAACGCACCGAAGGTTTCCCCTCATTAACCAGGCGACGATCGGGCTTTATTCGGACACGTCTTTCCTCGTTTGCGATCCGAGCTGCGCGTTACCACGAAAAGCGCCATACACCGGGCCTGTGTTCGGATGTTCAATATTTTCAGCCGTTTACACGTTCATGCATCGCCGATGAAACAGACACGAGACACGCCGGCGACTTCATCCTGTTTGCAGGTGCAGGCATTCAACCGAGAAGCGACCGTTGCTGACGTGAAGTTTCTTCAGACGTTCACGTCGAAGACCGACAACGGGTGTCTCGAGTGATGCACGAAGCGTGCGTTCGATGAATGCCTGCGATCAGAGTGTTCGTTTCAAATTTTCCGGTTGTGCACACGCCGAATACTTGACGCGTTTTTGTTGACTCTTAAGATCGCGTCTCAGTATACTTTTCACGTTGAGCAAAGAACCAAGTCGTGACCGAAGAGATGACGTCGCTGCAATCGTTCAAAGTGAGACAACTCGTGCAAACACACCTGCTCTCCGCTGCGCGAGAAGACTACACCCGAGAGCAACAAACCGAGACAAACTGAACCCAAGCGATAGCGAGCAAAACAAACGCTCGCTGGGCTAGCTGTAGGAGGAGATAAGCGTATGGCAGCACGAAAGAAGAAGGC
>CAXQPB010000085.1:0-2258 GCA_964225545.1 Candidatus Nitrosopumilus sp. | reverse complement strand
GCGGTTTGCGGCGACGACACGCGCGAGGGCGCCGAAGAGTGCGACGGTACCGACGATTCAGCCTGCCCGGGCCTGTGCACCGTCAACTGCGAGTGCCCGGCTGCCGTCTGCGGCAACAATGTCATCGAGACCGGCGAGGAATGTGACGGCACCGACCCCGGCACCTGTCCCACCGGCACATGCGGCGTCAACTGCGAGTGCCCGGCAGCCGTCTGCGGCAACGATATCATCGAGACCGGCGAGGAATGCGACGGCACCGACCCCGGCACCTGTCCGACCGGCACATGCACGGTCAACTGCGAGTGCCCCGCTCCTGTCTGCGGCAACGACGTCACGGAGACCGACGAGGAGTGCGACGGGACGGATGACAGCGCCTGCCCGGGGCTGTGCGATGGAAGTTGTATCTGTCCCGCCACGTGCAATGAGACTGCGCTGTTCACGACCGGCATCGCCACGAGCGTGAAAAAATTCAAAGCGAAGTACGTCATCGATAACTTCAGCGACGAATTCAATAACCTCGACCCGCGCAACGGATTCGACTACAGCATCGCTCAGGGAGTCACGACAGTCTCACTGTCGATCCCCACACTTGATCCGGGCTGGGCGAACTCGAAACCCAACAAGGGCAAGTACAAGTGGAAGGGCCTGATCGGCGGATTCAAGGTCGTGAAGTGGAAGGATCTGTCGAACAAGACAGGGGAGATACGGGTGGTTCTCGTCGGAAAGAACGTGGCCGGCTCCGGTAACATCGACTACTGGAATCTGCCGACCGTATTCACAGAGGTGACGGCCGACGGCGCCTGCGCCAGCGAAGAGTTCTGACCTGCATCCCCCGGCGCCCGTCAACATCCGTTTGACGGTCGCCCGGGCCTCGCATCGAAGACCACCCCATTTCTCCACCCCTACATACATTCCCCAGACCAGTTTCCCCTGTGCCCGAGATTCCGGGTTGCCAACAGCCATGAGTCTGCGGAATCTCTCATCAGTCACCTGAAACGGCGGCGCGTTCCGCTGCCGGATTGTACCCGGCCGGCGGTTGCCAACACGGCGGCGTGTCGCCCATGAAATTCCTGAGCCGCCGGGCAGACGGGCGGGAGCCCGCCGGACAAGCTCGGAGGCAGACGAGGGATGAGATCGGCGAGTCCGGAATTCTCCACAGGCCCCCATACATCCGATGCGACTGCGCGGAGCTCGCGCGAGCCGCGTGGATCATTGGAGCGCGAGTGGCTGCCGGTTCCCGGCGAGTCGGCGATCCCGTCAACGCTGCGTCACCGCCCACGCGCGCGGTCGATCGTTCTGCCACTGGTCGTTCTGGTTCCCGGCCTCGTGCTGAGCGTGATGCTGTACGTCTGGACGGACAATTATCAGGCGGCGAGCCTCGCACGAGATTTCACGAGCCTCGCTCAAGAACGCGAACACCGGATCCACGAGACGATAAGCGTCAACATGCAGAAACTGCTCTCGACCGCCGCGTTGTTTGATGCGTCAAGCGAGTCCGGCGTGTCTCACAGCGCATTTCGGCGTTTCGCGGGCCCGTTATTGGCAGATCGGCTCGGAGTTCGGGCGCTCGAGTGGGTCCCCCGCGTCCGCCGCGACGAGAAAGAGCTTTACGAGAGCCGAGCAAAACTCGAGGGCATTGCATTCGGCATTCGGCCGGTGAACCGCGGGCAGTCCGCGGACAACGAAGCAACCCGCGATCACTTCCCCGTGTTCTATATCGCTCCGCGCAAGAACAACGAGGCAGCGTACGGGATCGACCTCGCCAGCGATCCGGTTCGGCGTGAGGCTCTCGAACGTGCACGCGACACCGGACTGCCCGCCGCTACCGCGCCGCTCGAGCTCGTTCAGGACACAGAGCACGCGAAGAGCACACTCGTATTCGTTCCGCTGTACAGCTCCACTCCCAAGCCCGCTACTGTTGATGATCGACGTGAACGACTGATCGGTTTCGTGCTGGGGGTGTTCAGGCTGCCGGACCTTTTGCTGGGAGCCACTGCCTATCTGGATACCGAGGACATCTCCGTCGCACTGATGCACGACACGGAGGTGGTCGCAGGGCGGGCGCCGGACGCGGGTCGCTCGGCCCTGGCGCGCGCGCATCCGATCCTGGTGGGCGGACGCTCCTGGGAGATCTACTCCGCACCTTCACAGGCCTTCATTACCGCGCGGACAACCGCACGCCCCGCCCTGGCTATGGTCGGTGGCTTTCTGCTCACGCTTGCCGCCACCGGGTATCTTTACGTTACGCTGCGCAGCTC
>CAXQPB010000084.1:0-28542 GCA_964225545.1 Candidatus Nitrosopumilus sp. | reverse complement strand
ATCTCCTCCGCGCGAGCGCCGAGTCGCTCTTCGATCGCCTCGAGCAGTGCGTCGCACCCAGCTCCGGTCCGCGCCGATGTGCTCACGCCTTCGCGCGGTGCAGACGCCGAGTTGTCGAGATCCGATTTGTTGTGGACGAGGACCGTCTCGATCGACGCCGCTCCGAGCTCTTCGAGAATAGACTCGACGACCTCGATGCGCGCAACCAGCTCCGGATCGGCGCTGTCGACGACATGCAGAATCAGGTCGGATTCGACTACCTGCTCGAGTGTGCCCTTGAAGGCCTCGACCAGCTCGTGGGGGAGTTTGGAGATGAAGCCGACGGTGTCGACGAGCATCACCCTGGTCCCGCGCGGCAGGTCGAGCGCGCGGACCGTCGACTCCAGTGTCGCGAAGAGTTGATCGGCAACGTACGTCCGCGCACCGGTGAGTCGATTCATCAGTGACGACTTGCCCGCATTCGTGTAGCCGACCAGGGAGAGGGTGGGATACGGCACCGCCTCGCGCTCCCGGCGGTTGAGCCTGCGGGTCCGGTCTATGTCTGCGAGGCGCTCTTTGAGCTTGGCTATCTTTCTGCCGACCTCTCTACGGTCGCTTTCCAGCTGAGTCTCACCCGGCCCGCGCGTGCCGACACCGCCGCGGATCCTCGACAGGTGGGTCCACTGACGGGTCAGCCGCGGCAGCAGATACTCCAGCTGTGCCAGCTCCACCTGCAGCTTTCCCGCTCGCGTGGCTGCGCGCAGCGCGAAAATATCGAGGATCAGCTGACTCCTGTCGATCACCTTCGTATCGAGCTTCTTCTCCAGATTTCGTCTCTGGGCGGGCGTGAGCGGGTCGTCGAAGATGACAACGTCGGCGCAGCGGTCGCGAACCTCCTCGGCCAGCTCTTCGACTTTTCCGCTACCGATTCGGGTTGAAGGCGACGGTCTTTTCACCTCCTGCCGCAGCGCGGAGATTACCTCGAGTCCGGCGGTATCCGCAAGCATCGAGAGCTCGGCCAGCGATTCTTCAGATTCGCGTTGGTCGGTGCCGGACCAGACCAGAATCGCGAGCTCGCGGCGCGCTTCGGTGGAGATCATCCGAAGGCGTGGTCGCCCTGCTCTTGCGGCACGAGGGCAGCAGCGCGTAGCCGCGTACTGCCAGGGCCGAGAATACGCTCGACGTCGGCGAGAAAGCTGTCGGTCGGCGTGATGAGCAGATCGGCCGCGAGCTCAATTTCAGTTTCGCTCTCGCCCGGTCGCCGGACCACCAGATACGACCGGCATCGTCCCGGATGTCGCAGCAGGGTCTCTCTGAGCTGCGCGAGCCGGTCTGCCGTGATCTGGCCGGTCGCCCCTCCGTCGACGAGAAAGTCGACGCGGCCGGCGCGCTCGCAGCGCGCGTCCGTGAGCGGCACGACCTTGTCGGCGATGATCTGCGGCTTCATGGTGAACGAACCGTCGTCGCCACCGCCGGCAGGCGGTCCACCACGTTGCTCGCCGAACTCGAGCCTGCCGCTTACGTAGACCGGCTCGCGGCTGACAACCGCCTCCTCGCATTCCTTGAATGTCTTCGGCCAGGTGATCACTTCGATGACTCCGTCGCGATCTTCAAGATTGAAGGTCGCGTAGCGGTCGCCCTTTTTGCTGTTCTTCAACCGCACGGTGTTGGTGACGCCGGCGAGGCCGACGACCTCCTGGTCTTTGCGATTCTCGAGCTCGGGCACCGGGAGTGCGCCGAGCAGCTCGACATCGTCGGTGTGTCGGTCGAGCGGGTGGCCGCTGATGTAGAAGCCGACGAGCTCGTGCTCGGCGTTGAGCCGGGTCGCCGCGTCCCACGGCTCGACGCGGGGAAGCTCGGGTTCGGGCTCGCTCTCGCCCTCCGGGTCGCTGAACAGCCCGAACTGCCCTGCGGCGCGGTCGCGCTCCACGCGCGCCGCCCACGCAATTGCGGATTCGAGTCCCTCGAGCATGCGGTTGCGATCGTCGCAGATCGAGTCGAAGGCCCCTGCCTTGATGAAGCCCTCGACGATGCGGCGGTTGACCTGGGTCGAACCCACGCGAAGGCAGAAATCTCCAAGCGACCGGTAGGGGTTGTCCGCGCGCGCTTCCACGATCGCGTCCACGGCCTTCTCGCCTGCCCCTTTCACCGCGCCGAGTCCGAAACGGATACCCTCGTCGCACACGGTGAAGTCGGCGGCGCTGCTGTTCACATCCGGCGGCAGGATATGGATGCCGTGCTGCCGGCAATCGGCGAGGTTTTTGTAGACCTTGTCGGTGTCGCCCATCTCCATCGTGAGATTGGCGGCCATGAACTCCTTGGTGTAGTGGGCCTTGAGGTATGCGGTCTGGAATGAGAGCAGCGCGTAGGCAGCCGAGTGCGACTTGTTGAAGCCGTATGCGGCGAAGGTCTCCATCTGCTGGAAAATCTCTTCGGCCCGCGCTCGCGGGTGACCTTTGGCGACGGCGCCTTCGATGAAGGTCTTCTTCTCCTTGGCCATCGCCTCGGCCTTCTTCTTGCCCATCGCGCGTCGCAGCAGGTCCGCATCGCCGAGCGAGTATCCCGCGTAGACCTGGGCGATCTGCATGACCTGTTCCTGATAGACGATCACCCCGTAGGTCTCGGACAGGATGGGCTCCAGCACCGGGTCGGGATACTTGACGATCTCGCGGCCGTCGCGTCGTTTGATGAACTCCTCGACCATGCCGCTGTCGAGCGGGCCCGGACGGAACAGGGCGAGCACCGCTACCAGGTCCTCGAAAGCCGAGGGCTTGATGCGCGTGAGCAGCTTTCGCATGCCCCCGCTTTCCATCTGAAAAATGCCGACGGCATCGGCCGCGCTGATGAGCCGATAGGTCGCAGGGTCGTCGAGCGGCAGCGAGTTCAGTTCGATCTTCTCGCCGCGGGACTGCTCGATGCGACGGACCGTGTCGGCGAGCTGCGTGAGCGTTTTGAGGCCGAGGAAGTCGAACTTGATAAGCCCGATGCTCTCGATCTCGGGCCCGGCGAACTGGGTCATCACCGCGCCGTCCTTGTCGACGAACAGCGGGACGTGTTCGACCAGCGGCCGGTCGGAGATCACCACACCGGCGGCGTGTTTCGATACGTGGCGCGCCAGGCCTTCGAGCTTCAGCGCGTAGCGGAACAGCTTCTCTTCGCGGTCACCGCGGTCGCGGATCTCGCGCAGCTTGGGCTCCATCTCCAGCGCCTGCGCCAGCGTGAAGTCGCGGCCCTGTTTCGGCGCGGGGTAGAGCTTGCAGATCTGATCGGTCTCGCCGAACGAGAAGTCGAGCACGCGGCCGACATCGCGGATAGCCGCCTTTCCCTTCATGGTCCCGAAGGTGATGATATTCGCGACGCGATCCTGTCCGTACTTTTCGCGTACGTAATCGAGGACCTCTTCGCGGCGATCCATGCAGAAGTCGACGTCGATATCCGGCATCGAGATCCGTTCGGGATTGAGGAACCGCTCGAAGAGCAGGTTGTAGCGGATCGGGTCGATGTCGGTGATCTCGAGCGCGTACGAAACCAGACTTCCTGCCGCCGAACCTCGACCGGGACCGACAGGGATCCCCTTGCCCTTGGCGTGGAGAATGAAGTCGGAGACGATCAGGAAATAACCGGCGAAATCCATCTGGATGATGGTGTCGAGTTCGATCTGGAGTCTCGTGCGATAGGCTTCCTCGTCGATCTCGGGGTCGCTGTCGCGGCGATTCGTGTGAAGCTGCTCGAGTCGGGTCTCCAGGCCTTCTGCCGCGCGTCTGCGCAGCTGCTCTTCAAGGGGGGTTACGTCCTCGGTTTTGTAGACCGGGAAATGGTAGGTGTTGAAGTCGAGTTCCAGCTCACAGCGGGCAGCGATGTCGAGCGAGGTCTTGACGGCGTCAGGGGCGCGATCGAATGCGCTGAGCATCTGCTCGGCGTTCTTGACGAACAGTTGATCGGTGCCGAACTTCCAGCGACTCTCGTCAGACAGGCTCTTGCCGGTCTGGACGCAGAGCAACACCTCATGTGCCTCGTGGTCCTCGTGCTCGAGGTAGTGGCAGTCGTTCGTAGCCACCAGCGGGATGCTGACCTCGGGAGCGATCTCGATGAGGAAGTCGTTGACCTTGGCCTGTTCCGCCAGATGATTGTCCTGGATCTCCAGGTAGTAACGGTCGCCGAAGATCTGGACATACTCCTCGATGACCTTACGGGCGATGTCGTCACGATCCGCGCCGATCGCGCATGCGAGCTCACCGGCCAGGCAGCCGCTCAGGCAGATCAATCCGCTGTTGAACTCGCGCAGCAGCTCTTTGTCGATGCGCGGCTTGTAATAGAAGCCGTCGATGTAGCTCTGCGAGACGAGCCGGCTCAGGTTGCGGTAGCCCTCCATATTCGAGGCGAGAAGGATCAGATGGTTGTTCCCGGCTCTCTCGAAATCGTCCGAGACTACCGCGGACTTCTCCTTACGGCTGCGCGGCGCGACATAGACCTCGCAGCCGATGATCGGCTGGACGCCGGCCGCTGTCGCCGCGCTGTAAAAGTCCACCGTGCCGAACATGTTTCCATGATCGGTCATCGCTGCTGCCGGCATGCCAGCGGCCGCGACATGGCCCATCAGATTGCCGATCTTGTTGGCGCCGTCGAGCAGGCTGTAATGCGTGTGCAGATGCAGGTGTGCGTAGGACAACGGTTCACTCCCACTCGACGGTCGCAGGCGGCTTCGATGAGATGTCGTAGACCACCCTGTTCACACCCTCGACTTCGTTCGCGATGCGCGAGGCGGAGCGCTGCAGCACGTCGTGTGGAAAGCGGTACCAGTCGGCCGTCATGCCGTCTTCGCTGGTGATCGCACGCAGGGCTACCACGCGGTCGTAGGTGCGGAAGTCTCCCTGGACCCCGACCGTACGGACCGGAAGCAGGACGGCAAACGCCTGCCAGATCTCGTCGTACAGGCCTGCGCGCCGGATCTCTTCGATGAAGACCGCGTCAGCCTCACGAAGGATATCGAGGTCCTCGCGGTTCACGCTCCCCAGCGTCCGTACGGCCAGCCCCGGGCCGGGGAACGGGTGCCTCCAGAGCAGGTCGTGTGGGAGTCCGAGGACCTCTCCGGCGGCGCGGACTTCGTCCTTGAACAGTTCTCGCAGCGGCTCGACCAGCTCGAGGTTCATGCGTTCCGGCAGGCCGCCCACGTTGTGATGACTCTTGATGGTCGCCGATGGACCCTTGACCGAGACCGACTCGATTACATCGGGATACAGGGTGCCCTGAGCGAGGAAGCGCGCTGGGGTGCGCTCGAGGTGTGCCGAGTTCGACGCCTCGTCGAAGACGTCGATGAAGGTCCGACCGATGATCTTGCGTTTCTGCTCGGGGTCGGTGACGCCGGCGAGCGCGTCGAGAAAACGATCTGCGGCGTCGACGTGCACGAAGTCGGCGCCGAAATAATTGCCGAGCTTGTCGCAGATCTCCTCGGACTCGTTCTTCCTCAGCAGCCCGTTGTCGACGAAGACGCAGGTCAGTTGGCCCGGGACAGCTTTCTCGATCAGCGCCGCCGTGACGCTCGAATCGACACCGCCGCTCAGCCCGCAGATAATCTGGCCGTCGCCGACCTGCGCTCGAATGCGTTCGACGGCCGAATCGACGAAGCCCTGCATCGTCCAGTCCGACTTCACTTCGCACACGCGATGCAGGAAGTTCTCCAGAATTTCCCGGCCGCGCTCACTGTGGACGACCTCGGGGTGGAACTGCAGCCCGACCCGGCGCCCGTCGGAGCTTCGGATCGCCGCGTACGGTGAATTCTCCGTGTGTGCGAGTGTCGTCCAGCCGTCAGGCAACGCCTCGAGGCGGTCGCCGTGGCTCATCCACACGCGTGTCCCCTCGCCCGCTGCAAAGCCGTCGAACAGGCCCCGCCCGCTGCCGGTATCGTGGACGGGGACCAACTCTGCGCCGCCGTACTCACGGTGGCTCGAACGCGCCATGACTCCGCCGGCACTACGCGCCAGCAGCCCCATCCCGTAACAGATGCCCAGGTAAGGTACGTCGAGCGTCAGGGCTTCGGCGTGCGGGTGCGGCGCGTCCTTGTCGTAAACGCTCGACGGTCCGCCGGACAGGATCACGCCGGCGGGTTCGAGCGCGCGCAGTTTCGCGGGGTCGAGGTTGAAGGGATGGATTTCACAGTACACGTGCGCCTCGCGGACGCGCCGGGCGATCAGCTGGGTGTACTGACTTCCGAAGTCGAGAATTACGATCACGAGCGCTGGTAGTTCGGGGGTTCCTTGACCATCGTGACGTCGTGCACGTGGCTCTCGGCGAGTCCGGCCGGGGAGATCCGGACGAAACGCGCCTTGGTTTTCAGTTCGTCGAGGTTATGGGCTCCGACGTATCCCATGCCGGCGCGCAGCCCGCCGACCAGCTGGTGTATCGTCGAGTGGAGTGTGCCTTTGTACGCCACGCGGCCTTCGATCCCTTCCGGTACGAGCTTCATGTCGTCCTGGTCCTGCTGGAAGTACCGGTCTTTGCTCGACCCGCCGCGCATGGCCTCCAGCGATCCCATGCCGCGATAGACCTTGTACGTGCGCCCCTGGTAGAGGACGGTCTCGCCGGGGCTCTCTTCGGTGCCCGCGAGCAGACTGCCGATCATGAGCGTGGACGCGCCGGCCGCCAGCGCCTTGGTGATGTCACCGCTGTACCGTACCCCGCCGTCTCCGATTACCGGTACGCCGGCCCGGTCGGCCACTGCGCACGCTTCGGTGATCGCGGTCAGCTGCGGCATGCCTACACCGGAGACGATTCGCGTGGTGCAGATCGAGCCGACGCCCATTCCGACCTTGACGCCGTCCACGCCCGAGTCGATCAGGGCACGCGTGCCTTCGGCCGTGCCGATATTTCCTGCGACGACCTCGAGGTCGGGGAAATCACGCTTCACCTCGGCGGCTGTGTCCATCACGTTGCGGGTGTGGCCGTGGGCCGTATCGACGCAGATCACATCGACCCCCGCCTCCACGAGAGCGGCGGCTCGCTCGCGGCGGTCGGCACCGACGCCGATTGCCGCGCCGACCAGCAGACGCCCCTGGCTGTCCTTGGAAGCCAGCGGAAACTCGATTGATTTCTGTATGTCCTTGACCGTGATCAGGCCCACGAGGCGCTCCTGATCGTCGACGACGAGGAGCTTCTCGATTCGGTGCTCGTGGAGGATCTGGGTGGCTTCGTCGCTGGTCACTCCGGCCCGCGCGGTGACCAGTCCGCGGCTGGTCATGACCTCGGCCACGCTGCGGTTCAGGTCGCGTTCGAAACGGACATCGCGGTGGGTGAGTATCCCGACCAGCCGGTTGTTTTCACAGACCGGAAGTCCGGAGATCCCGTTGGCACGCATGATCTCGAGTGCGCCGTGCAGGGCCATGGTCGGCTCGACGGTGATCGGGTCGCTGATCATACCGCTCTCGCTCTTCTTCACCCGAGCGACTTCCTCGGCCTGGTCGGCGACGACGAGGTTGCGGTGGATGAAGCCGAGACCGCCCTGCTGGGCCATGGCGATGGCCATCCGTGAGCCCGTCACGGTGTCCATGGCGGCGCTTGTGAGCGGAATGTTGAGTGAGATATTCCGGGTCAGGCGAGCTTCGACACGGACTGCGCTGGGCAGGACGTCGGATTCTCCGGGCGCCAGAAGGACGTCGTCGAAGGTGTATCCGATCGGAAGAGAGTCGAGATCGCGAAGGTTCTGGTCGTTCAACCGGTCTTCCATGTTGCCTTATAGACACCGGCCTCGTACGTTTCAACACGGCCGAACGGAGCGGGTGCGTAAAGCGAGTTCATTCCTATGGTCCGGGAATATAAAGGGAAATTGCCGATGATCGACGACTCGGCGTGGGTCGCCGACAACGCCGATGTGATCGGAGATGTCGAGATCGCGGCGGACGCGTCGGTCTGGTTTCAGAGCGTTGTGCGCGGAGACGTCTGCCACGTCCGGATCGGCGCGCGAACCAATATCCAGGACCAATGTACGATCCATGTGACGCGCGATACCTGTCCGACGATCATCCATGAGGACGTAACGCTGGGGCATCGCGTGGTTGTCCACGGGGCCGAGATCCGTCCCGGGGCGCTGATCGGCATCGGCTCCATCGTGCTCGACCGCGCCGTCGTCGAGGAGGGGGCCCTCGTCGGAGCCATGAGCCTGGTCACGCCGGGGACTGTGATCCCCGCGGGTACGCTCGCCATGGGGCAACCTGCGCGACCGGTACGCGATGTCACCGACGCGGAGCGCCGCTGGATGCGGGATACGGTCGCGTCTTACGCCGGCTACGCCCGCGAGTACAAGCTCGGCGGATCCTGAGCTAATCGTTTTCGGGCGACGTTTCGGTCGAGCCTGAAGGTTGCGCTGCGACGTCCGGATGCAGCTCGTTGTCGAGGATGTCCCACATCGTCACGCACATTGCAGCGAGCAGCGGGCCGATCATGATGCCCGCCGCGCCGAAGACCGACAGCCCCCCCAGCGTGCTCACCAGAATGACGAGATCGGGCATCTGGGTATCGCCGCCGACCAGTCGCGGCCGCAGCAGATTGTCCACCGATCCGATCACCACGATGCTCCACGCCAGAAGGCCTGCGGCTGCCGTCCCCTGCCCCGTGATGGACAGGAACACCACTGCAGGGCCCCAGACCAGCGCCGTCCCGACAACCGGTACGACGGACGAGACGGCCATCAGAGACGCCCAGAACGCGGCGCCGTCGATGCCGAGCACCGCGAAGGCGACCCCGCCGAGCAGGCCCTGGACCAGCCCGATGACGAACGTGCCCTTGATCGTCGCGCGTACGACCGAGACCGATTTCTGCTCGAGAGATTGCTCGACGTCGTCCGGCAGCGGCAGGTAGCGAACGATGGTTCGTCGAACTGCGGGCCCCTCGCACAGGAAATAGAACATCGCGTAGAGCATCACGAAGAGGTTTACGAGGAAGGTCGCTGTGCCCTGCGTGGCCGCGGACAGCCCGCTCAGAAGAAAGGTGCCGGCTTTCCCGGTGAGCTCGCCGAGCTTTGCCGCGACTCTCTCGGCCGAGAGGTCGATCCTGTCATGGAACGGAAACCCTTGCGGGAGGTTGATCAGATCGCTGTTGCCGCTGGTCAGGTGTTCGCGCAACCACGGGATCGCCGTCTCGATCACATGCGAGCCCTGCGCGACCACCACGCCGAGCATGGTGAGGAGCGGTACCACGATCAGCAATGTGACCACCAGCAGCGTGAGCGCCGCTGACGTCCGCTCGCGGCCGGCCAGTCGGGCGGTCAGGCCGCTGTGCAGCGGAAGCAGCAGGCTGCTGAAGACGGCGGCGAGGAAAAGGGCGAGGAGAAAGTCGCGGACAACCCCGACTACAATCGCCGTGATCGCCAGCGTGAGCAGCAGCACCAGCGGCTTGCGGAATTTCACGGCGTCTTCGGGCTGCGGTCGGCTTGATTGCTTCATGGAGCGGCTGTCGGTGAGGACTCCGCACGTTGGAACAGGCGCGCTCCCCGTGCAACGGAGCGGATTCAGGCCCGCCCGGTCCGGTTCTGCGCCGATGATTTCGAGTGGCGCCGGAATCGTGGTCCTCTGCGTGTTCTGAACGGAGGTGTCTTGTGTCCCGGTTTGTCATGAATATCTTTTCGCCAACGCTTCTGCGCCTGTCGGCGCTGTCGCTTGTGATGATCGTCGCGGCCTGTGACGGCGGTGCGTCGGGAACCGCGACGACGGCTCAGGACACGACGGCCGACGCGGCTGCCAGCGCCGTCGCTGATGGCGAAGAGGCTGCCGGAGCGGTTGAGGAGGCGCTGGACCAGGCGCTGGACCCTGCCCTCAGTGCAGCGCTCGCGGCGGCCGACGCTGCCGACGGTAAAATCGACCGGGTCGTCAGCAAATGCATGACCTGTTCACTGCATATGGATGGTGAGGAGAAGTACCGCGCCGATGCATACGGTTACACGATGCATCTGTGTTCGGAGAACTGCCTTTTCCGGTTCGAGCGAAACCCGGAGCGGGCGATCCGCGCGCTGCCGACAGGCGGGTCCTGACGACTGCGTTCTGCTTCGGCCCGCGTCCTCAGTGAGACGCGCGCCGCCGGTAGCGCAAGCGTAGCGGCGTTCCCTCGAGCGGAAGACTTTCGCGAAAGCAGCGTTCGAGAAAGCGCGTGTAATCGGTGGGCACCGCTTCACGGTTCACGAACAGCGCGATCGTCGGCGGGCGCACGGCTGTCTGGGTCGCGTAGAGCAGCTTGAGTCGCCCTCGTGAGACGATCGGCGGTTGCCGCCTCTCGGCTGCCGCTGCGAGGATACGGTTCAGGTCCGAGGTCGCGACCTGCAGGCCGTGGGCGCGCCGCGCTTCATCGATGATAACGAAGCACCGCGAGATCCCCTCCCCTTTGGTCACGGTCATGAAGCCGATCGGTGCAGGGCTCAAGGTCGGACACCGGTGGCGGATCTCGGACGCGATCGATGCGTGGCTCTCGCCGGGCGTGGAGAGATCCATCTTGTTGACCATCACAACCAGCGCTCGGCCCTCATCCCATGCATATCGCGCGATTCGCGCGTCCTGGTCGGTCAGCCCCTCGACCGGCTCGATCATGAGCAAGACGACGTCCGCTCGTCGTACTGCTTCGAGGCTTCGTCGTACGCTGATCCGCTCGATCCCGCGTTCGACCTTCGCCGGTCGACGCATCCCGGCAGTATCGAGCAACAGGTAGCGCTGCCCGTCGCGTTCGACGAGCGTATCGACGACATCACGGGTCGTGCCCGGCGCGTCGTGCACCAGCGACAGCTCCTTGCCGACAACGGCATTGAGGAACGATGACTTGCCGACGTTCGGTCGCCCTACAATCGCCACTCGGCATTCGCGCGCCGGCGCGTCGTCCTTTGACGTGTCCGTTTTGACCGGTTCCCGGTCACCGGGTTCGCCGCTGTCCTGCGAGATCGGCTCCGCATCGGGGGCGACCGACCCGGGCTCGACGGTCTGCTCCTCGAGCGTGGCTGCGCCCGATTCGAGGAGTCGCTCGACGATGCAGTCACGCAGCGCCCCGAGGCCGAGCGCGTGCTCCGCAGACACGGGAAACGGCGGGTCGATGCCGAGCTCGCAGAACTCGTTTGCGGCCTCTTCCGCGCGCGGGGTGTCGGCCTTGTTCGCAACGTAAAGAACTTCTACGCGCAGCCGCTCGAGCAGGTCTACGGTGTCGCGGTCAAGAGGGCCTACGCCGGCGCGCGCGTCGAACACCGCCACCACGAGGTTGGCATCCTGCACCGAGCGCACCGTATGCTCATGAACACGATCGGCCAGCGCGATATCCGCTTCACCGCCGAGTCCCCCCGTGTCGACGAGCTGCAGGCGCACTCCGCCCCACTCGACCTCCTCGGCGATCGGGTCACGGGTCACGCCGGGCGTATCGAGTGTGATGGCCTTGCGCCTTCGCAGCAGTCGGTTGAACAGGGTCGACTTGCCGACATTCGGCCGTCCGACGATCGCGACGACAGGAAGGCTTCCGACCGCGCTCGCTTCGCTCACAGTCCGAGCTCCTCGAGGAAGCGAGGGTCGTTCTGCCAGCCCTTCTTCACCCGCACGCGCAGGTCGATGTATACCTTGTTGTCGATCAGCCGCTCGACCTGCTTGCGTGCGGCCTGTCCGATGCTCTTGATGCGCGTGCCCTGCTTGCCGACAATAATTTTCTTCGCGGAGTCGCTGTCCGTGTAGATCGTAGCCTCGATGTAGGTCGTATGTCCATGATCCTCGAGGACCTCGGTCAGCACGGCGACGTGATAAGGGATCTCCCGCTCGAGCTGACGGAATGCCTGCTCACGCACGAGCTCCGCAACGAGGAAGCGCAGCGGCCTGTCAGTGATGCTGTCAGCGGGAAACAGCCACGGCCCATCCGGGATTCGTGACGTTACCGCGGCCAGAAGTGTACTCACGTTGTCGCCCTTCAGCGCGCTCAGCGGAATCGCCTCGGCCTCCGGGGCGAGCTCCTGAATCTGCGCGATCATGGGGAGCAGTTCGTCGCGCGCGACCCTGTCGATCTTGTTGAGCACGACGATCGGCCGCCGGTCGGCAAGCCTCGCGATTTCACGGCGATCGATGTTGCGCAGTCCACGGTCCGCGGCCACCAGCCAGCAGACGACGTCGGCGCCGCGGACACCGGCGCGGGCATGCCGGACCATGCGTTCATGGATCAGGCCGTGGGTCTCGTGAATCCCCGGAGTATCGACGAAGAGCACCTGTAACGGACCCTCGGTGTAGATCCCGAGAAGCTGGGCGCGTGTGGTCTGCGGCTTGGGCGTCGCGATGCTGACACGTCGCCCGAGGATGCTGTTGAGCAGCGTCGACTTGCCCGCGTACGGCGCCCCCGCCAGCGCGCAGGTTCCTGCGCTGCTGTTCTCTTCGCGGCTGTTTTCTTCGTTACCGGGCTCGCTCACGCTCACGACCTCCGACCCGCAGTTGTGCCGGCTTCCATGCTTCGGTGTGCCTCTCTCGCGGCGGCCTGTTCTGCCCGCTTTCGGCTCGAACCGCGACCGCGGGCGAGCTCGTTGCCGTCCAACTGCACCGAGACCTCGTACTCACGGTCGTGGTCAGGGCCGCTGACGTCGATCACGGTATAGCTTGGTGTGGTCTTGTACAGTCGCTGGGTGATTTCCTGAAGTGCGGTCTTTGAGTCATGCGTCAAAGCGTCGCTGTCGAGTGAGCCGCGGAAGTGCTCCTCGACCATGGCTCGGCAGGTGATGAAGCCTGCATCGAGGTAGACGGCCCCGAGCACGGCTTCGTAAGCTCCCGACAGAATCCGTGGCTTGGTTCGTCCGTTCGAGGCTTCCTCGCCCTTGCCCAGCACCAGCCACTGTCCGAGTTCAAGCTGCGTCGCGACGGCGGCCAGCCCCGCTTCGCTGACAAGCGACGCGCGCAGCTTCGAGAGCCTGCCCTGGTCTGCGTCGGGATGATGCTCCATCAGCAGGTCGGCCACGGCGAGGTCCAGAACAGCGTCGCCGAGAAATTCGAAGTTCTCGTTGTCGGCGACTGCGGCCTCGCCGCGTGCCGATGCATGCACGAGCGCACGATCGAGAAGGTCACGATCGGTAAACGTGTGACCGAGCGAGCGTTCAAGGCTCGCCAGGTCGCGCCCGGCGGCGGAGTCGGCGCTCGTCATCATGGCCGCAGAATACTCTCGGCGCCGCTTTGTGGGGAAGCGTGAGCGTGGCCCGCGCGCGCAGCGCCGGTTGTCGTCAGCAGTCTTTTACCCACTCGCTGCGGCGCCCCGTCACACTCCCCGATTCGAACCGGGACGAGCCGACCCGCCAGCGAGTCGTCGCCCTCGCATGCGACGGGGAGGTAATTGTCCGTGTAGCCTTTGAGCAAACCGGATTGCGGGTCGCGGCCGTCTTCGAACAGCGCTGTTCGGGTGGTAGCCGCGAAGCGGTCTTCGAACGCACGGCGCAGATCACGATCGACCCGACGGGCAACGCGAGCGCGCTCGTGAACCTGGTGGTCCGGGAGCTCCTCCCAGCGTTTCGCCGCTGCTGTGGAGCTTCGCCGCGAATAGGGGAAGACATGAAGATAGTGAAACCCGATACGCCGGATTCGGGCCAGGCCCTCTTCGAACTCCGACTCGGTCTCGCCGGGAAAGCCGGTTATCAGATCGGTGCCCAGGCTTACATCCGGCAGCCGCTCGCGTACCGACACGAGGGCGCTCTCTGCTTCGTCTGCGCAGTACTTGCGGCCCATTCTCTCCAGCACCGGGTCGGAGGCGGCCTGAATCGGGACATGCAGGTGCGGGCAGAAGATACCGTTGTCCTCGCACAGCAGGTCGATGAGGCGCGGGGTCAGCTCCGGTGGGTCGACCGAGCTGATGCGTACACGCAGACCGGGCCTGCGCTCTGCGATGGCCTCGAGCAGGAAGGCCAGGTCGCATGCCGGCTCCAGGTCGTCCCCGTAGCCGCCGAGGTGGATGCCCGTGAGCACCACCTCCCGGTAGCCTCTGCCTTCGAGCCTGAGGACTTCCTCGACGACCGTGCGCGGCGGCACGCTGCGACTGCGCCCCCTCGCCACCGGAATGATGCAGAACGTGCAGAACAGATTGCATCCTTCCTGCACCTTCACGAAGGCGCGCGTTCGCCCGGGGAAGCTTTCGATCCCGAGCGTTCTGACCTCGCTCTCGCGCCGAAGGTCGGCAACCGACACCGGCGTGTCGAGTTCGCCCTCGACCGCTGAGAGAAGCTCAGGCAGCCTGCCCAGTCCGATGACGTAATCGACGTATTCGAGCCCTGCGACTGCTCCCGGGCTGGTCTGCGCGTAGCAGCCCGTCATGATGACGCGGCTGTCCGGGTTGCGGCGCCGGGCGCGTCTGGCCATCCGGCGCGCATCGGCGTCGGCGCGATCGGTGACCGTACAGCTGTTGACCACGTAGGCGTCTGCCGGGTCGTTGAAATCGACGCGTGACCAACCCCTCTCATCGAACAACCGCTGCATCACAGCGGTATCGTACTGGTTGACCTTGCAGCCGAGCGTGGCGATCGCTACCCGCATGAAGGCTCCTGTCCGTCGGGCGCTCGGCTGCGGCCGTCGCCTGCTGCCTCGCTGGCTGCCTCGCCGGTCAGAGATTCACGAATCCAGCCGCCGCCGATCACCTCGTCGCCGCGGTAGAAGACCGCCGCCTGTCCGGGACTTACGCCTTCTTGCGGCTCGTCGAACCATACGCGGGCGGACGCGGCTTCGCCGCTCGGGCCCGGGGCCCGTCCGCGCTCGAGTCGCGCGAGCACCCCCGCGTGGCGGTAGCGGATGCGTACCTCGAACGCCGCGCCATCCGGCTCGGCCTCTCCCGAGGTCCAGACGATGTCTGTCAGCTCGAGCCCGGCGCGAGCCAGGCCGGAGCGCGGGCTCACCGTCACCCGTCCGGTCTCTGCGTCGAGCGCCGAGACGTACAGGGGCTCCTTCGCCGCGATGCCGAGACCGCGGCGCTGGCCGACGGTGTAGCGATGCACGCCGCCGTGGCCGGCCAGCTCGTGCCCTTGCTCGTCGACAATACTTCCGGGCCGCACGCGCTCGGCTGCGAGTCGCTCGACGACGTCTGCGTAGCGGCCGTCCGGGACGAAGCAGATCTCCTGGCTGTCCGGCTTGTCGGCCACCACCAGCCCGAGTCGCTCCGCCTCCGAGCGCACCGTCGTCTTGGACATCCCCCCGACCGGAAACAGCGTATGGGCCAGCTCGCGCTGCCCCATCTCGAAGAGGAAATACGACTGATCTTTGGCGCGGTCGATGCCGCCGAGCAGGCGCCATCGGCCGTTCTCGCGGACGCGTCTTGCGTAGTGTCCGGTGGCGACATGCTGCGCGCCGAGCTCAGTGGCCTTGCGTCGCAGAAGACTGAACTTGATCTCGCGGTTGCACAGGATGCATGGACTCGGCGTGCGACCGGAGAGGTATTCATTGACGAACGGCTGGACGACCGACGTCGAAAACTCCTCGCGCATATCGAAGACGTAGTGTGGAATTCCAAGTCGGTCGGCGACACGCGCGGCATCCTGAAAGTCCGCCAGGCTGCAGCAGCCACTCGACCGTGCCGGCGCGTGTGCGCCATCAGCGGAGCCCGCCAGTCGCATCGAGATTCCGATCACTTCGCAGCCACGCTCGACCAGGAGGGCGGCTGCGACAGAGCTGTCGACGCCACCGCTCATCGCGCAGACGACCCGCGACCCCGGCGCGACGCCTTCGCTCCAGTCGTGGGGCGCTTCAGTCACGCCGCTTGCGTCCTTGATGTCGCCGACGACGGTCACGCTGCGGCCCTCGCCCGGCTGACCACGGAGGTGATCGCCGCGCGCAGTCCGTCGACGGCAGCCGGATCGGTGTCGCGGCCCATGCTGATGCGCATGACGCCGCCGTGGTAGGCCGGGTCGATGTCGAGCGCCTTCACTACGTGAGACGGTTCAGGCGCGCCCGCAGCGCATGCCGAGCCTGTGGAGACCTGGAAGCCGTCGAGGTCGAGGCCCGCGACGGCTACGTCCGCTGCGATACCGCCTACTGCGATTGTCAGAGTGTTGGGCAGTCCGTCTGCGGGTGTGAGCCGCAGGACATCGCCCAGCTCGGTCGCGAGGCTCTGCCACAGGCGGTCTCGCAACGCGCCGAGCCGGCCGACCTCCGCGTCGAGCTCTTTCAGGGCAATCTCGGCAGCGACGCCCATGCCGACGATCCCCGCCAGGTTCTCGGTGCCGGCTCTCATACCTGCTTCCTGCGGACCGCCGGTCAGCAGCGGTGCGACCGATTGCTCCGCCCCCTCGCGGACCGCGAGCAAGCCCGCGCCGGAGGGGCCTCCGAACTTGTGGGCCGATGCGGCGAGGAAGGTTGCCCGTTCGGGCATGCGATAACGAATTTTGCCGAGGGTCTGCGCGGCGTCGATGTGCACGACAACGCGCTCGTCGCAGTCGGCAAGCATCGAGTCGAGGTCGGTGATGTGGCCGGACTCGCCGTTGGCGGCGCCGACCACGAGCAGCGCGCGGTCGGGTTCGTCGTCGACCAGTGCGCGCAAGGCGCCTGGCGCGACCTGGCCGGCGGCGTCGACCGCGAGCCGGGTCACACGCGTGCCTTCTCTTTCGAGGTCGTCGAGCGTTCGCAGAACCGAGTGATGCTCGAAGTTGGGCGCGGCTAGGTGCGCAGCAGGGTGCAGCCGGGCGAATCCGCGCATCGCGAGGTTGTTCGATTCCGTCGCGCCCGATGTGAAGTAGATCTCGCTCGGGTGCACGCCCACGAGCGCCGCGCTGCGGT
Source organism: Candidatus Nitrosopumilus sp. (assembly GCA_964225545.1). GTDB lineage: Bacteria > Desulfobacterota > Binatia > UBA1149 > SPBQ01 > SPBQ01. The sequence goes on along the minus strand of CAXQPB010000084.1, from coordinate 11,833 downwards.
CGCGTGCCTGATCGATCAGCGCGCGTGCACGCCTGCCGCCGACGTGCATGCTCGACGGGTTTCCGGCCGTGTCACGAAGCGCCGAAGCGATCGCTTCAACGACCTCTGGGCGCGTCGGAGCGGTCGCGTTGTAGTCGAAATAGCCGTTCACGTTGATGACTCACCGCGACGAGGCGGCTGCCCGCCTCTTTCCCCGCCCTTCCCGGTGCAGCTTGTAGACGATGCTGTCGACCAACGCCTGCCAGCTCGCCTCCACGACGTTGTGCGACACGCCGACGGTTCCCCAGCGGTCCGTGCCGTCGCCCGACTCGATGAGCACGCGCACGAAGCCGGCCGTACCGTCTTCGGCATTGAGGACGCGAACCTTGTAGTCGTGGAGCTGGACATCGCGCAGTTCCGGGAAGAACTGGATGAGTGCCTTGCGCAGCGCGAGGTCCAGCGCGTGGACCGGCCCGCTGCCGCTCGCCGCCGTGTGCTCGATGGTCCCGTCCGGTCCCTCGATCATGACGGTGGCCTCGCTCTGCGTGTGCTCGTCCTCGTTGCGCTTCTCGTCGATCACCCGAAATCCGATCAGGCGGAAGAATCTCTCTCGCGCGTCGAGCCCTTTGCGCATCAGCAGCTCGAGCGAGGCATCGGCGCCTTCGAACTGAAAGCCTATCTTTTCGAGTTCCTTGACCTCGCCGAGGAGACTCTTGAGCTCGTCGGCGCGTCCGTCCACTTCGAGGCCGAACTCGCGCGCCTTGTGTTCGATGTTCGATCTGCCGGCCAGATCGGATACCAGGACGCGCTGGAAGTTGCCGACCTGTGCGGGGTCGATGTGTTCGTACGTCTCACGGTTACGCCGCACGGCTGAGACGTGCAGTCCGCCCTTGTGAGCGAAGGCCGAGCGTCCGACGTAGGGTTGGTGGCGGTCGGGTTCGACGTTGGCCATCTCGTACAGATACCGCGAAACCTCTCCGAGGCGTTTGAGCTGCTTTGCAGTCAAGCAGCGTTTGTTCATTTTGAGCTGAAGATTCGGGATGATCGCGCACAGATCGGCGTTGCCGCAGCGTTCACCGAATCCGTTGATTGTCCCCTGGACCTGGGCGGCGCCGGCAGCCACCGCCGTCAGGGAGTTGCCGACGGCCAGCCCCGAGTCGTTGTGACAATGAATGCCGACGCGGGCTCCCGACGCGGAGGTCAGCTCGAGCGCGGCGCGGACACCGCGGTCGATGGTCTCGGGCAGCGAGCCGCCCCGCGTGTCGCACAGGCAGACGACATCGGCCCCTGCTTCAAGCGCTGCGCGAAGACCTGCGAGGGCGTACTCGGGGTCGGACTCGAATCCATCGAAAAAATGTTCTGCATCGAGGATGACCTCGTCGGTCTTCTTCTTCAGGTAGCGAACGCTCTTCGCGATCAGTTCGAGGTTCTCCTCGAGAGGAATGCGCAGCGCGTCCTTGACCTGCTGTGCCCAGGTCTTGCCGACGATGGTTACAACCGGAGTCTCCGCCCTTACCAGATGACGGATGTTGTCGTCCTCGGACGGTTTCTTGCCCGGTCTCGCTGTCGAACCGAAGGCTACAATTCGCGCGTTGGTGAGCTTGAGTTCACGGACCCGTTCGAAGTATTCCGCGTCGCGTGGGTTGGATCCGGGCCAGCCGCCCTCGACCATCGCCACGCCGAGGTCGTCGAGACGCTCCGTGATCGTAAGCTTGTCCTGAACCGTGAAGCTGACCCCCTCACCCTGGGTGCCGTCGCGGAGGGTTGTGTCGTAGATTTCGATACGCTTCATGGCTTCAGCCCGCTCGCGCCGGCGCGGCGGCGTCGTCTGTTGTGACAAAGGTGCGGTGCAGCGCCTGCACCGCGCGGTCCACATCGTCGAGGTCGACGACCACCGAGATCTTGATCTCGGATGTCGAGATGAGCTGGATGTTGATCCCCTCCCCCGCGAGCACCTCGAACATCTTCGCCGCGACGCCCGCATGGTTGCGCATGCCGAGACCGGCAACGGAGACTTTTCCGACGTGGTCGCTGGAGATGCTCCCTTCGAGTCCGAGATCCGCGACGATCGCGTCGACGCGGCGGGTAACGTCTCCGAGGTCTTTCGCGTCGCAGGTGAAAGTACGGTTGGTGCGACCGTCTTCATGGCTGACGTTCTGGACGATCATGTCGACGCAGATCTCCGCCTCGGCGATGCGACCGAAAATGGACGCTGCGAGGCCCGGCCGGTCGGGGACACCCTGCAGTGTCACCTTGGCCTGGTTCTTGTCATAAGCGACTCCGGAAACCAGTACGTCTTCCATGTCTTTCTCCACGGGGACCACCCACGTCCCCTCGCTCTCGCTGAAGCTCGAGCGGACATGCACGGGCACGCCGTAGCGGCTGGCCATCTCTACCGAGCGGATCTGCAGAACCTTGGCGCCGACCCCGGCCAGCTCGAGCATCTCGTCATAGCTGACGCGGGCCAACTTGACCGCATCCGGGCAGACCCTCGGGTCCGTCGTGTAGACTCCGTCAACGTCGGTGAGAATTTCACAGACGTCAGCCTCCAGCGCAGCAGCGACGGCGACCGCGGTTGTATCCGAGCCGCCGCGGCCGAGGGTCGTGATGTTGTGCCCCTCGTCGACACCCTGAAACCCCGGGACTACGACGACCTGTCCGCGCCCGAAAGCGTCGCGGATCCGTGAACAGTCGATGGACTTGATGCGCGCTCGTCCGTACGACGAGTCGGTCTCGATGCGGATCTGATGCCCCTGGAGAGAGACGGCGGGGATGCCTCGCGCATGCAGCGCGAGCGCCAGAAGCGCCGATGTCACCTGCTCGCCGGTCGATACCAGGACATCGAGCTCGCGATCATGGGGGTCGGGACAGACGCTGGCGCCGAGCTCGATCAACCGGTTGGTCTCCCCGGCCATCGCCGAGACTACGACCACGAGAGAGTGACCCTCGGCGTGGATCGCGGCCGCACGTGCGGCCACGCAGCGGATCCGGTCCGTATCGGCCACCGAAGTCCCGCCGTATTTCTGTACGACGATCTGCTTGTTCGCGTTGTCACTCATCTGCGCGTCGGGTTTTCGGTCCGGCAGGGCGCGGCGCCTGTGGCTCGCCGCGACCGGCACGTCAGCCCGAAGCGCGACCGTTGTCGCCTGCTGCCTCCTGTCGTGCCAGCCAGTCGGCTGTCGCCTCCATGTCCGGGCCGTTCAGCTCGAAAAAAATCGCCCTATCGTCGGCTTTTTCTACAACAAACTCAACAGTTACGAGCCTCGTAGGGGATGGACCCCGGTAGTGTTCCCACCACTCGACCGCGGTCAGGGTCTCGGATTCGAGCGCGGCGTACAGCCCGATGCTTTCGAACACCTGCCAGGCGTGTTCCGGCTCGGTGTCTTCGAGCCGGTACAGATCGGCGTGGTTCAGCTGCCTGGACTCCGCACTGTACTCGACGAGATAGACGAATGTGGGGCTCGCGACCTCATCCGGCTCGATCGCCATGCCGCCGGCGAGACCCCGCACGAAACACGTTTTGCCGGCGCCGAGCCGACCGGTCATGCCGATCGTAACGGCCGCAGCAGGCAGGTTTCGCGCGAGCTCGGAGGCGATGGCCTCGGTCTGCTCCGGGGAGCTGCTGCTCAGTTTCCAGCGACGCTTCGTCATGGCATCCCGTTGCGTAGCAGGCTGAGCGCGCGAGGAACAGCCGTGGCGACCTCCGAGGCGAGAAAACCGGAGCCGCCTATGGCGTCAGCTAGGATGTCCGCGGCCAACCCGTGCACGTAGACGGCGACGGACGCGGCTGTGAACGGGTCCGGGATCTGGGCCGCGAATGTCGCAGTGATGCCGGAGAGCACGTCCCCCATCCCGGGCGTGGCCATCCCCGGATTGCCGGATGTGTTGAACGCCAGCCGGCCATTGTGGCAGACCAGCGTTCCCGCACCTTTCAGGACCGCCGTCACCTCGAGATCCGCGGCCAGCCGCCGACAGGCTGCGATACGATTCGCCTGGACCTCCGTGTTGGCCGTCCCCAGAAGCCTGGCCATCTCGCCCGGGTGAGGCGTGAGGATCGCGGGGCCGAGTCCGGCGCGGCGTCGGTCACGGAAGAGATCGCGGGCGCTGTCTGTGCCGATGGCTGCGATGCAGTTCAGTGCGTCCGCGTCGATTACGAGCGTGCCGGCGAAGCCGCTGATCATACCGTGAACGAGTGTTTCGGCCCCCGGCCCGGTTCCGAGCCCCGGACCGACCGCTGCCACGCCGCAGCGTTCGGCCGACGCGCTCAACGCGCGCCACGCGTCTGCGCCGACGTTTCCCGATCCGTCATCGGCCAGCCCGATCGTCATCGCCTCGGGCAACGCCGCATCGGTCGTCGGAGCAAGCGAGGCGGGCACGGCCATCGTAGCCAGACCCGCCCCCGCGCGAAGCGCGCCCATCGCTGCCAGCAAGGCCGCGCCTGTCGTTCCCGCGCCGCCACCCACGACCAGCACGTGGCCGAGCTGACCTTTGTGGGTCGTGCCGCGCCGGTGCGGGACGAGCAGCTCGCTGTACTCGTCGTCGATAACGTGTCCGATCGGTTCGACCAACGCCTCTTCGGGGCTCTTCAGGCCGATGTCGGCGATCGTCACCCGCCCGGCATGATCAGGCCCGAGTCCGACGAAAAGCCCGGGTTTTGCTGCTCCGAGCGTGACCGTGGCATCGGCGACGACGGCGACTCCGAGCGGGCGACCGGTATCGGCGCAAAGCCCCGACGGCATGTCGCAGGCAACCACGGGCAGGCCGCTGTCGTTGATCTGCGTGACAAGCTCGGCCTGCAATCCCTCCAGGGGGCGATGCAGCCCGGTGCCGAACAGACAATCGAGGATGATGTCCGCGCTGTCGTCACGCTTGCGGAGCAGGTCGAGGCAATCCGCAGCACCGATCACTTCGCCGCCGCACTCCTCCCACCGGCGCAGATTGACGCCCGCATCGGTAGCGGGCTCCGGCGGCGGGCCGCAGATGGCTACGACCGGATGCCAGCCCTGCTCGGCCAGCAGGCGTGAGACGACGAACCCGTCGCCTCCGTTGTTGCCCGGCCCCGTGGCCACCAGCACAGTGAAGACGTGATCGTCGTCTTCGACGCTTCCCGTAAGCTCGTCTGCATGGGCCAGCAGGTAGGCGGCGATCCGCCCGCCGGCCAGCTCCATCAGCGCCAGCGAGTCCGTGCCGGCGGCGATGGTGAATGCGTCAAGCCGGCGCATATCGACGCGGCTGACGACGGGTTTGTAGTCGCTCAAACTCATGAGTGGGGGATCGAGTGAGTTACCGGATCAGCCTTGCAGATGCTCGCGGGCCGCGTTGCAGGCGTTGAGCATCTCTTTGACTGCCCCGTGCATGCCGAGAAACAGCGCTCGCGCGACGATGCTGTGGCCTATGTTGAGCTCGACCATCTGCGGGATCGCCGCAATCGGACCGACGTTTCCGACCGTCAGGCCGTGGCCGGCGTTGACCACAAGTCCGGCCTGCTCGGCCAGCAGGACTCCCTCCGTGATTCGCTGCATTTCCCGCGCCCTGGCAGAGTCATCGGTCGCGTCGGCGTAGGTGCCGGTGTGCAGTTCGATCACCGGCGCGCCCACGTCCGCGGCCGCCTCGATCTCGCGCGGCGCGGGGTCGATGAAAAGGCTGACTTGAATGCCGGCGTCCCGCAGTCCGGCCACGATGTCTGTCAGCCTCTCCCGATTCCCATCGACCGACAATCCCCCCTCGGTGGTAAGCTCCTCGCGTCGCTCGGGCACAAGGCAGCAGTCGGCGGGCCGCACGCGGCGTGCGATCTCGACCATCTCGGGCGTAGCGGCGATCTCGAGATTCAGCTTGGAGGTCACCCCTGCAGCCAGCCGGTCGATGTCGTGGTCCTGTATGTGGCGCCGGTCCTCGCGCAGGTGGGCGGTGATTCCGGCGGCACCGGCCCTCTCCGCCTCCAGCGCGGCCATCACCGGGTCGGGGTAGTCGGTCCCGCGGGCCTGCCGAATCGTCGCTACGTGGTCGACGTTCACGCCGAGTCGCAGCATCGGCCTCATCTTCAGGAGAGCTCTGCCTCGATACTGCGCGCGATGCTCCGAGCCCCGCTTTCGACGAGCTCGGCATCCTCCCCTTCAACCATGACGCGCGCGACCGGCTCGGTGCCCGAGTAGCGCACCAGGACGCGCCCCCGGTCACCGAGGGCCTCTTCCGTTCCGCGGATGGCTTCGGCGACCGATTCGACGGTGTCGAGGTCGGGCTTCTGTTTGACGCGCAGGCTGATCAGGGTTTGCGGGAACTTCGAGAAGTTGTCCTTCAACGTGGACAGCTGGACGTTCTGTTCGACCATTCGAGTGATGACCATCAACGCAGTGATCATCCCGTCGCCGGTTGTCGTGTGGTCGAGACAGACGACATGGCCGGACTGTTCTCCGCCGAGGTTCACGCCGTCGTTCAGCATCCGCTCGACGACGTAGCGGTCGCCCACCGGCGTTCTCACCATCGTGATCCCGCGTTCGCGCAGGCCGACCTCGAGGCCGAGGTTGGACATCACCGTAGCCACCACAGTGGAGGATCCGAGCTCGCCTCGCTCTTCGAGGGCCAGTGCGAGTATCGCGAGTACGTGATCGCCGTCGACCTCGTTGCCGAGCTCATCGACAAGAATGCAGCGGTCGGCGTCACCATCGAGCGCGAGCCCGAGGTGGGCCCCCTCCCGAACCACCCGCTCCGCGAGAAGGTCGGTATGCAGGGCTCCGCACCCGTCGTTGATGTTCAGGCCGTCCGGCGAGTTCCCGATCGTGATGACTTCCGCGCCAAGCTCACGCAGGACCTCCGGGGCGATCCGGTAGGCTGCGCCGTTGGCACAATCGACAACGATTCGCAGACCATCGAACGTGACCTGTCTGGGGACCACCTGCTTCACGAAGACGTTGTAACGACCGGGGGCGTCCTCGATCCGGTACGCTTTGCCGATGCCGCCCGCTGTGGGCCGGACCCTGTCGATCTCGTCGCCGAAGACGAGCCCCTCGATAGCGAGTTCGGCTGCGTCAGCCAGCTTGAAACCGTCCGGACCGAAAAACTTGATCCCGTTGTCTTCGAAGGGGTTATGGGAGGCCGAGATGGCGACGCCTGCGTCGGCGCGGAGGCTGCGGGTCAGGAAAGCGATACCGGGCGTGGGCATGGGGCCGACGAGCAGCGGGTCCACGCCCATCGAGCAAAGCCCGGACGCCAGCGCGGTCTCGATCATATAACCGGACAGGCGGGTGTCCTTGCCGATGACGATCTTGTGCCGTCGGTCGCCCGATGTCTGGAAGTAACGGCCGACCGCGCGGCCGAGACGCAGGATCGCCTCCGGCGTCATCGGTTCCATATTCGCGACGCCGCGAATTCCATCCGTGCCGAATAGCTTGCGCTCAGTTCCGCTGTCCGTGGTCACAGCGTCTGTTTCGGCTGGCGAGTTCAGTGCCCCTGCACTCATCACATCCCCCTCGACTGCGGCAACCCCCGCCCTCAGGGGGCGTGATCCCCGAAGCTACGCCGGGGATCCGGCCAGGTCGCCGGTCGGAAAACTACCGCCCTCGTTTTCGATGATCTCATCGATCTCTTTGGCGTCCAGGACTTCCCTCTCGAGGAGAGCCTGTGCCATGGAGTGAAGGATCGTCATATTCGACTGGAGGATGTCTTTCGCCCGCGTGTACGCGTCCGAAAGGATTGTCTTCACCTCTCCGTCGATCGATTGCGCCGTGTGCTCAGAATATTCGCGCCGGGACTGAATATCCATACCGAGAAAAACTTCCTCGTTCGGCTTGCCGAGCAGCACCGGTCCCAGAGAATCGCTCATTCCCCACTCGCAGACCATTTTGCGGGCCAGTTCCGTGGCCTTCTCGATGTCGTTGCTGGCTCCGGTCGTGATCTCGTTGAGAACGAGCTCCTCGGCCACCCGGCCTCCGTACAGGATCGCCAGGTTGTTGAGAATGAACTGCTTTTTGTAGGTGTGTCGGTCGTCCTCGGGCAGTTGCTGGGTGACGCCCAGCGCCATGCCGCGGGGGATAATCGTGACCTTGTGTACCGGATCGGTACCCGGGAGCATGCGCGCCACGAGGGCGTGCCCCGACTCGTGGTAGGCCGTGTTGCGGCGCTCTTCTTCGCTGAGAACAAGGCTTCGGCGCTCAGCGCCCATCAGAACCTTGTCCTTGGCGAGGTCGAAGCAGCGCTGCGTGACAACGTCCAGACCTTCACGCGCTGCCTGCAATGCTGCTTCATTGACGAGGTTCTCGAGGTCGGCGCCTGCGAATCCGGGAGTGGCCTTGGCCAGCGTGTTCATCTCGACGTCGTCGGCGAGCGGGACCTTCCGGGTGTGAACTTTCAGGATGCCCTCTCGGCCGCGCGCATCGGGTCGCGGGACCACGATCCGGCGGTCGAAACGGCCCGGTCGGAGCAGCGCCGGGTCGAGAACGTCGGGTCGGTTGGTCGCCGCCACCATGATGACGCCGTCATTGGACTCGAAGCCGTCCATCTCGACCAGCAGCTGGTTCAGGGTCTGCTCACGCTCATCGTGACCGCCTCCGAGGCCCGCGCCGCGGTGGCGTCCGACAGCGTCGATCTCGTCGATGAAGATAATGCACGGAGCGTTTTTCTTGCCCTGCACGAAGAGGTCGCGAACGCGCGAGGCGCCCACACCCACGAACATTTCCACGAAGTCCGAACCGGAGATCGAGAAGAACGGAACGCCGGCCTCGCCAGCGACGGCTCTCGCGAGCAGTGTCTTGCCGGTGCCGGGAGACCCGACGAGCAGCACGCCTTTGGGAATCCGCCCGCCCAGTCGGGTGAACTTCTTCGGATCACGCAGGAAGGCGATAATCTCTTCCAGCTCGTCTTTTGCTTCGTCGATGCCCGCGACATCGTTGAACGTGACCTTGTTCTGGTTCTCGTTCAGGAGCTTGGCGCGACTTTTGCCGAAGGCCATGGCCTTCCCGCCGCCCATCTGCATCTGACGCATGAAGAAGATCCAGACGCCGACGAGCAGCAGCATCGGAAACCACTGAACAAGCAGCACCACGTACCACGGGTCATCTGCGGGGGGCTTGTCGGTAAACGGGACGCCCAGCTCCAGCAGACGCTCGATCGCGTCCTCGCGGGGGCCGTGGGTGCGGAACGCCTCGCTGCCGTCGAGTCGACCGCGAATGATGTCGCCCTGAACGGTCACGTCGTCGATTCGGCCGCCGGCAAGATCCGAGACGAACTGGCTGTAGCCGATCTCGGTATCGCGCGACTGCTGGCCCTGGAACATGTTGACGACCAGGAGAACCAGAAGCGCCAGCACCAACCACAGGGCGAGGTTTCGCGAAAACTGATTCATCGGGGATTTACTGGTCTGGGGCGAGTCGGACACTCGAAACCTCTAAGGCGGCTGGTTGGTCCAGTGCGCTGCTTTGTGCGCATTGCTGTGCTGCCGGCAAAACTGCTGGACTGCCAATGAAATTCAATATTTTGACGCTAACACGCACCCCCTGAACCAGCAACATCAGCACCGCGTTCTGCGCCAGGTGAAGCGCACCACCGGCGTGCAGGAAGTTCCGGCGTTTGTTCCACCCGGAAACTGCGCCGTTCCTGCGCCCGGGACCCACAGGAGCGAGCTCGCCCGGACCACAACGGGCCATGCCCGTGCGGCCTCGTATGGAACTCCCACCCTGCTGAGAAAGTCGGGAACCCCGAGGCGGCCGCTTTCGGGTGTCTGGATCGCGTCGTCGGCCGCTGCGCAGCGGATCTCCACTCCTCCGTCCAGGGCGCCTCGGTCGATATCGACCTCCTCTGCCCATGGAGCCTGCAGCTGCGCCCGCGGTCCTTCGGGAGCAGGGTCGACACGGAGGGTCCACCGGGAGCCGGGGCCGACCACAATATCGAGGCTGTCGGTCAACAGCCTGCGTTTGACGAAGGAGCCCGCCGTCGCCACGGCTTGTGCTGTCAGGCGGCCGCCGCGGGTGAGCGCGCAGATCCCCCCGATGTCTATCCGGCGGTCTTCGCCCGGTTCCGCGAGCAGAGTCTCCAGCGCTTCGAGTCCGGCGATGCCGGGTTCAGCGCCACCGCACACGTCGCGGAGCCAGGCGCGCAGCACGCGGGCGCGCAGTGCAGCCGGGGCCTCATCAAGAGCCACAATATCGACGTAAGAGCCGTGCTCGGTGGAGTCACGGACCGCGTACGCTCGCCAGCGTCCCGCCTGTTGCTCCAGATAGGCCTCCTCGTCCCGCCATCGCTCTGCAAGCAACGGAAGTCTGGCTACGCCGGCGGTGCCGAGGGTCTTTTCGATGGTCGGGCGCAGCTCATGCCGGATTCGATTGCGTGTGTATGCGGGATCGTCGTTCGACTCGTCCTCGCACCATGCGACGCCCCGTGAGCGCAGGAAATCGCGAAGCTGTTCGCGGCCGGTTCGGAGCAGCGGCCGGATGAGCCCGCGATCAGAGAGCGCGATCCCGGACATGCCGCGACGCCCGGCGCCTCGAAACATTCGGAACAGGATGGTCTCGATCTGGTCGTCCCGGGTGTGTCCGGTCGCGATCCAGTCGGCATCGATGCGGCGCGCGATACGATCGAGGTGCGCATAGCGCAGCTCGCGGAGATAAGCCTCGTCTTCGCGATAGGGGCGTTCCATCACGGATTTGTAGAACGGCACCTGTCGTTGCTCGGCCAGTTTGCGAACCAGTTCGATTTCGTCGTCGGCGGCCGCGCGCAGGCCATGATCAATGCAGGCGGCCGAGATCGTCAGCTCGTGCCGATCGCGCAGCAGCCCCATGATCTCCAGCAGCGCCACCGAATCGGAGCCTCCCGAAACGGCGCAGAGTACATGGCCGCGCGGTGCAGAGTCCGGAAACGCCCGGCTTGCTTCCATCACGAGCTCATTCTGCCGCCGTGTAACGTAAGGATGCATCCTGCTTGACCGCTGACGGTCCGGTTGGCCGGGCCGCCGCGCTTGCGGCATCATCTTTTGCCGTGAGTTTCAGTAAGGTAAACCGGTCGGTCCCGATCACTCTGGGCAGATGGATGTTTCGAGTCGGTCTATGCGTCTCGATCACCGTGGCCGCACCCGCGGTGGCGGGCGAGGATGAGCCTGGAGGCGGACCCCGCACCCCCATTCAGGCTTCCACTCAGGAGAAGCTGAAAGAGCTCGCCGGTGAGGTTTCTCAGACCGCCAATCAGTACGGCCCCGATGCCGTGAATCTGCAGATCGGCCTGCTGGCAGCGACCATCAGGGCTGGGGCCGAGGGCCCGACGGAGGGGGCCGTCGAGGGCGTTTTCCGGGCGGAAGGCGAAGACTGGCTTCGTTATCGCGTGCTGACCGGGCTCGTGCTCACCGGGGGCACAGAAAACGCCGCTGCGCGCGTCGACCGAATCTGGAGGGCCATTGCGGAACCCGCTCTGAAAGGCCTGAAAACGCTGGAAACAGAACCGGCATCGATCCAGCTCGATTTTCTCTATGCAAGCAGGCCTCTGGCGCCAGCGGATGATGCCGCGGCCGCCGGTCTCCCCGATCGGGTGGTCCCGGAAGCCTCAAAAACGCTTACCATGCGTCTCAGCGGCTCGGTCCTGGAGGAATTCTCCAGTGGCGTGATCGCTGCGCAGGGCCTGCGCGACCGGGCGGAGTTGTCGGGCCCGGATGTTCACTGATCCTGACCGGACCCTCCTGTGCTCAAACCCTGAGCCGCAGGAATTTTTCTGTTGTGCCGGCTGGGGCGAAGTGTAAAACTCGTGAAACACGTTTCAATCTGCCACTGATCTGACGGACCCAGAAGGATTTGAAAATGACTGCCTACAGGTTTCTCTCAACCGCGCTTCTCACCGCTGCTTCGGCAGCGTTTGTGTTGTTTCCCGCTCAGGCGAA